>CALBEY010000039.1 GCA_937888805.1 uncultured Burkholderiaceae bacterium
TATTCGATGTTCTGGATCTGCTCGCGCATCTGCTCAATCAAAAGTTTCAAATCCATGGCCGCTTTTGTCATGTCACCATTGACAGATTTAGAGCCCAGGGTGTTGGCTTCACGGTTCATTTCCTGAAACAGAAAGTCCAATCGTTTGCCAACAGCCATGCGCTTGGCATTGGCACGTTTGGATTGAACGGCGACGCTGACGATTGAATCCAGTTCTTTGAGATGGGTAGCCAGACGATCGAGCTCCTCGGCGACGTCGGCTTTTAAGGCTAGTAAGCTCGCTTCAGTGGCCAATCGCTGAGAGATCTCTTGGCCACTGATGTGTGCAAGACCTTCTGGAAAGGCTTGCATTATGGCTTCACGCAACCGTGTCGCGATGCGGTCGTTTTGTGCTTGTAAAAGGGCGGGTAATCTTGTCCGCAGATCAGTCACAACCGAATGCATTTGCTGCGCCTGTTCAGCAATGATGGTCGCAAGGCGTTGGCCTTCTCGGTTGCTGACTTCGGTCAATTGAGTCAAAGCGATTTGAGTGGCTGCCACACATAGCGGTGTCCACAGGGATATGTCGGCCTGTTGGCGGTCTGGATCAGGCCACTGAGTGATGTCTGTCAGGGTCGGTGCACTGACGCTGGGAATGTGCTGCTTGATGTGTTGGTAGGTCGACTCAATTTGGTGTAGCAGTGTCGCAGTGTAGTGTTGCATGCTTGGCGTTTTCGCGCGCGTGTAGTTGGCGCGTATTTCGACTTTGCCGCGACTCAGATGTTGACTGATTAACTCGCGCAATGGCATTTCAGCTTGGCGTAATTCATCAGGTAGTTTGAACTGCAAGTCGAGATAGCGGCTGTTGACACTGCGTATTTCGATCACCAAGCTACCCGGTGAGCCCGAGGCCTGCCCACTTCCAAAACCCGTCATGCTACGCATGGGAATTCCTTTGAGTCATGCTCCGGCAATCATTTGGCCAAAGCTGTTGGCTCGATTGTAAGCGCCTGCGTATACTTCGTTTTATGCTGACTGTTTTTTGCTAATGCCGATTCAGGAGAACTGACTTTGTCTCACGCCCATGACCCGATCGCTCGAGCGCATCAACGTGCCGCTGATGTTTTACGACCAGTGATCTTTAATCGCGGTTTTACCCGCTACGCTGAGGGCTCTGTCCTGATAAGCATGGGCGAAACCCGGGTGTTGTGTAATGCCAGCGTGCTCGATAAAGTGCCACCCTTTTTAAAAGGCAAGGGCCAAGGTTGGGTGACGGCTGAATACGGCATGTTGCCGCGTGCCACCCATACGCGTTCAGACCGTGAAGCCGCGCGTGGTAAACAATCAGGACGCACACAAGAAATCCAGCGACTGATTGGGCGCAGCCTGCGTGCCGTGATTGATTTGTCTGCGCTAGGTGAGCGCACCATTCACATCGACTGTGATGTGTTGCAAGCCGATGGTGGCACCCGCTGTGCCAGCATCACTGGCGCTTGGGTTGCCTTGGCTGATGCTATCGATGGATTAGTGGATAAAGGGGTCATTCAAACCAGCCCTTTGTTGGACAGTGTGGCCGCGGTGTCTGTCGGCTTGGTCAATGGGCAACCGTTGCTTGATTTAGATTATGAAGAAGACTCGGGGTGCGATGCCGACGTCAATGTGGTGATGACAGGAGCCGGCCGCTTTGTTGAGATCCAAGGCACGGCAGAAGGGCATACTTTTGATCGGGAAATGCTAGATCGACTGTTGGATCTGGCCCAAACTGGTATTAGCAACTTAGGTCAGCTGGCGGCCCAATCAAGAAGGGCTTAGGTACGTTTTCTTAAACCTTAATACGAAAAATGGCTTCAACTTCGACGGTGGCATTGCCTGGGAGTGCCGCCACACCGACAGCCGAGCGCGCATGGCGGCCGGCTTCGCCCATGAGTTCGACCACCAAATCAGAGGCACCGTTAATTACAGCCGGTCCTTTACCAAACGGGGCTGTTGAATTGACGTACCCTGTCAAGCGGATACACTCAAGCACTCGGTTCCAATCACCGCCAACTGCCTGCTTGAGTGTGCCGAATAAGTTCTCCATACAAACACGCGCGCCTGCATAACCATCTTCAACCGACACATCGACACCCACTTGGCCCGTTTGCGTGAGCTTACCGTCGCGACTGTTGGTCTGGCCAGAAAGGTAGACCAACTCCCCGACTTGCTTGAAAGGCACATAGTTGCCGCCAGGCGTGCGAGGTGACATGGCTTCAATCCGAGCAAAAGCGTCATTGTTTCGATTCAAAATCATCAACATCCTTAAAAGCAAGCCTTTAATTCAACAGGCCGTTTAAGTTTGAAAGGTTTCTCAAACCCCACGCTTTTTGTGAGAGTGTTTTGACCACCGATGCTGGGGCGGCATTTTTGTAGGTACCCAAACGCATCACTTTTTCTTCGATCTCTGGCCTGCTCAATGTGTTGCCTGGATCGCCCTTGGGCTCGTCGACACGACCATGAAAAATTTGCCCGTCTTTGGTCGTGACGGTGACTTTGCCAATCCAGCGTTGTGGATATGCCCCATCAACCTCTTGATCAAGCGACATCGTGACACGGTCTCTGAAAGCAGTAACCGCTTCGTTACCAAGCGCCTCATCAAACCCTTTCAAGTCAGCGGCATCATTCAGTGCGATCAGGGCCAATACAGTACCCATCGAGAACTTCGACTGGTGGACGGTCTGCGGATCCGTCACTGGGCCAAGCACATCAATGGCACCTTGGTGCACATGGGTCACCACGGATTCGATTTGATCGACAGTCAAGCCATTTTGTTTCATGGCTGCTTGCAACGCGTCAGCGGCGGGATGGGTGTGACGACAAGACGCATGAAATTTGAAAGACGTCTCGCTCAGCGCCCAACGAACCCCGAGTCTATCAACCAATTTGCTGGCATCAGCATCCTGACTCATGCCAGCACCCATGCCTTGGGCGCCTTCTAAAATGCGTTGTGCGCCGGTGAAGCCAGCCTGCGCCAAATACGCCGCCTGCATGCCAGCGGTGACCGCATGGGCAGTGTGGAGTTGCTTGGCGTCAGCAGCATCGCGCAGAAATTCCCACAGTCCGGCGGCGGTGGTACCGGCCGATCCAATGGCATGCAACATTTTATCGGGCGTTAGGTTCAACAGACGTCCGACGGCTGTGGCAGCGGCTAGGTTTCCTGCTGTCGCGGTGGTGTGAAATATCTTGTAGTGCGAACGACCCAAAAATTCGCCCACACGGATGCCCACTTCGTAGCCTGCGACACAAGCGGTGATGAATTCTTTGCCAGAAGCACCGATAGCTTGTGCGACGGCTAACGCTGGTGGAAAGACCACGGCGCCAGGGTGAAAGACCGCGCCGTTATGAACGTCGTCTTGCTCGGCCACGTGCGCTGAAGCCGCGTTCACCATGGCGGCAAAGTAAGGTGTTGTCTTGGTGCGTTGGACCAAATCTTCCGCGGCGCCACCATTGGGTCCCATTTGATTGGCAAACGTTGCCATGGCTTTGACGGGCTTGCTCGTTGAGCCCGCAAGAATCGACCCCACGGTATCAAGAAACAGGTCCTCACAGCGGTCTAAGACCGATTCTGGAATGTCTTCATACTGCAGCGTGGCGGCAAACTGAGCCAAAGCAGCACTCGGGTGTAACAAGGCGGTGGTCGATTCGTTAGACACGGCAATTACTCCTTTAAAAGGATCGAGGTAAACCCAAAATATGTTCTGCCACGTATGACAGGATTAAGTTCGTTGAGATAGGGGCCACTTGATAAAGGCGCGTTTCGCGGAATTTTCTTTCGACATCGTATTCGCAAGCAAAGCCAAAACCACCGTGAAACTGCAGGCAAGCGTTAGCGGCTTCCCAAGAGGCGTCAGCGGCCAGCAGCTTGGCCATGTTGGCCTGAGCACCACACGGTAAGCCGGCATCGTAAAGACGGCAAGCTTCATAGCGCATTAAGCTGGCGGCTTCGACGTTGACGTGGGCGCGCGCAATCGGAAATTGAACCCCTTGGTTTTGACCAATAGGGCGGCCAAAGACGACGCGTTCTTTGACGTACTTTGAGATGCGGTCAATAAACCAGTAGCCGTCGCCGATACACTCAGCCGCAATCAATGCGCGCTCGGCGTTTAGGCCGTCCATGATGTATTTAAAGCCTTTACCTTCCTCGCCGATCAAGTTCTCGGCTGGTATCTCAAGGTTGTCAAAAAATAATTCATTGGTTTCGTGGTTGACCATGTTCATGATTGGGCGAACCGTCATGCCGTTTTTAACAGCATGGTGCAAGTCAACCAGGAAAATCGACATGCCTTCAGACTTCTTGGTGACCTCGGCCAATGGCGTGGTACGAGCCAACAGAATCATGAGGTCAGAGTGCTGAACGCGTGAAATCCAAACTTTTTGTCCGTTGATGACGTACTTATCACCCTTTTTAACGGCGGTGGTTTTGATTTTAGTGGTGTCCGTACCGGTTGTCGGCTCAGTGACACCCATGGACTGTAGGCGCAACTCACCGGCCGCGATTTTGGGCAAGTAATGTTGCTTTTGAGCTTCGGAGCCATGCCGAAGCAACGTCCCCATGTTGTAAAGCTGACCGTGGCAGGCGCCTGAATTGCCACCCGAGCGGTTGATTTCTTCCATGATGACAGAGGCTTCCGTCATGCTTAAGCCCGATCCGCCGTATTCTTGCGGAATCAGTGCTGCCATCCAACCGGCCTCGGTCAGGGCGCTGACGAAAGCTTCAGGATAGGTCCGCTCTTCGTCAATTTTTCTGAAGTATTCATCAGGAAACTGGGCACACAAGCTACGGATCCCGTCTCTAATTTCTTGGTACTGTTCAGCGTGGGTTGTCATTGTTGCCTTATCATTACGGTTTAATCATTACGAAACTTTGCCGCACTGCTTAACACTTGACAATTGCTGTTTGATTAAGCCCAGCTTTCTAACAACCGAAGCATTGCGCACTGATTTTTACAGCGACTAAGCAAACCATGGCCAGCCATTTCGATTTAACCGATCTACAGCTCATTGTGAATATCGGCGACGCGAGTAGTTTGACACGCGGCGCTGAAAAGTCACATCTCTCGTTACCCGCTGCCAGTAACCGCGTTAAAAACCTCGAAGAGCACTTTGGGACTCGACTTTTTTTCCGGAACAGTCAGGGGGTCACGCTGACACCCTCAGGGGAGTCTTTCCTCAGGCATGCCCGCAAAGTTTTGCAGCAAATTGAGCAACTGCGCGGCGATATCCATGAGTACTCTAAGGGCATTAAAGGGCAGGTGAGGATGGTGGCCAATACCACTGCCATGACCGAGTTCATGCCATCAGTTCTCAGTCGATATCTCGCCACCCACCCAGATGTCACCGTTAATTTGCGTGAGCGGCTTAGCTATCTGGTGGCTAAAGCAGTGGCTGATGGGGCAGCAGACATTGGTGTGGTTGCGGGCCAGCCTGCTGGTGATGGCATTCAATTTTTACCTTACCGCAAAGACCGACTGACTTTGGTCACGGATATCAAGCATCCCTTGGCTGACCGAAAGGAAGTCGCTTTCGGCGAAACCCTGTCTTACGAATATGTCGGATTATCTGAATGGAGCGCCATCCACGCCTTTTTGATTCAAGCCGCTGACAATCTTGGCCATCCGTTTCGTTTTCGCATTGAGGTGGGCAGTTTCGACTCGGTATGCCGAATGATCGAGGCTGGCGTGGGCATCGGTGTCGTGCCCGAGCAGGCTGCGCGACGCTTTTCTAGCAACATGAACCTACGTTTGGTGAAACTTTCAGATCCGTGGGCTGAGCGAAAACTGCATATTTGCGTGCGTGATTTGGCTGCCTTGCCGCCATTCGCCCGCGATTTGGTGGACATTTTGCTGCAAGACGTGCCTGAAGTTGAACGTGAGCCCGCACAGTAAAACGATCCTTTTTATGGAGACTGTGTGTCGATGTTAAGTCAGCTGGTTTTGGCAACGGCAAACCCCGGTAAACGACGCGAGTTCGATCGCCTGTTGGCGCCTTTGGGGGTGAGTGTCTTGGATCAGGCCTCGCTTGGTGTTGATCCGGCGCCAGAGCCCTACACCACCTTTCTTGAAAATGCCCTGACCAAAGCGCGTCATGCCAGCAGCAAAACAGGTTTACCCGCGCTGGCCGATGATTCTGGCATCTGTGTATCGGCTTTGTCTGGCGCACCTGGGGTTCACTCAGCGCGCTTTGCCGAGCCGATGACAGGCCTGGCTCAAGACAAAGCCAATAATCAAAAACTAGTTGCTAGTTTGAATGGCGTGACAGATCGTCAAGCCATGTATGTGGCCATTTTGGTACTGGTTTTATCGCCAGATGATCCCTTGCCGATCGTTGCCCAAGGCTCATGGACGGGGCAGGTCATTGATCAGCCGCGAGGCGAGCATGGTTTTGGCTACGACCCGCATTTCCTTTTGCCCGAACTCGGGTTGACAGCCGCTGAGCTCCATGCAGCGCAAAAAAATGAAATCAGTCATCGCGCGCAGGCGATGCGAATCTTAATCAACACGCTGCGTGAACGCGTTTTGATTCGCGAATGACCACTTCACCAAATCCCCGTCGGGTCATCCCGATTGCTCGGCAGGACGTAAAAAGCACGGGTTCTGGGTTGCAACCCGTCAAAACGGAGTTTGCGCTTGAGGCGTTGCCGCCATTGTCGCTTTACATCCACGTACCCTGGTGTATTCGTAAGTGCCCCTATTGTGATTTTAATTCCCATGAGGCACCAGATGACCTGCCAGAGTCGGGTTATCTTCAAGCGTTGACGGCTGATCTTGAGCAAGCATTGCCCTTCATCTGGGGTCGGCAAATTCACACCATTTTCATTGGAGGTGGCACGCCGAGCTTGTTGTCTGCGGCGGCTCTGGATCAACTGATTGCGATGGTACGCGCTAGGTTGTCGATATGGCCAGACGCCGAGATCACCCTTGAAGCCAACCCTGGCGCGTCAGAGGCGCAGAAATTCGCTTCTTTTGCAGCCAGCGGTGTTAACCGCTTGTCGATCGGTGTGCAATCGTTTAACGATAATTACTTAAAGGCTTTGGGTCGTCGTCACGATGTCAAGCAGGCAATGAGGGCTATCGAATACGGTTTGCGCTCGTTTAATCGAGTCAATTTGGACCTGATGTACGGTCTTCCGGGACAAACTGCTAGCCAGTGGGAGACTGAGTTAAGAACGGCATTGGCAATGGGAGTACAACACCTGAGCCTCTACCAATTGACGATCGAGCCACAGACGGTTTTTGCGAAGTTTCCCCCAGCGCTGCCTGATGATGATGTGCTCGGTGAGATGGAAGCGTACATTGGGCAGGCAATCTCGGCTCACGGCTGGGATCGGTATGAAGTTTCTGCGTTTGCGAGCGTTAAAGAACGCTCTCGCCACAATTTGAATTATTGGACGTTTGGGGATTACTTGGGCATTGGCCCTGGCGCGCACAGCAAATTGTCGTTTCATGATCGGATCGAGCGTAGCGCTCGCACCCGGAATCCTGAGCAGTGGATGCAATCGGCCATACGTCACGACGGTAGTCATGTCAGTGAGACAAGGCGATTGAGTTCGACCGATTTGCCCTTCGAGTTTATGCTTAACGCGTTGCGGTTGCGCCAAGGTGTAGCAACCTCTCTTTTTGAAGAGCGCACGGGATTGTCGCGATTGGCATTGAGCGCAACCCTGCAATTGGCGCTTGAGCGTCATCTGATGTCACCAGACCCTAGCCGCTTGTGTGCTACTGAGCTCGGGTGGCGACATCTCAATATCCTGCAAAGCCTGTTTTTAGAGGATGAGGGTTCGCTTAAACGGTAAAAGATTCATGTGCACTATTTATGTGCAATTAATGGTGCATAATGCACCATTATTGTGCTTAATATGACTTCGATGTTTTTTTGTTGCCAAACGGCGCTTTCACCAGTGCTGGCACGTATTTTGCATTCAGAGAAACATAATTTCACAAGCCACCTGATGTGACAGTTAAGAAGTACTTTTTTGAAATCGTATAAACCGGAGCCATCATGAGCACGACCCAAGACGTTTTAAAGCTGATTACCGATAACGAAGTCAAGTTTGTTGACTTGCGTTTCACTGACACCATGGGTAAGGAGCAGCATGTCTCAATACCTGCCCACCAAATGGACGCAGAGAAGTTTGAATCTGGCCAAGCCTTTGATGGTTCATCGATTGCGGGTTGGAAGGGTATCGAGGCCTCTGATATGTTGTTGATGCCTGATTCGGAATCAGCACGCATGGATCCTTTCCGTGAAGAGTCGACCCTTATCATGACTTGCGACGTGGTTGAGCCCTCAGACATGAAAGGCTACGATCGTGACCCGCGATCATTGGCTAAGCGTGCCGAGGCATATTTGAAATCTAGTGGCTTGGGCGACACTGCTTTCTTCGGTCCTGAGCCAGAGTTTTTTGTGTTTGACGGTGTGACTTGGAACACCGACATGTCTGGTACCTTCGTGAAAATCAAATCCGAAGAAGCCTCATGGAGCACAGGCCTTGACATGGATGGCGGCAACTTGGCGCACCGTCCTGCGGTCAAAGGTGGTTACTTCCCAGTGCCCCCTGTTGACTCATTCCAAGACATGCGTTCGGAAATGTGTTTGTTGCTTGAAGAGCAGGGTGTGCCTGTTGAAGTACATCATCACGAAGTGGCTGGTGCCGGTCAATCTGAGATTGGCACGCGCTTCAGCACACTGGTAAAGCGTGCTGACTGGAATCAGATTTTAAAATACACGGTTCACAACGTTGCCCATGCCTACGGCAAAACCGCAACCTTTATGCCCAAACCCATCGTTGGTGATAACGGCTCGGGTATGCACGTGCACCAGTCGATTTGGAAAGACGGCCAAAACTTGTTTGCCGGTAACGGCTACGCTGGCCTGTCGGAGTTTGCCTTGTATTACATCGGCGGTATCATCAAGCATGCGCGCGCGCTTAATGCCATTACCAACCCCGGCACAAACTCTTACAAGCGCTTGGTGCCTCACTTTGAAGCACCAGTAAAATTGGCTTATTCGGCCCGTAACCGTTCAGCCTCGATCCGTATCCCGTATGTCAGCAACCCTAAGGGACGTCGCATCGAAGCCCGTTTCCCCGATCCACTGGCTAACCCGTATCTTGCTTTTTCAGCGCTGATGATGGCTGGTTTGGATGGCGTGCAAAACAAGATTCACCCTGGTGATGCTGCTGACAAGAACTTGTACGACTTGGCGCCTGAAGAGGATGCAAAGATCCCAACCGTTTGTCATTCGCTGGATCAAGCCCTCGAAGCGCTTGATGCCGATCGTGAGTTCCTCACGCGCGGCGGTGTCTTCAGCAACGGCATGATCGACGCATACATCGATTTGAAAATGGCTGAGGTCACACGCATTCGCATGACCACTCACCCTGTCGAATTCGACTTGTATTACAGCCTGTGATTCTCCTGATTTGAGGTGGTCGGGTCGAGCCGACCCGACACCCATGAACACTGGTGATTCCTACGACCTTCTTGCCACAACAGTCCTGCTTCTAGATCGAGACGGGATTGTGGTGCGTGTCAATTCTGCCGCTCAAGATCTGTTCGGGCGCTCGCGACGCCACCTAGAAGGTCAAATGGCGATTGCGTTATTTGATCCAGATCCCCCTTTGGCGCAATCATTCTTGCATGCTTGTGAGGGTACGCTTGAGAGCTGTCGTCAGGTGGCTTTGGTGCCCAAAGGTTCTAATTCCAGTGAAGTCTCCGTGACAACAGTGAGCCTTTTGGGGCACGAAGGCTGGGCCGCGCTCGTCGAGGTTGCAGACTTAGAGTCACGGTTGGTGGTAGATCGCACACAACGTTTGGCGCAAGCGATTGCCGGTCAACACGAACTGTTGCGCAATTTGGCTCACGAGGTCAAGAATCCGTTGGGCGGGCTCAGGGGCGCGGCTCAGCTGTTAGAAGCAGAGTTACCCGACGATCGGTTGAAAGAATACACGGGCGTCATCATTTCAGAGGCAGACCGTTTGCAGGTGCTTGTGGATCGTTTGACCACGCCCCAGGCCAGTCCCATGCAATTGTCTTTAATGAATATTCATGAAGTTTGTGAGCGGGTTTGTGCGCTCGTGCAGGCCGAATTCAAAACGGTTGAAATTATTCGCGACTACGATGCGTCGATGCCTGAATTCAGTGCGGATTCAGCCAGGTTGGTGCAGGCGTTATTAAATGTGGTGCGTAATGCTGCCCAGGTCATGCAAGAAGAACCCCCTCATGATGGGCCGCATATTGTCGTCAAAACGCGCATTGCTCGACAAGTGATGCTGCAACATCGTCAACACCGCAGCGCTGCGGTAATTACTGTCATTGACAATGGACCCGGTGTGCCGACTGATTTAAAAGATAAAATTTTCCATCCGCTGGTAACAGGTCGAAGCGGTGGAACGGGCTTGGGATTAAGTCTGGCACAAGATCTGCTTGCACAGCACGGTGGTTTATTAGAGTTCGAGTCCCGAGCGGGCCACACGGAGTTCCGATTGATGCTACCGCTGGAGTTGACATGAAACCGGTCTGGATCGTAGATGATGACCAAGCCATTCGCTGGGTTTTAGAGAAAGCACTGAATCGTGCTGGCATTGAAACCATGAGTTTTTCCAGCGCTGCTGACGTGCAATTAGCCCTCACCTCAGCTGAGCCCGCTGCACTTATATCCGACATTCGGATGCCTGGCAAAGACGGTCTTACTTTGTTAAAGGAAGTCAAAGAAACACACCCTCGTTTGCCCGTTATTGTGATGACCGCTTTTGGCGATTTAGACAGTACGGTCTCTGCCTTTCAGGGGGGGGCCTTCGATTTTTTGCCCAAACCTTTTGATATCAATGACGCGGTCACCTTAATCAGTCGCGCCCTGCAAGAATCTAGCGCATCAGAAAGTGCGTCAACCACGGCCACGCCGCCGGGCGCGAAAGGTAAGTCAGTCAAAGCGATGTTGACGCAGTCGAGTTCGCCTGCCATGCAAGAGGTTTTTCGTGCCATTGGTCGTTTGGCGCAGTCAAACGTGACGGTTTTAATTACCGGCGAGTCTGGGACAGGCAAAGAACTGGTTGCACGTGCCTTGCACCAACATGGCTCACGTGCACGGGGTCCTTTTGTGGCGTTAAACACAGCGGCCATTCCGAAAGATTTACTTGAAGCAGAGTTGTTTGGTCATGAACGCGGGGCTTTTACCGGCGCCAATGCCAATCGGCGAGGGCGGTTCGAAGAGTCGTCTGGCGGCACTTTGTTTCTCGATGAAATCGGTGACATGCCGTTTGAGCTGCAAACGAGGCTCTTGCGAGTGCTGTCAGATGGCTCCTTTTATCGTGTTGGTGGCTCTCAGCCGATTCAAGTGGATGTGCGCATCATTGCGGCCACACACCAGCCACTTGAAGACAGGGTACGCGAAGGTCGGTTCAGAGAGGATTTGTTCCATCGGCTTAATGTGATTCGTTTGCGTTTGCCGCCTTTGCGAGAACGACGTGAAGACGCCCCTGATTTGGCTCGTCACTTTTTAGACACAAGCGCGCAATCGCTTGGGGTGCCTGTAAAAAAGTTGTCTGACGACGCCATGGCACTCTTGCAGCAATTTGATTTTCCAGGCAACGTTAGACAGCTCGAAAACTTTTGCCATTGGCTGACTGTCATGGCGCCTGGCAAGACAATCAACGTTTCAGACTTGCCGCCAGAGATTAAGCAGTTCAAGTCAACGCCGCGGTCAACGACTGAGGCTCTCAGTGCCTTCTCTGATTTAAACCCAATATCTATCAAGACCGCCGTCGATTCAGGGCAAGCCTTTACAGAACACGGCTGGGTTGAGCTTTTGGCTGAAGACGCCTCGAAGCGTTTGCAGCATACAGATCCAGAGGTGTGGGGTGCACTCACGCGCGAGTTTGAAAAAGCAGTGCTCCAAGCCGCGCTGCAGGTTTGCCGTGGACGTCGCGTTGAAGCGGCGGCAAGACTGGGAATGGGTCGCAATACGATCACGCGAAAGTTACGCGAATTGGGCATGGACGGCGGTTAAAACAAACCGTTGAAGTCTATGATTGGGTCAGTATCGCAACCCATCTTTCTACTGCCTCACGTTGCCGGTGGTGAGGCAAGAGCGCTTGCCTTTTTTCTTTCGTACCCCTTGCGCAGGTGACGGCTTTCCAAAACCAAAGCGAAGGCCTCGGGTATCTAAACACTTGAAAAGGTCCTGCGCGAAAAAATCCAACACGTTAGAATAGCCATCAATGCGAATGAGAATAGTTACTCATAAGCTGCTGTTCTGCAGTCATCGGTAGCGGCTTAATGCATTCGAATAATATTTTTCTATTAATATTTAAAATTCAATAGAATAAACTCTGACATGGGAGTTCTTCATGAGTAAAACCATCATTCACACCAATCTGGCACCCGCTGCGGTCGGTCCTTATTCGCAAGCTGTGGCCACCACGGGGCCCAAAACCATCTATCTGTCAGGCCAGATTGGATTGGTCCCAGCGACTGGTGAGTTGGTGACCGAATCATTCGAGGCTCAGGTCAAACAAGCCTTTCAAAACATGACTGCTGTCGTGCAAGCTGCCGGTGCAGAGTTAAATCAAATTGTAAAGTTAACGCTATACATAACTGATTTATCAAAATTTTCTGATGTGAATCAAATCATGGCGACTGTCATTCCTGAGCCTTTTCCTGCCCGCTCAACGGTTGAGGTCAGTGGCTTACCCAAAGGCGCAGATTTTGAAGTCGAAGCCATCGTTGTTTGCTAAAAAACCCTCGAAGACCGCTCGACCGGGTGGTGTTGCTGCGCTTTATGAAAAGCTGGGTTTAATCACGCCCACTGATTTTTTGCTGCACTTTCCTTTGCGTTATGAGGATGAGACTTGTCTACAACCGATTGGCTCGGCACGGCCTTATGCCAGCCTGAATGTCGAAGGCGAGGTCACGCAAGCAGACGTGACGTATCGCCCCAGAAAGTATTTGACGGCCAAACTACGCGACGATAGCGGTGAAATTGGCTTGCGGTGGATTAATTTTTATCCCAGTCAGTTGCAGCAGATGCAAGTGGGAAAACGCTGGCGTGTTCGTGGTGAGGTGAGGCCAGGATTTAACGGATTGGAGATGATCCATCCGCGTGTCAGTCGACCCGGTGCGCCTTTGCCCAATACGCTGACACCGGTTTACCCGAGCACTGAGGGTTTGACGCAAAAAGCCATTCGTACCCGAATCGAGGCGGCGTTGCAAGCCGCTGACATCGACGACACACTGCCAGACAGTGTTCGGGAACGCTTGGGGCTATTGTCTTTCGGTGAGGCCGTAAAGTCGCTTCACAGACCAACACCCGACGCTTGTGTGGATGATTTAGAACAACGCACACACCCGGCTTGGATTAGGGTGAAGTTCGATGAGTTATTGGCTCAGCAGATCAGTTTGGCGGATGCTCGTGAAGCGCGTCGACAAAAAACAGCGCAGCCCCTACCCAAAACCAAGCATGCGGCATCTTTGGTTGATCAGATGCTTAAGGCATTGCCGTTCGAATTGACCCCTGCGCAAAAACGCGCGATTGGCGAAATCCATGCCGACATGGCGCTTGACTATCCGATGCATCGTCTGCTGCAAGGTGATGTGGGTAGTGGTAAAACGGTGGTTGCGGCGCTCGCCGCACTCAGGGCTGTGGAGCACGGTAAGCAAGCCGTTGTCATGGCGCCAACAGAAATCTTGGCGGAGCAGCACTTTCTTAAATTCAGCGCTTGGGCACAACCTTTGGGATTGCAATGTGTTTGGTTAAGCTCAGGACTTTCGGCGCCTATCAAACGACAAAACTTAGCGGCGATCGCTAGCGGTGAGGCAAAATTGATTGTGGGCACCCAAGCGCTCATTCAACAGGGTGTTCGATTTTATGATTTGGGTTTGGCTATCGTTGATGAGCAGCATCGCTTTGGTGTGTCGCAACGCTTGGCACTCGGTCAAAAAGCTGAACAGTCTAGTCCCACAGCAATGAGTCTGGGTGTCTACCCCCATCAACTCACCATGAGTGCGACACCCATTCCTCGCACATTAGCGATGACATTTTTTGCTGATTTGGATGTCTCTGTTATCGACGAACGACCACCTGGGCGCACACCGGTAAAAACAAAATTGGTTAGTGCGAACCGGCGCGAAGAAGTTATCGAAGGCGTGCGAAAAGCTGTGACTGAGGGCGGTCAGGTCTATTGGGTGTGCCCCTTAGTCGAAGAAAGTGAAGCCCTCGAACTACAAACAGCGAAAGACACCCATGCGCGCTTAACGCAGACGCTTGTTGGGCTGACGGTTGGACTGGTTCATGGTCGACTGAGTTCACAAGAAAAAGCAGCTGTCATGCATGCATTTTCTGCTGGTGAATTGGCTGTTTTGGTGGCGACTACGGTTATAGAAGTCGGCGTTGATGTGCCCAATGCCAGCTTGATGGTTATCGAGCATGCCGAGCGGTTTGGCTTGGCTCAGTTGCATCAATTGCGCGGTCGGGTAGGGCGTGGTTCGCGTGAATCCATTTGTCTTTTGCTCTTTGAGAAGCCGCTCTCACAAGAAGCCCAGACGCGCCTGCGAGCCATGTATGAGACTGATGACGGTTTTGAGATTGCACGGCGTGATTTGCAACTCAGAGGCCCTGGTGAATTCTTGGGTGCCCGTCAATCGGGTTTGGCGTTATTGCGCTTTGCCGATTTTGAAGCCGATTCGCATTGGTTGGCGCAAGCACAGGCTTTGGCCGTTGAACTGAGGCAGAACCAACCTGAGGTGGCCCAAAGGCACAAAGACCGATGGATGCAGGCACGGGAAGCATTTTTAAATGGTTAGTGCGGTGAGAATGTTCCACGGTACCCATTATTTTTAGGACGTTAGACATGACATTAACGGAATTAAAGTACATCGTGGCAGTGGCACGAGAACGGCACTTTGGTCGAGCGGCAGAGGCTTGCTTTGTTAGCCAACCCACCTTATCAGTGGCGATTCGCAAGCTCGAAGATGAGCTCGGCGTGACGGTGTTTGAACGTGGTGGGGCTGAAATCGGTGTGACGCCCATTGGTGAGCGCCTGATTGCACAAGCCCACAAAATCTTGCAAGAAAGTGCCCTGATGAAGGAAATCGCCCGCATGGGTCACGACCCATTAGCCGGTCCGCTAAGGGTAGGGGTGATTTACACCATTGGTCCTTACCTCTTACCTCGCTTGATTCCAGTGCAGATTCAAACAACGCCGCAAATGCCCCTTATTTTGCAAGAAAACTTCACAGCCAAATTAGTCGAGTTATTGCGCAACGGTGAAATTGATTGTGCGATTATGGCGTTGCCCGTGCCTGATGCCGGACTGGTGACCATGCCGCTTTACGATGAGCCTTTTATGGTTGCGATGCCAGCGGGGCACCCATGGGCGGCGCGCGACAGTATTGAAGCCACGGATCTGAAGCAGCAGACCATGTTGTTGCTCGGCGCTGGTCATTGTTTTAGAGACCATGTGTTGGGTGTGTGCCCCGAGTTATCACGCTTTGCCGATCACAATGAGGGGATTCAGCGTACGTTTGAGGGCTCTTCACTAGAGACCATTCGTCACATGGTAGCCGCTGGGATCGGTTTGACAGTGATGCCAATCACGTCATTGATGGCCAATGAAAACGCCGAGTCGGCTTTGCTTAAGTATGTGCCTTTTAAATCACCCGCACCCGACCGGCGTGTTGTTTTGGCATGGCGCAAGAGCTTTCCCCGCATGGCGGCGATTCAAACCTTGGCGCAGGCCATTCGTGAAAGTCGCTTGCCCGGGGTAAACATGCTGCCGATTGACAAGCGATTGTTCGACGCCAATCCAGCCCAAGTGGTAACCTGATTGAATGATTTTGAGTGTGCTGATAATCAGTACACCCCAGCGTTTAAGGAGTTTTCGATGAAAAAAACAAGCAATAAAACAGCCGCTGCTTTGGCAGTACCAGCGATCAATATTGGCATTTCAGCCAAAGATAGGGCGGTCGTTGCCAGCGAGTTGTCCAAGATGCTGGCGGACTCTTACACGCTTTATTTGATGACGCACAACTTTCACTGGAACGTGACTGGCCCCATGTTCAACACCTTACACACCATGTTCATGGGTCAATATACTGAAGAGTGGACAGCCTTGGATCAAATCGCTGAACGCATTCGTGCACTCGGCCACTATGCGCCAGGTACATATGCTGAGTACGCCAAGTTGTCATCCATTAGCGAACCCAAGCAAGTGCCCACGGCCGACGAAATGATTCGTTTGCTGGTATCTGGCAACGAGTCAGTCGCCAAAACCGCACGGGCTGCTTTTGCGCATGCCAGTGCTGCCAATGATCAGCCAACCGCAGATCTGCTGACACAACGACTCGACATTCATGAAAAAAATGCTTGGATGTTGCGCAGCCTTCTTCAGTAACGGGTCAATGGTCTTGGGTATGTTGTTGTGAGTATGTCATCGTGAGCGAAATAGCTCGGATACACCGACTCGGGCTGTATGCCCGGTTGGTTCGCATTGATAAGCCCATAGGGACGCTACTGTTGCTGTGGCCAACGCTCTGGGCGCTTTGGGCGGCCAGCGGCGGCTTGCCGCCATGGCATATTCTGTTGATTTTTATCGCGGGTACCTTCTTGATGCGTGCCGCGGGTTGTGCCATCAATGACTACTTCGATCGCGATATTGATCGCCATGTCAAACGAACCAAAGATCGGGTCTTAACCCGTGGGCTGATCCAGGCGTCAGAAGCACTCTGGGTTGCCGGTATATTGGCATTGTGTGCATTTGCATTGGTGTTGACGCTCAACGCATTGACCATCCAGTTATCCATTGTGGCGCTGGTGTTAGCGGCAACCTATCCCTTGATGAAGCGTTTTTTTGGGGTGCCTCAAGCCTATCTTGGCATTGCATTTGGGTTTGGCATACCAATGGCTTTTGCAGCGGTCACAGCGAGCATTCCCATGGTTGCCTGGGTGATGCTGGTGGCCAATCTCTTTTGGACGGTGGCTTACGATACGGAATACGCGATGGTTGATCGCGACGACGACTTGAAACTCGGTCTTAAAACCGCTGCAATTACCTTTGGACGGTTTGATAGGCTAGCGATCGGTCTTTGTTACGGTGCGGCTTTATTGTTGTTGTTTTGGGTGGGTGTCAAGATGGGTTGGCACTGGGCTTATTATGTTGGTTTACTCATTGCTGCGGGTATTGCGACCCAGCATTTATTCTGGATCCAAGGTCGCGAGCGTGAGGCCTGTTTCCGTGCCTTTCGGCATAACAATTGGTTTGGCGCTGCGGTATTTGGTGGGGTTGTGGCGCAGTATCTTATTACCGTATAAAACTGACTTGGTCCGAACTGACCTTGAATCCCTGGAATTCGTATGACTGATTCTCACCATCAAACAAACATCGCCTTCATCGGCGGCGGCAACATGGCTGGCGCCATCATTGAGGGCATGGCTGCACAAGGGACAGATCTTTCTACCATCACAGTCGTTGATAACCATTTGCCCACGGTTCAGCGCTGGCGAGCCCGTGGCATCGTGTGTGAACAGCACTGTGGGGATACTTTGAGCGAGGCAGCGATTTGGGTCTTGGCTGTCAAGCCTCAACAGCTCGCGGCTGTCATTGCGCAAGCCAAGCCGTTTTTAACGCCTCAGACTTTGGTGGTTAGTATTGCCGCTGGTATCGATTTGCAAACCCTATCCAAGTGGCTAGGTAACGAGACACAGCCGTTCACACAAGTGGTGCGCGCGATGCCCAACACACCGGCCTTGGTGCAAAAAGGCATGACCGGGTTGGTGGCTGCCAGTGGTGTGAGCGACGCTCAGCGACAAACGGTTGAAGGCATCATGGCAGCCGTTAGCGAAGTTTTGTGGGTTGAGTCTGATGATTTGATTGATGCGGTCACGGCGCTCTCAGGCAGTGGCCCGGCCTACGTTTTCCGATTCCTTGAGGCTTTGATAGCGGGCGGCGAGAAACTTGGTTTAACGCCGGCTCAAGCCAAACAAATGGCCTTGGCCACATTGGCTGGTGCCACAGCCCTTGCAGCTGATTCACCGGAGACGCCTGCAGTGTTGCGCGAGCGAGTCACGTCAAAGGGGGGCACAACAGCTGCCGCATTAGATGTTCTTCAGGCCAAGGGGTTTCATGAGGCGGTTGGTTTAGCCATGCAAGCAGCCTTTGAGCGGGCGGGGGCTTTGTCAAAAGAACTGGGCAAATGAGGCTTGTCGCATTGACCTCGATTTTCACGGTCATTCACACCACAAGAGTGCCGCGGTTTGCTAAAAAGCAAGATGTCTTGGTGCTTGGCATGGCCTTTTAACCACCACTGATTCACTTTCGACTGATGCGTATCAGTCAAACTTTTGGAGATTTGATTCATGAGCACCCCATTTCGTGTCGCGGTTTTACCGGGCGATGGCATTGGTAAGGAAGTCATGCCTGAAGGGCTGAAAGTATTAGAGGCTGCGGCAAGCAAGTTTGGGCTGGCTTTGAGTTTTGAGCATCATGACTGGGCCTCGTGCGACTATTACGCCAAGCACGGTGAAATGATGCCGGCTGATTGGAAAGACCGCTTAAAGGGTGCCGATGCACTGTATTTTGGTGCTGTTGGTTGGCCAGACGCTGTGCCTGATCACGTGTCTTTGTGGGGCTCGTTGTTAAAGTTTCGACGCGAATTCGATCAATACATTAACTTGCGACCCGTGCGCTTGTTTGATGGCGTGCCATGCCCATTGGCCAATCGTAAGGCTGGCGACATTGATTTTTTTGTGGTTCGTGAGAACACCGAAGGTGAGTACACATCACTAGGTGGCACCATGTTCCCCGGCACAGATCGTGAGATTGTGATCCAAGAATCGGTATTCAGCCGGATTGGCAGTGACCGTGTGCTTAAGTACGCATTTGAATTGGCCAAACAACGCGATCGCAAGCACTTAACTATCGCCACCAAATCGAACGGCATTGCCATCAGCATGCCTTACTGGGACGAGCGTGCCAATGAAATGGCCAAGAACTACCCAGAAGTGACCACCGATAAGCAACACATTGACATCTTGTCGGCTCGTTTCGTGCTGCAACCTGACCGCTTTGATGTCGTGGTGGCAACCAACCTGTTTGGTGATATTTTGTCTGATCTTGGTCCAGCCTGCACCGGTACGATTGGCTTGGCGCCATCGGCCAATTTGAACCCCGATCGTTTGTTCCCGTCGTTGTTTGAGCCGGTTCATGGTTCGGCGCCAGATATTTATGGCAAAAACATCGCCAATCCTATCGCCATGATTTGGTCGGGTGCTTTGATGCTTGAGTACCTGGGCCGTGGTCTGCCAGTAGACAAGCAAGCACCCTATCTAGAAGCACACGATGCGATTGTGGCGGCTATTGAAGTTGTGCTTGCCAAGGGTCCTCGCACGGCCGACCTCGGTGGCAAGGCAAGCACCACAGAACTTGGTGACGCCGTTACTAAGCAGTTGTTGGCCTCGTGATGGCATCACCCGGCAATCGGTTTAAAGAACGGTTGTTGGCAGGGGAGCCGCAGATCGGTTTGTGGCTGTCGATTCCCAGCGCCTTTACGGCTGAAATTTGCGCCACAGCCGGGTACGACTGGTTGCTTTTGGATGGTGAGCATACGCCCAATAGCATCCAAACAGTTTTGGCTCAGGTCCAAGCGATAGGGGGCTATCCCATTTCGCACCCTATTGCACGTCCCTTGATTGGTGACCCAGTTTTAATCAAGCAGCTGCTTGACGTTGGGGTTCAAACCTTGTTGATCCCCATGGTTGATAATGCCCAACAAGCCGCCGAACTGGTGCGTGCCACGCGCTATCCACCGCACGGGTTCAGAGGGGTAGGGTATGGCACAGCGCGGGTGTCTCGCTGGGATCTTCGCACCGACTACCCAAAAGTAGCTGACCAAGAAGTTTGCCTGTTGGTGCAAGCCGAGACTCAAGACGCAATCAACAACTTAGATGAGATCTGTGCCGTGCCCGGTGTTGATGGTGTTTTTTTGGGTCCGTCGGACTTGGCAGCAGCCTATGGCCATTTGGGTAATCCTGGGCACCCCGATGTGCAAGCTGTGATTGAACAAGGCATTGACACTATTCTCAAACACGGTAAAGCACCAGGGATTCTGACCCCCGATGAAGCCTTAGCCAAGCGGTATTTGGCACTCGGCGCAAAGTTCGTGGCTGTAGGCCTCGAAGCCCGTGTCTTGGCCCGTGGTGTGCGGGAACTTCGCGAGCGGTTTCGGCCCTAAAGGGTTATGCCATTCAAAAAAACTAACTCCAGAGCATCCAACAATCGTATCGGCCGATTTTCGGCGGGTGCGATTGGGGTGTCTGTCATTGTTGGATTGATCGTCATCGGGGTTAATTATTTTCAAACTGATGCCGGTGTTCTGTACACCGTGCATCAGGGTCTAAAAATAGAGCGAGTAGAGCGCTCCGGGCCAACGGCATTCTGGGTGGCGCCAGCTCAAGAACCAGCGCTCGCGGACGGCAAATTGCTCTACGGCACGTTTTGTGCCAGTTGTCACGGTGCCAAGATGGAAGGTCAACCGAACTGGCGCAGCCGCATGGCCAATGGACGTTTGCCGGCGCCGCCGCACAACATCACGGGTCACACCTGGCACCATCCCGATGCGCAGTTGCTCAGCATGATCAAAGATGGTTTTGTGCCGGGGGTGACAGCACCCATTGGTTATGAAAGCAATATGCCAGCATTTGGCGCAGCATTAAGCGATATCCAGATCAAAACCATTTTGGCGTATATCAAAACTTACTGGCCAGACGATGCGCTTGACGCGCAGAGGGAGATATCACTGCAGTAGGTCTAACCATCCTCTCGTATATCATTTACTTTACATAATATACATTATGCGGTTAATACGGACTAGTCAACTGTTTCGATATGATCAATCACACTTTTTGTATTCAACACTTAACGCCTCAAATCAACGCAAACCGCTGCCCAAGTAATGGCACCTGACATGGCAACCCAAGCTCGTGCACGACTCGTTGGCGTAACGTGTCTGCGGCTGTGGGTTCACCGTGATTTAAAAATACTTGTCGGGGACTGCCACCAGCACTCTCTAACCAATCCAGCAATTGATCAGCATCAGCGTGCGCTGAAAAACCCTCGATTGAGTGAATCTCAGCCTTGACTTCGAGATCTTGCCCAAAAACACGGACAGTCGGTTCGCCTGCCACTAACCGTGCGCCACGGGTCCCAGCGGCTTGAAACCCCGCAAAAACAATTGAATTGCGCTGCTCACCAACCAACGTACATATGTGATGTAAAACCCGACCGCCTGTGGCCATCCCACTGGCTGAAATAATGATGCGTGGGTATTTAAGCGCATGCAGGGCCTTTGACGCTTGAGTCGTGTCAACCAATTGGGCCACATCGAACACCATTTTGATTTGCTCGGCGCTCAGCTGATGATCCCGATGATGCTTTTGATAGAGCTTGGTCACATTGACTGCCATTGGGCTGTCTAAAAAAACAGGCAGCTTTGGGATTTGTTTAGACTCAATCAAGTCATTAATGGCGTGCATCAAAACTTGTGCACGGCCGACGGCAAAGGCGGGAATCAAAACCGCCCCACCCCGTCTAACGGTTGCGTTGATGATGCTCGCCAACAATGCTTTGGGGTCTTCAGTACGATGTTGCCGATTGCCATAAGTGGACTCCATCACCACATAATCGACCGGCCCGAGCGTTTCTGGCGCACCCAAAATGGGGGCTTGTGCACGTCCCAAATCACCAGAAAACACCACCTCTCGATCGCCCGCTTGAACGCGTACAAAGGCGGCACCGAGCATATGACTGGCACGTTGAAGTTTGATTGAGATATCCGGCAAGACATGGTGCCAATCGCCGAAGGATAGGGGTTTGAAAAGATTGACCGTTGCCTCAACGTCAGCCATGTCATACAACGGCTTGGCTGGGTGGTGTTTGCTCGTGTTGTGACGATTGGCATGGGTGGCCTCTTCTTGCTGAAGGTTGGCGCTGTCAAGCAGCAAAACAGTCGCCACATCCATTGACGCGGCTGAGGTATAGATGGGCCCGCAAAAGCCTTGCTTGACCAGCAACGGTAACGCGCCTGCATGATCCAAATGCGCGTGAGTCAGCACGACGGCCGACAACCGCTTGGGCTCAAACGGCAAATCAATCCAATTGAGTTGCCGTAAATTCTTGTGGCCTTGAAACATGCCACAATCCACGAGTAAGCGATAACCATTGAAGGTTAGGAGTGTTTTTGAACCCGTCACAGTGCCAGCAGCCCCGTAAAAATCCAAGGTCGCTGGCGATATGCCTTTGGCTAAGACAGTGGGTATGGAAGCGTGGTTTGATTTGTCAATTGTGCCCATGCGCGTATGCCTTTAAAAAATAATTGAGCGCGCATCCTAAGCGTTTAAGCAATGATTGACTGGCGATCATGGCTGTTTTTAGCCGAGCAAAATCACCTTCTTGTGCCCCGCTGTTGTCGTATGATGAGCACTCAAATTCACGCCAAAGGAGTCATCATGGTGACAGAAATCGCCCACCTGGTCATTAAAGCTGGGGAAGAATCAGATTTTGAAGCGAAGGTCGCGCTGGCTAAACCCTATTTTTTAGCAGCCAAAGGCTGTCACGGCGTTCGGCTGGTTCGCTGCATCGAGCATCCCAGCCAATATCAATTGTTCGTTGAGTGGGAGACGGTACAAGCCCATATGGTTGATTTCAGGGAGTCTGATGGTTTCCAGCAATGGCGCGCACTGGCCAGCCGTCACTTTGCTCAAGCCCCAACGGTCGAGCACGTCGAGAACGTTTCGATTGAGTCGCCCTGATCAGCCCAATTGCGGGTATTGCGCCGATTGGCATCATGTTGCCAAGAGGCTTGCGCCAAACAGCGTTTTTATCGCCACTGAGCGGTGTCGTCAATTGCGCTGAAGCAATCTTATATGTGCCATTTACTTCGTTTTCAAGCAAAGCAAGGATCTGTTCACGCGTTAAGGCTTGACTGCCGGTTGGCGCTCTTGGTGCTTGAGCCACGGCTGTGACCACGCAAAGGCTGGCTACTTCACCAGCCACAAAGCAGCGTTAAACGCGTTTAAACCGGATGGGTGTTTGTAAGGTATTTTTGGACGGCAGGCTGACTTTCATCTAAGCTGACTCCTACGAAATGATTCGAGCGATGATGATCCCATGCATAACGTAATGTATCGACTTCAAGCCGTTGAAAAAACGGCCATAAAATCCATCAACCCAGACCCAATACCCGCGAGGGTATTGGGTGCGTCTGGACATCACTTGGCCTTTTGGTTAATGCTGTTGACCCTGTGGTTTGTGGGCCACTCGCTGGCTTTGGCCCAACTCAAACCAGGGCAGACAGCGCCTGTTTTTAAGGCACCAGCGGCCTTGGCCGGTGAAACATTTACATTCGATTTGAGCGCGGCTCTGACCGAGGGTCCTGTCGTGGTTTATTTCTATCCAAAAGCATTTACCAGCGGGTGCACTATCGAGGCACAAATGTTTGCGCAAGCCATTGATGATTTCAAAGCGCAAAAAACCACTGTTGTGGGGGTCTCAACCGATGTTATTGAAACTTTGAAAAGTTTTCCACAGGCCCCTGTGGCGGTAAGTTTGCGGTTGCCGCCGACAACGACCAATCGATCATGAAAGCCTATGATGCTGCACTCAAAATATGGCCCGGTGTCGCTGACCGTATTTCTTACGCGATTGCCCCTAACGGCAGCATCATCGATGTCTACGAAAGCCTGAGTCCTGAGGATCACGTGAAGCACACTTTGGCGGCTGTCTCGCGTTGGCAAGCGGCGAAAAAATGAGTGCTTGCGTCTGGTTTCGCACCGATTTGCGATTAGAGGATCAACCTGCTCTGACGGCGGCTCGACGATCGGGCCCGGCTTTCGGGCTATTTGTGGTTTCACCGGCACAGTGGGCCTCACACCAGGACGCTCCCATCAAGCAAGACCTGTGGCGACGGGCACTGATCGATCTTCAGCCCCGTTTGGCTGAAATCGGTGTCGTGCTCAAAGTCTTGCGCGTTGACTGGTGGCAAGATATTCCAAGCGCCTTGGTGACGTTCTGTCAGCAAAACGGCGTGACCGAGATTCATTGCAATCGCGAGCAAGGGGTCAATGAACGCAAGCGTGATCGGGCGTGTTTCTCTGCGCTCAAAACCCATGGTGTTGAAATGATTGGTCATGATGGGCAAACATTGTTGACACCGGGGTCACTGAAAACCGGCTCGGGTGGTGTTTACCGGGTGTTTTCGCCATTTGCCCGTGCTTGCCGCGCCCGACTTCGTGAGCAACCCATCGCCCGAGTACCGGTGCCTGATCCAATGCGTGTACCGGCAGACTGGCAAAGCGACTCAATTGAGGCGCTATGGCCTGAGGCTTTACCGAGCTTGGCAAAGACTTGGCCGGTCGATCAAACCAGCATAAAGCAGCGGTTAAGTGATTTTTTAAACACACGAATAGAGGCCTACGAGACGGCCCGTAATTTTCCTGGTCAAGATGGCACCAGCGCCCTCTCGCCTTACTTGACCGCTGGTTTGATATCGCCGGCCCAGTGCCTAGAAGCGGCCATGGTGCGAAATCACGGTGAGCTTGAAACCGGTCAAGAAGGCATCCGCAGTTGGATCAACGAGCTGATCTGGCGTGAGTTTTATTGGCACTTGTTAAATGGTTTTCCCAAGCTTTCGATGCACCAGCCGCTAAGGCCAGAAACACTGGGCGTGCAATGGCGCGATGCACCCGAGGACTTCTCGGCCTGGGCCCAAGCACGCACCGGCATTCCGATTGTGGACGCGGCCATGCAACAAATGCTTGCCACGGGTTGGATGCACAATCGTTTGCGGATGGTTGTGGCCATGTTCTTCACCAAAAACCTGTTGCTTGATTGGCGTTTGGGGGAGGCTTTTTTTATGCAACACCTCATTGACGGTGAGCTTGCGGCCAACAATGGCGGTTGGCAATGGAGTGCCTCCACCGGCGCTGACTCAGCGCCCTACTTCCGCGTTTTTAATCCAATCAGCCAGTCGCAAAAGTTTGATCCACAGGGTGACTTTATCAAGCAGTGGCTGCCTAATCTCGCTTCTCTAGACGCCAAAAGCATTCACGAGCCGACAACCCAACAACGCCAAGCGCTGGCTTACCCAGCTGCCATCGTTGATTTGAAGTCCAGTCGTGTCAGGGCCATTGATGCTTTTAAACGGCTTTCTTCCATTGATATCGAATAGCAGGACAACCCGAGGACGACCATCATGACGACATTGTCAACATTCACCGTTCAGGACATTCACGGCCAAGCCCAGTCGTTGACAGCCTATGAGGGCAAAGTGCTTCTCATCGTCAACGTAGCATCACGTTGTGGCTTCACCAGCCAATATGAAGGTCTTCAAGCCTTACAAAAAGATTTCGCTGAGCGAGGCTTTGCTGTCTTGGGGTTTCCGAGCAACCAGTTTGGGGCACAGGAGCCTGACGATGAGGCCAGCATTTCATCGTTTTGTGAAACCAGATTTGGCGTGACGTTTCCGATGTTTTCCAAAGTCGATGTCAATGGCAGCAATGCCATCCCGCTGTACGAGTGGCTCAAATCGAGTCAGCCCGGTTTATTGGGCAGTGAGGCAATCAAGTGGAACTTCACCAAGTTTTTGGTCGATAGCCATGGTACCGTCGTTAAACGGTATGCGCCGAACACCACGCCAAAAGCGATCAAGGCCGATATTGAAGCCTTATTGTGAAACCTTCGTTTTTTAATCGAACGAAATCAACAACAAAAATAAACTGGAAAAAATATGATTGACTTGTATTACTGGACCACGCCGAACGGTCACAAGATCACACTGTTTCTTGAGGAAACAGGTCTGCCATACAACATAAAAACCATCAATATTGCCAAAAATGAGCAGTTTGCCCCTGACTTTTTGGCGATTTCCCCTAATAATCGCATCCCTGCCATCGTTGATCATGCGCCAGTCGATGGCCGTGCACCGGTGTCGGTATTTGATTCAGGTGCGATTTTGCTCTACCTTGCTGAAAAAACGGGTCAATTTATACCCACGGACATGCGTCTTCGCTTACAAACCCTCGAATGGTTGTTCTGGCAGATGGGTGGTTTGGGTCCAATGGCAGGGCAAAATCACCATTTCTCGCAATTCGCTCCAGAGAAGATTCCTTACGCCATCAAACGCTATGTGGACGAAACCGCGCGATTATATGGGGTGCTCAACAAACGCCTGGCTGATCAGCCATTTATTGTGGGTGACTACTCGATTGCTGACATGGCTTGCTTTCCTTGGATCGCCGCCTACGGCCGTCAACAACAAAACCTCGATGACTTTCCTCACTTAAAGCGTTGGTTTGAGTCCATTCACCAGCGCCCCGCTACGCAAAAAGCTTACAGCTTGAGCGAATCGCTCAATCCGAATGCCCCTAAGCTGCCGCCACTTGTTTAAAGCCATTAATCATGCTTTCAAAGTTTTACTCTTTGGGGCGTTGTTGCTCTCATCAACAGCATTTGCGAGCGAGCCATATGCGCCTGCCTTTAGCACTCAAGCAATCACGGTGCCAGTTGACCGCTGTGAGAACAATCGCTGTGCCGAGTTGATTGTGCAAAGTGTTAGGTTTGTGGGACATGAGGCATTTAACGCCTTTGTTGAGCAATCATTGGTGAGTATGGCTTGGCAAAAGGATGTTGAAGTGCAACCCTACCAATCCCTAGCGGGGTTGACAGACTATTTTCGGGGGAATGCTCGTGTCGGCGAACAACTTTCTCTAAAAACCACCGTACAGCGGCACTCGCCCTCTGTTGTGGTTCTGCTATTGAGTCAATATCGATTTGAGGGTGGCGCACACGGCGAATCCTCCAGCCAGTACATCAATTGGTTACTGCCTCAAAACCTTGCCCTTTCACTGGAATCCATGTTGTTGCCTGGCGCAATGCCTGATTTTGTTGCCGCTCTAAAAAATGCTTATGAGGCTTGGGTGGCAACCCAAGTCAAAACTGGATCCATCGACGATGTCGACTCATTCGTTGAGCAGTGGCCATTCACGGCTTCAGATAATGTGGCGTTGATGCCCAACGGTTTAACCGTGATCTATCCACGCTATGGTATCGCCCCTGGCTTTTTTGGCGAGCCAATGTTGGTCTTACCTTACGCTGTGCTGCGTCACATCATCAAGCCAGAAATACTCACGCAAGCCGCCTCGACGCATTGAGCCACTATTTTTGCTGAAAAGAATCCTGCCGGCGATTGATTGGGTGTCTTCTATCAGCGATTCCGAATAAGGGCTTCAAGGCTGTCAGCTAACTTGGTGTGTTTCGCCTCTCGCGCGACGACAGCTGCGTTTTCACCGCTGATATTGACCGCAGTCGGGTCGGCGCCGGCATTCAGTAGCACTTGCACCACTTCGAACGAGCCCGAGCCAGCAGCCATCATGATGGGGCTGGTGCCGTTAGGGGCTGGTGCGTTTGGCATGGCACCTTGGGCCAAAAGATATTTGACCATTTCTAGATTGCCTTTTGAAGCGGCATAGTGCAATGGCGTCCAGCCCAACTGATTGACCTCGGCACCGCGTTTGATCAAGGCCCGAGCCCTGGGTAAATCCCCCATCAGGCTGACGTACATTAACGGCGTCTCCTGATAGCCGTTCATGATTTTGATGTTTGTTTTGGGATGCTTCATGATCAAATCAAACACATCCCAACTGTCATCACGAATCGCTTGCATGATGATGGGGTTTCCCCTTTCGGTGGTTGTGTTGGGGTCGAGGCCGCGCCTGAGCAATTGCTGAACATCCGCTGTGCGATTGTTTTTGACGTAAATCCACAGGTCGTCGACGGTCTGAGCGTGCGCCAATGGCATTAAAAAAAACATGCCACAAAGCATCAGCAATTTAATGACTAATTTACTTAAAAACATAGGCTTAAAATGACAGTCTAAAGTTGATTCTAATTGTATTATCATATTAAGATTCCAGATGAATTTATGCTTCTATCTTATTGAATAATCGATAAAAATTATCAGTTGAGGCATCAGCCACCGCTTCGACTGATATGCCGCGTAACTCGGCAATTTTTTCGGCGACGTGAACCACTAGCGAAGGGTCATTGCGTTTGCCGCGATACGGCACGGGCGCCAAGTAAGGTGAGTCGGTCTCTATCAGGAGACGGTTCAAAGGCACCTTGGCTGCCGTTTCCTGTAGCTCAATCGCATTTTTAAAGGTCACAATCCCAGAAAATGAAATGTAAAAGCCAAGGTCCATACACGCCTGGGCCATCTCCCATGTCTCAGTAAAGCAATGCATAACACCACCCACCGACTGAGCTTGCTCCTCTTGCAAAATCCTAATGGTGTCTTCACGAGCACTACGGGTATGGATAATCAACGGCAAGCCTGTTTGGCGGGCAGCCTGGATATGAATCCTAAAACGCTCGCGCTGCCAATTCAGATCGCCTTCTAGACGGAAGTAATCAAGCCCTGTTTCACCGATGGCAACAATTTTTGGGTGCTGGCTACGAGAAATCAAATCGTCAACAGTGGGCTCAATTTCCTCTTCATAATCGGGGTGCACGCCCACGGACCCCCAGAGCGTCGGTTCTGCCGCAACCATTTGCATCATATTGGGCCAGTCTCTGAGGTTCACGCTCACGCATAGCGCACCGCTAACCTTGTTTTGAGCCATGCGTTGGGCGATAGCGGGAAAGTCATCAGCCAAATCAGGAAAGTTCACGTGACAGTGTGAGTCAATAAAAACAGTCATAGCGGTTAATCACAAAAGCGTTGTAGGCAAGCATGCGCAAACAGCTTGGCATTTAAAGGGTGTGTGGCCAAGGGCAACTGGCTATTGAGCCAACTGACCAGCAATGACCAATGCTCAAGCGACGCTTGCTGCGCACGTTGGCCAGTCACCGCTGAAAGCTTTGGGTAATAGCGAACGGG
Organism: uncultured Burkholderiaceae bacterium; assembly: GCA_937888805.1. Taxonomy (GTDB): domain Bacteria; phylum Pseudomonadota; class Gammaproteobacteria; order Burkholderiales; family Burkholderiaceae_B; genus Algicoccus. Next base: position 28,934 of record CALBEY010000039.1, read on the forward strand.
TAATCCTGCGCGAGCCAATGTCAAATCAACACAGAGCCGCTGAAAAACTGGCAACCATTGAACAGGCGCACTCTTGGCCAACTCGTCAGCCAAAACCCCGACTGAAAACCCGCCACGACGGGGGTCTGATTTGGCCAAACCCGTCATGAGATCGCTGGCCCAAGGTGGGCATGGCGTTGATTGTTGTTCTGAAAGCGCCAGTGCACGCAAGGGCGCATGACCGGCAGCCGCGAGCCACTGACCCGCCTCGCCCTGCTCGATGCCCTGTTGTGCCAGCCAAGACAGGCTTTGATCTTCTGTCGGCATGGGTATTGTCAAACGCTGGCATCGCGACAATATAGTAGCCAGTAATCGATCAGGCGCATCGGTCACCAGGAGAAACAGCGTCTCGGGGGATGGTTCTTCGAGCGCTTTGAGCAATGCGTTAGCGGCAATCGTATTCATGGCTTCAGCGGGATAAAGCACCACAATACGCAGACCGCCTCGATGAGTGGCCCGATGATACCAAGGCTCAAGGGCTCGGATTTGATCGACCCTCAGATCCTCAGACAGTTTTTTCTTGGTGGTAGAAGAACCATCGGCAGCCGGGTCGTCCAAAGAGGCCTCATCAGCGGCATGCTCTGCGCCTTCGCGAGCAGCCAGGGCGGCGGGTCTGAGATGCATTAGATCAGGGTGGTTACCCACCGCGCTCCAGCGGCAAGCGTCGCACTGCCCGCAAGCAAAGTCTGGACTGTCTGGGGCGCGCCGTTCGCATAGCAAAGCCTGAGCCATACCTAAGGCAAACTCGCGTTTACCCGTGCCGCTTAAGCCGTGAATCAGCATCGCATGGGGCAGACTAGACTGCCTCTGAAGCCAGCGCTGTGCAAATGCTGTCTGCCATGGCAAAAAACCCACCGCCATGGTTCTAGCCCCCGCCTTTTGAAACGCGACTTAGAAGCGCGTCTAAGTCAGCGGCCAGCACTTCTCGAATGCGTTCAATCGGTTGTGTGCCATCGACCGTTAAAAATCGCTCTGGAGAGGCTTTGACGCATTGCAAATAGCCTTCACGTGTCCGTTTAAAAAAATCGGCCTGCTCGCGTTCGAATCGGTCTGGAACACGTGCGTCTGACAAACGTTGCCGAGCCACTTCGAGTGGCACGTCAAACAACCAAGTGCGGCTGGGCTCAAAATCAGGGTGTACCCACTGCACCAAGTGATTGATTCGGTCTCGTCCTAAAGCACGTCCCGCCCCTTGATAGGCAAACGTGGCATCGGTAAATCGATCACAAACGACCCACTGGCCAGCGGCCAAGGCGGGTTCGATCACATTGCGCAAATGTTCATTGCGAGCAGCGAACATCAAAAGGGTTTCTGTTTCTAAATGCATGGGCTCGGTTAGCAATAAGTCACGCAATCGCTCACCAATCGCTGTGCCACCAGGTTCTCGGGTCAAACAAACCGCAATACCTCGGTCGGTCAAATACTGCTTAGCCCATTGAACGTGAGTGCTTTTCCCCGCACCGTCCACCCCTTCGAGGGTTAGAAATAAGCCCGTGTTTGTTTGGGTGGATTCTGTCATGGTTTTTTCAAGATATAGCGTCGCACATTGCTATTGTGATCGGCCAGGTTTTTGGCAAACGCGCTCGACCCATCGCCTCGTGCCACAAAGTAAAGATAAGCGTGAGTTTCAGGATTGAGCGCGGCTTGAAGTGAAGCCAGACTTGAACTCGCGATCGGGGTCGGTGGCAAACCGCGTCGCGTGTACGTGTTCCAAGGTGTGTCGCGTTGCAAGTCAGCTTTGCGAATTCGACCTTGGTACAAATCTCCCATACCGTAAATCACGGTGGGATCCGTTTGCAATGGCATGCCAATGCGTAGGCGGTTGATGAACACACCCGCGACCCTTGCTCGCTCGTCAGCTCGACCGGTTTCCTTTTCGACGATAGAGGCCAAAATCAATGCTTCGTGGGGTGTTTTGAGAGGTAAATCAGGGGCCCGCTCTCGCCAAGCGTGCGAGAGTATTTCTTCTTGTGCGGCCAATGCACGCTTAAGAATTTCTTCGTCGCTGGTACCCACCGCAAACACGTAAGTGTCGGGAAATAACAGGCCTTCAAGATGCTGGTGTTCGACACCTAGTCGGCTGGCCAAGGCCTTTTGATCACTCAACTCTTGGTCTGATAATGTTTGATCGATGTCAGGATGTTTGGCAACGGCTTGCATAATCTGTTTGACCGTCCACCCTTCTATAAAAGCCACTTGGCGATGACTGACTTCACCCCTGGCCATGCGTTGCAAAACAGCCATGAGACTGTCGCCTTGGGTGATTCGATAGCCACCAGCCTTGATGTCACGATCCATCTCGGTCAAACGGGCTAACCAAACGAAGGCTTGTGGCGGCATGTCAACGCCGGCACTGACCAACTGCCTTGCGATCTGGTGCAGACCAGAACCTGAAGATATCCTGAGATCAATGGTCGGTGTTTGCAAATCCAAAGGTTTGTGAACCCATTGGTAGACGAAGACACCCGCACCCACAGTGCCGAGCACTGCCAGCAAAGCCAACCAAAGAAAAGAATGAAGAAGCCATCTCATGGGTTAGAAGTGTAATGGATACCAGTGGCGGCGTCATGGCGATGCCGTTTGCTTAAATGGGCAACATGTTCCTCGCATCAAAGACAAAAACCCTTATGACATTCCCTTAGAAATGTTGCACAAGGCGTGCGCATTGATACCATGTCGGATGTAAATGGTGAATTGGTGACTGTTTGCGATTGACCCTCAGCAAGGCTGTGGTCATGTTGGCTAAAAATGGTGACTTGTGATGGCAAAAGCGTTGATTTCTCAATATGTTGGTTTGGATTTGGTGGTATTTACTGCACATGGCGTCGATGCATTCGGATTTCTGCAGTCCCAACTGACCCAAGATGTGGATCGTTTGAAATCGGGTAAAGCCGCTTTAGCGGGTTACTGCACGGCTCAAGGCCGATTACTTGCCAACATGGTGCTAGCACCAACAGGTTCAGCCGATAAGGTCATGGGTTTTGTACACCGTGACATCTTGCCCAATTTTTTGAAGCGATTGCGGATGTTTGTTTTGCGCAGCAAAGTCACGCTTGAGCCGACTGAGCATCAAGTGATTGGGATAACTGTTGAGGCGGCGCACTTGGCGTCAGTCGCCCAAACCCTGGGTTACGCCCTGCCACGGGCCGATTGGGATACGGTTAACACTGATGATGGCGTTTGGATTGCTGCACCTAGCGCTGGGGCAACGCTGGCGAGGTTCTGGTGGTTGGCCGATGAATCGCAAGTGACTGCTTTGACCGCACGCCTTGATACGGACCTCGTTAAGCTCGAGAGCAGCAATGCGTGGGTGGTTCAAGATTTGCAGGCCGGCCTGCCTTGGATTAACGACTCGACTGTTGATCTGTTTATTCCCCAAACCATCAACTTGGATTTAACCGAGGGTGTGAGTTTTACCAAGGGCTGCTATCCCGGCCAAGAAGTTGTTGCCCGTGCCCATTATCGTGGCACTGTCAAGCGCCGCATGCAATTGGCGCATCTGGGCGGCGAGCTTTTGCCAATCAAACCGGGTGAGGATATCTTTTGCCCATCAGATGGACCTAACCCGTGTGGTCGTGTGGTTAACGTGGCTTACGATGGTGAAAAAACATGGGTGCTGTTTGAAGCGCCGGTGAAGTTGACCCAGACTGGCGAAAGCGGCGCTTTAAGCGTCAGTTCAATCGATGGCCCCAAGCTAGCGATGACAGACCTGCCCTACGCGATCACGACCGAACGCTAAACGCCGAGCCCGATTAAGGGATGAGTCGGGTCGTCAATGGCCACAGAAAAATAAGGGGCGTTCCACTGACCCCTTGTTTCCGATAATGTCGGGGGCTTCCACTGGGGATTTCGATCTTTGTCAATCAGAACGGCCCGAATACCCTCTTGGAAGTTGCCTTGTGCAGCACACTCAATGGCCACGCCCCACTCCAACTGGAACACTTGAGCCAGTGACAGTTGGCGCGCACAGCGCCACAGAATCCAAGTTAAGCGGGCGGTGGCTGGGCAACCAGCCACAAACGTCTGTCCCGCACGTGCCAGCCAAGCGTCTTCATGGGTGGCTAGCGCCGCAACCCGCTGGGCAATATTTTCAAGTTCATAGCCTTCGCAGGTTTGCTGAATCGTATCAAAGTGTTGCCGCAGCGGGCCTGGCGCTAAGGCTGGGCTTACCAATGACGTCAAGACATCAGTCATCGCCTGAAAATCGTCATAGCGCCCCAGCCACGCTTGCTGACTAACAGCATGTAAAAAAACAGGCCACTGGTCTCGATTGATAGCGTGGTCAGCCATGCCAGCGAAGATGGCGTCTGAGGCACTGAGTTGTGCCCCAGTTAGGCCAAGAAAAATGCCTGTACGACCGGGCGCGCGCGCGAGTAGCCAAGAACCACCGACGTCAGGAAACAAGCCGATGCTGATTTCAGGCATGGCCAGTCGTGAGGTCTCTGTGACCACGCGATGGCTGGCACCCGCCATCAGTCCCATGCCGCCACCCATAACAATCCCGTCGCCCCAGCAGACGATTGGCTTTGGGTAGGTATGAATCGAATAGTCCAAAGCATATTCTTCCGCAAAAAAATCACACACGAGCTTGTTTTCCTGCGCGGGTCGCCCCTGGTGTTCTTGCATGGCGTGGTAGAGTCCGTGCAGATCGCCGCCAGCACAAAATGCTTTTTCTCCAGCACCCTTTAAAACCACCGCCACGATCTGATCGTCACTGACCCATTTTTCAAGCTGTTGATCTAAGAGCCGCGTCATTTCCAGTGACAAGCCATTGAGCGTTTTGGGCCGGTTTAGCGTCGCAATACCGATGGCCTTTCCTGCCGCACAAGACACGGTCTCAAACAATACACTGTCATCCATGACCTTTCTCCGTTGATTGTTCGGTTGTTGTTTTAACGCGCTCTTGGCGCTTGTGTTTGACGCGAGTTGTTTTCTTGGCCATTGCCTGCGCTCTACGATGAGCAGCGCGACGGCGGCGAGACTGCATCGGGTCAAACGTCAGCGGTCGATAGACCTCAATGCGTGCGCCGTCCGATACCTGTTCCTCGGGCGAGCACTTGCACCCAAAAAGACCGACGCCAGCGGCTTGCCAATTGATATTTGGAAATATTTGTTCAAAACCGCTCAGCGCAATGACATCGGCGACTGTTGTGGGTTGGCTTAATAAGACTTCTTGGCACCAGAACGTATGCGGCGCGCTGGCGTAAAACACCGAAACGATAAATTTGGCATCCTGTTGCTGAATTTCCATAGGCTAGCGTTGCACTCCGTAACAAGCTTCGGCTCGCTTGGAAAACGAATCAATAAAGCCGTTGGCGATACGGTTAAAAACCGGCCCAACCAATTTTTCCAAAGTCCGACTGGAAAACTCATACTGTAAGGTAAACACCACCTTGGAGGCCTCTTCAGTCAGCGCGATAAATGCCCAGCGACCGTGCAATTCAGAAAACGGACCATCAACCAACTCAAGGGTGATCAAAGACGGGTAAGTGTGTTGATTTTGTGTGGTGAAGGTTTGCCGCAAGCCCGCAAAGGCAATCGTCACAGAAGCCCTCATGCCCTGTTCATCACTCGCCAGTACCTGACTGCCGCCACACCAGGGCATGAATTCAGGGTATTTTTCAACCCCAGCCACCAAGTCAAACATTTGCGCCGCACTATAGGGCACCAAAACAGATCGTTCAATCGAATGCATCACGTCACACAAATCGCTAGAATGGAAAGATTTTAACGGTTCAACCGAGAAATAACGTATTTATGAGCATCATAGAAAACCGTAAAGCGTTTCATGAGTATTTCATCGATGAGCGCTTCGAAGCTGGCATGGTGCTTCAAGGCTGGGAAGTCAAAGGCATCAGGGCTGGTCGCGCCCAATTAAAAGAAAGCTATGTCGTGATCCTTCAGGGCGAGTTGTGGCTCTTGGGTATGCACATCAGCCCGCTGTCCTCGACCTCCACCCACGTGCTACCAAACGCCACGCGCACCAGAAAGTTACTGCTAAAAGCCGAAGAGATATCCAAATTGATTGGCAAAGTCGAACAACGCGGCTTTGCGCTCGTGCCCTTAAATCTGCACTATAAAAATGGGCGTATCAAGATAGATATCGCTTTGGCACGTGGCAAAAAGCAACATGACAAACGCGATACAGCAGCCGATAAGGATTGGCAGCGCGAGCGTGAACGATTACTCAAACACGACACACGCCGTCAAGATAATTAAGCCGGCGCCGGTCAGTCGCCAGCGAGCTGCTTCCAAGTGTCGACCACGGTGTCAGGGTTCAACGATATCGACAAAATCCCTTCCGCTTTCAGCCACTGTGCAAAATCGGCATGATCGCTTGGCCCCTGCCCGCAAATGCCCACATACTTATTGGCTTTTAAGCAGGCTTGGATCGCGCGTTTCAACATGAACTTAACGGCGTCATCTCGCTCATCAAAATCAGCGGCTAAGAGTTCCATACCTGAATCACGATCCAATCCGAGCGTCAGCTGCGTCATGTCGTTTGAGCCGATAGAGAAACCATCAAAGTGCTCAAGAAACGCTTCGGCCAAAATGGCGTTTGAAGGCACTTCGCACATCATCACAACCCGAAGACCATTTTGACCGCGTTTCAACCCATGATTAGCCAGTAGGTCTATCACGCGTTTGGCCTGTGGGACGGTGCGAACAAAGGGCACCATCAATTCCATGTTAGTCAGTCCCATGTCATCACGCACTTTCCTAACTGCTTCGCACTCCATGCGGAAACACTCAGCAAAGTCACCCGCCAAATACCGCGAAGCACCACGGAAACCGAGCATTGGGTTTTCTTCTTCTGGCTCGTAGCGTGAACCACCAACGAGTTTCCTGTATTCATTGGACTTAAAGTCTGACAGTCTCACGATGACTGGCTTTGGATAGAATGCCGCGGCGATGGTTGCCATGCCCTCGGCAAGCTTCTCAACAAAGAAGGCGCGAGGGCTGGCGTAGCCGCGGGCAGCCGATTCGACAGCCAGTTTCAATTCATGATCAACATTAGGGTAGTCAAGAACCGCTTTGGGATGAATGCCGATGTTGTTGTTGATAATGAATTCTAGGCGAGCCAAACCCACGCCTTCGTTTGGAATTTGTGCAAAATCAAACGCCAGCTGGGGGTTGCCCACGTTCATCATGATTTTTAGATCAATCGGCGGCATTTCACCGCGCCGCACTTCCTCAACTTCAGTCTCAATCAGGCCATCGTAGATTCGGCCTTCATCGCCTTCGGCACAAGACACGGTGATTGATTGACCTTCACGAAGGACACTGGTTGCATCATCACAACCCACCACTGCTGGAATACCAAGCTCGCGGGCAATAATGGCGGCATGGCAAGTGCGCCCACCACGGTTGGTCACAATGGCCGCTGCGCGCTTCATGACGGGTTCCCAATTGGGGTCAGTCATGTCGGTGACCAAGACATCACCTGCCTGCACTTTGTCCATTTCGGAAATATCAGAAACCACGCGCACGGGACCCGCACCGATTTTTTGGCCAATTGCACGCCCAGTGATCAAAATATCACCCGTGGCTTTCAAGCGATAGCGTAGTTGAACATCGTGCTGTCCTTGCTGCGACTTAACGGTTTCGGGTCGGGCTTGCAAAATATAAATTTTGCCGTCTAAACCATCACGACCCCATTCGATGTCCATGGGGCGCTGATAGTGCTGCTCGATGATCACCGCGTATCGCGCCAGCTCGATCACATCGGCATCACTCAGTGAATAGCGATTGCGTTCCGAGACTGGTACTTCGACCGTGCGTACGGCGTGTCCACTGACGCGCTCAATGTCAAACGTCATTTTGAGCAGCTTTGAGCCGATTCGACGGCTCACAATGGGGTAGTGCCCCTGAGCAAGCGTTGGCTTAAACACATAAAACTCATCAGGATTCACGGCACCCTGCACCACTGTCTCACCGAGGCCGTAAGAAGACGTAATAAAAACCACATCTGAGAAACCGGATTCCGTGTCGATGGTAAACATGACCCCAGCGCTACCACGGTCCGAGCGAACCATGCGCTGGATGCCGGCCGATAGCGCCACTTCAGCATGGGCATAGCCCTTGTGCACGCGGTAAGAGATCGCTCGATCGTTATAGAGCGACGCAAACACGAGACGGATTTTGTCGATCACATCGTCGATGCCGACCACATTAAGGAAAGTTTCTTGCTGGCCTGCAAAAGAAGCGTCAGGCAAGTCCTCGGCTGTTGCCGAAGAGCGCACCGCAAAAGATCCCTGGCCGTCGGTGTCTAGCAAAGCAAAGGCAGTGCGAATATCTTGATCAAGTTTTGATGGCAACGGCGTTTGTTCGATCCACTGTCGGATCTCACGACCTGCCTCAGCGAGGGCGCGTACATCATCAGCGTCCAAAGCACTCAGGCGGTCAGCGATTTTTTTATCCAGGCCGGTTTGGGCCAAAAAGTCCCTAAAGGCTTGGGCCGTTGTGGCAAAACCACCGGGCACCCTAACGCCGGCATCAGATAACTGACTGATCATTTCGCCTAAAGAAGCATTCTTGCCCCCAACCGTATCAACATCCGTCATCCGGAGTTGTTCAAATGGTAGAACATATGACATGAAGTCACCCTTTTACAATCAATGGAAAGCGAGTTTGGTCAATGCTCACCCAGTGGATGACGCTGTTCGGTGATACGCTGACCAAACTAGCCTTGAGTCACGCCACTTCCAAAGACTGAAAAATGGCTAAATTGGTTGTAAGGTTCAGTTTATGTTGCACTGCATTGTACAACCGTCGAATGATCTTTAAGGACTGTTTTTCTGATGAACGACTCCAAGCAAATCAAGGCCTCAAACGCGGCTGCCACTCCAAATATTGAACGGACTGTTTTTATCGTTTCCGATGGTACCGGCATTACCGCTGAGACCTTCAGCCATTCGGTGCTATCGCAGTTTGAGAGTGTTCAATTCAAGCAAGTCAGGGTGCCATTCGTAGACACACTTGAGAAAGCTGATTTGGTGGTGCAACGCATAAACCATGTGGCCAACACACTTGAAGGTCAACCGATCGCGTTCATCACGTTGGTCGACCCGGTCATTTCTACACGCATCAAAACAGCTAATGCATTGTTTCTAGACCTCTTTGCTGGTTTTGTTGAACCACTTGAGCAGAGCTTGGGCATACGTTCGAGCCACTCCGTGGGTAAATCACACAAAGGCGGCAGTTCTACGCAGTACCGAAATCGAATTGATGCCATCAACTACAGCTTGGCCCATGACGACGGGCAATTCATCAAAGGCTTGGCACAGGCCGATGTGATTTTGGTGGGTGTTTCACGTTGCGGTAAAACCCCCACCAGTTTGTACTTGGCCATGCAGTACGGTGTGAAAGCAGCCAATTTTCCGTTAATACCAGAAGATTTTGAGCGTGGTGCTTTACCCAAAACTCTCCATCCCTTTCGTGAAAAACTGTTTGGCTTGACCATCCAACCTGAGCGTTTGTCTGAAGTCAGGAAAGAAAGAAGGCCTGGTAGCCAATATGCCACGCTCGAGCAGTGCCGCTATGAGGTCGATCAAGCCGAGCGCCTCATGCGCATTGAGACGATTCCCTCTCTATCAACAACAACCAAATCGATCGAGGAAATTTCAACGACCATTTTGCAAGAAATTAAGCTCGATCATCACACCGGTTACTGATCCTGCCGATGTTGACGCCGCTGTTCAAAAAGGCAAATTGCGGCTGTCGAGGCGACATTTAAAGACTCAATGGCCGGTTGCGCGTGTTCGATTCGGATGCGTTGATCGGCCATGGCCAGTAAATCGGGTGCGATCCCCTGTCCTTCGTTCCCAAAAACCCAAATCGCCTGCTCGGGCAAGGCCGTCTCAAAAAGTGATGCCGAGGCATCCAACGCCGTCGCTAGCACCGGCAGCCTGTCATTAGACACCGACTCCTGAGCCAGCAAGGCTGACAAGTCGGTTGCTTCGTGAATCTGCAACACAAAATGGGCACCTTGAGCGCTACGCAGCACTTTGGGAGACCAGACCGCTGCTGTGCCAGGTGAACAAATGACTTGTGTGGTGCCGGCCGCCGCACAGGTTCGCAAAATCGTGCCAACGTTACCCGGGTCTTGGATGCGGTCTAACAATACCGTGGTGCGGTCCAATCGCACCGACAAAGGGGCCGCTGGCGTTGGCGCGACCATGAGCACCCCTTGATGGGACTGAACTGACGAAATCGAATCAAATAAATCGTGACTCAGACAAATCTGTTGTTCTGGCTCAACGCCCTCGCGCAAGGCTTCTATAGCTGGGTCGCCGAGTCGAGAGGCATCGAAAATGAGCCACGTCAGGCCTGTTTGATGAGCTTGCCACATTTGGCATAGATGCGGTCCTTCAAGCCAAATCAGTTCGTCAAGCTTTCCGGCGACACGAAATTGCCGCTGCAGTGTTTTGTAGAGAGGATTGGCACGGGACTCAATCACTTTCATGGTTTGGCCCAGTCGCGTACTGGTGCGAAGCTGCGCCGATGCGCCGAACAGGGGCCAAACGCGCGCAACCGCTCTATGTGCAGTGCCGTGCCATAGCCTTTGTGTTGGTCAAAGCCATAATCGGGGTAGATCTCATGCAGCTGCATGACCGAGGCATCGCGTGCGGTTTTGGCGAGAATAGACGCCGCTGAAATCGCCGCAATCGTGAGATCACCTTTGATGATGGTTTGCACCGACATTGGTAATTGAGGCGCGCGGTTACCATCGACAAGGACCAAAGATGGTCTCAAGGACAGCAGTTGCACCGCCCTTTGCATCGCTAGCATGGTCGCTTGCAAGATATTTAGCGTGTCAATTTCAGCCACATCGGCGCTGGCAACAGCCCAAGCCAAGGCTTGCGACTTAATGGTCACTGCCAACGTTTCACGACGTTTTGGTGACAATTTTTTTGAATCAGCAAGCCCCGCAATGGGTCTTTCCGGATCAAGAATGACTGCACTGGCATAAACGGAACCGGCAAGTGGACCGCGTCCTGCTTCATCCACACCGGCAGTCAATCCATCAGGGCTCACGTTGAGCGCCCTAAGACTTGCACGATGGCCTCAGCCGCCCGTTTTGCCGTGCCGCAACGCAAGGTTTGGTGTAGCGCCTGAAACTTGGTCTGAATCGCTGCCTGCTGGGCTTTGTCTTGCCACAAGGCCCAGAAGCTGTCAGCCAGCTTTTCAGGAGTGGCGTCGTCTTGCAAAAGCTCGGGCACCACAAACTCTCGGCTTAAGACATTTGGGAGACCAACCCAGGGAAGCAAGGGTTTGTCTTGGCCTGACTTCCACGCCATGATGCGCCGCATCCAAGGCGAGAGCACATAGCTGATGATCATCGGACGCTTAAAGAGGGCTGTTTCCAATGTTGCCGTACCACTGGTGACCATAGCCATGTCGCAAGCAGCCAAGGCTTGCCAAGACAGGGGCATGGCGTTACTGGCTTGAACCAATGAAGGCGTCAGTACTTTCAATTGCGCAACAGGATATTGATCAAGTGCCGCTTGGAATTCGGCTTGGCGCTGTTCGTTCACCATGGGAACCACAAAAACCAATGACGGATCACGCTGGGCTAACGTTTGCGCAGCCCTCAAAAAGCGTGGCGCCATTAAGCGGATTTCAGAGGCGCGACTACCCGGTAAAACCGCAATCACGCGGGCGTCGTCGGGCACACCAATCAACCGCCGTGCAGCGAGTTGATCAGGTTCAAAATCAATGGCATCTGCCAAGGGATGACCCACGTACGTTACGGGAATACCCTCTTTCTCGTAAATTTCAACTTCAAATGGAAACAGCACCAACATGTGCGAGACAGCCTCGCGAATTTGTTGAATCCGCTCGTAGCGCCACGCCCAAATGGAGGGGCCCACAAAGTGGACGGTTGGAATGCCGTGGCGCCTAAGTTTGAGCGCCAAGCGCAGATTAAAGTCTGGCGCATCAACCCCAAGAAAGAGGTCTGGGGCTTCTGTCAGCCATCGCTGACTGATACGACGGTAGATCGAGACCAATCGCGGTAGGTTTTTAATGGCATCAACGTATCCAAAAACCGACAGTGCATTCATCGGTTCCCAAATGTCTAGGCCTGCAGCTTTGAGTTGCGGCCCGCCAATGCCACTGGCCAAAAGGTCTGGGCACTTTTCTTGGATACCTTGCAGAACCTTTGCGGCAATCAGATCGCCAGAGGGTTCGCCAGCGACAAGGCCCAAGCGCAGCGTCATGGACGAATAATGCCCCGAGTGCTGCTATCCAGAAAGTTCAGTAACGTTTCTAGCACGGGTGCAATGACTGGCTCAGCTGCTTGTCGCTCTCTGAGCTGCGCTCGGGCTTGGTCCAGCGACAGGCCTCGACGGTAAATGACCTTGTAGGCATCACGAAGTGCCGAAATGGCTTCTGGCGTAAATCCACGGCGCTTTAGTCCTTCCGCATTGATGCCAACGGGTATGCAGGGGTTACCTGATCCCATGACAAACGGTGGTACATCCATGTGCAGCGCGCTGGAACCACCGACCATGCTGTGCGAACCGATCTTACCGAACTGGTGCACAGCAGCCAAGCCACCCACAATAGCCCAGTCTCCAATGTGAACATGGCCACCCATTTGTACACCATTGGCCAAGATCGTGTGACTGCCGACTTGGCAGTCATGGGCAATATGGACATAAGCCATTATCCAATTATCAGACCCGATCCGTGTGACCCCAACGTCTTGTGTCGTACCCGTGTTCATGGTGACGTATTCACGCACCATATTGCGATCACCAATCTCGAGTCGCGTGGGTTCACCGGCGTATTTTTTGTCCTGAGGCATGCCCCCAACACTGCAAAAGCGATAAAACGTGTTGTCTCGCCCAATGGTTGTGTGTCCATCGATCATGCAGTGGGCACCAACCGAGCTGCCCGCAGCAATCGTGACGTTGGGCCCGATGATGGCATAAGGCCCAACAGTGACGCTTTCATGCAACTGAGCGCCTGAATCCACAATAGCCGTCGGATGAATGTTTATTGTCATTGAGGGCTCGCTGGACGGATTGCACACATCAGTTTTGCACTTGCGACCTCTTGATCATCGACGAGTGCGACAGCTTGATATTTGCAAATCGTACGGCTCAAACGCTCAGCGATGACTTTCAAATGCAACTGATCCCCCGGAACAACGGGGCGTCTGAAGCGTGCCCCATCGATGCCAACAAAGTAGTAAAGCAACTCTTCATCTGACGCTTTAAGTCCCGTTTCGTCAACAAAAGAAAAGAGGGCGGCAGCTTGCGCCATCGCCTCTAATATCATGACACCGGGCATGACGGGATATTGAGGGAAGTGGCCCGTAAAAAAGGGTTCGTTGATGGTGACATTCTTGATCGCGTGAATTGACTTGCTAGGAACCATGTCCAAAACTCGATCGACAAGAAGCATTGGGTAGCGATGGGGGATTCGATCAAGAATGGCTTTGATATCTAGTTGCATGAAGAGTCCTAGTAAGGGCAAACGATAGCGTTTGCATTAAATTCTATTCAAATTAAGCCGATTGGTGTTGGATGCAAGCACAACCAAGACCGTATTAAGTCTTGCTTGGTAAAAAGGCTTAGTTTCTCTCTAATTTGCGCAGACGTTTACGCAGGTCTGACAATTGACCAATCACGGCGGCATTGCGCTGCCAATTGGCATGGGGTGCCGCTGGCAAAACACCCGTGTATCGACCAGGCTTATCAATATCGGTGGTAATTGCCGTACCCCCAGAAATGTGCACATCATCACCGATGGTCAAGTGTCCTGACAACATAGACGCCCCTCCAATGGTGCAGCGAGCGCCAATTTTGGTGGAGCCAGCGATACCGACGCAGGCTGCCATGGCAGTGTGGTCACCAATTTGGCAGTTGTGGGCAATCATAATCTGATTGTCAATTTTGACACCATTGCCGATCACGGTATCCTCGAGCGCGCCGCGGTCGATGGTGGTGTTGGCACCGATCTCAACGTCGTGACCGATTCGTACGCCGCCAAGCTGTGCAATTTTGCCCCATGCACCTTTGCCCGCGGCTGGATTGGGCGCAAAACCAAAACCATCAGCGCCCAAGACCACACCGCAATGGATAAGACCACGCTCACCGATGAAGACTCGATCATAACAACGCACCCCAGGGTTCAAGACCGTGTCTCGACCAATGTTGCAATCACTGCCCAAAACGGTGTGCGCTCGGATTTGTACACCCTCGTTGATGCATGTTCTGGCGCCGATAATCACATACGGCTCAATGATCGCTGAAGGGGAAATGACTGCCGAGGCGTCGATGATGGCTGTTGGGTGAATGCCACCCATTCGGCTTGGCTGACGCGCTTGGTCAAACCAGCGGGCAACCAAAGCGTAAAAAAGATATGGCTGAGAACAAATGATTTGTCCAAACCCTTTGGCCTGGCAGATTGCTTCATTAGCCCGAGCAAGTTCAGGGGTCATGATGACCGCACAGGCCAAGGTATTTTCCAATTCGGACTGATATTTCGGGGTAACGATGAAAGAAATTTCATGCACACTAGCCGAGCCCAAAGGACCAATACCTTGGATCGGATGCGTCGCTGCATGCTGAGCACCGACTTGCCATGTCGTCACCAGCGCTTGAGACTCTGGTATGGCTTGAAGAAGTTGCTCAAGTGATGGCGAGTCAGCGGCATCAAGTATCACAGGCATGGGATATTGCTACCGTAGAAGTACGTAAACAATAGGACTCAGTTTAGTGCTTTGATCACTTTATCCGTGATGTCCACTCGAGGGCTGACAGTCACGGCGTCTTGTAAAATCAAGTCGTAATTTTCGGCTTCAGCAATATTTTTAATCGCTGCATTGGCGCGTTCGATGATGATGGCAAACTCTTCGTTACGGCGCCGATTGAAATCCTCTTGAATTTCCCGTTGCTTACGCTGAACATCGGCATCAAGGTTGCCCAACTCACGTTGGCGACGGTTTCGATCGCTTTCAGCCAACACCGGCGCGTCTTTCTCAAAGGCTTGAACGCGTTTACGCAAGTCACCAACAAGTTTTTGCAGTTCGGCGTTGCGTTTTTCAAATTCAGCATCTATTTTTTCTTGAGCGACTTTGGCTGGTGCAGAGTCCAACAAGATGCGTTGGGTATTAACAAAACCAACTTTCGTACCCACTTGCTCAGTAACTGCGCTGGCAGTAGCAGGTTTGGCGGTCACCGGCTTTGACTGGGCCAGGGCATCACCGGACCATCCTGCGGCCAAGAAAACTGAAACAATAACTGCCACCAAAGCCAATGGAGCCAAGTGGGTGTGGCTCGTTTGATTGAGCGATTCCGTGACCCGCGTTTGAAAATCTGCCATTTCTAATTCACCATTTATTTTTAAACAATCACTAACGTCTCATCACATTGTGCCACTTTTACATGACTAGAATGCTGTACCAATCTGAAACTGAAAAACCTGTGTTCTATCGGTATCTTTTGCATTGAGCGCCTTGGCATAGACCAGTTGTAGCGGCCCCATGGGAGACAACCAAGAGAGACCAACCCCCGTAGAGTAACGCAAGTCACCAAAGTCGATATTGGTGTCATTGCCAGCGCCGTCTGCGCCATAAACCTGTCCGGCATCAGCAAAGACGAACAAACGAAGGGTAGGGTCACTTTTGGTACCTGGCATAGGAAAGCTGAACTGTGCATTACCGACCACTCGTTTAGAGCCACCCAAAAAGGTGCCTGTTTTGGGATCTTTGGGACCTAAAGAGTTACCCAAATAGCCTCGCACAGTGCCAATACCGCCGGCAAACACATCTTTGGTTACGGGATAAGGATTGTCGCTGCCGTAAACCCCACCGTAGTCGAACAGGGCATTGAATCCCAGTGCGTAATCACGACCCAGTGGCACATAATGTTGGAATTGAGCGCTTAATAAGTAGTATTTAAGACTCAAGGTGCCAACTACACCGCCTAGCCTCATGAAACTACCTTTCGTTGGGAAAAGAAGGCTATCACGGGTGTCGCTAGACCAACCGAGATTAAAAATGACTGAATTGGTGCTTTCGCCATAGTCCTGTACGTACTGAATGAAAGCTGCCGGCGCATTGGTAGAGCTTTCGTCCACGTTAATTTGGTCTGACTCGAAATTAGCACCTAAGCTAATCCGTTCAAATTCCGTGATGGGCACACCAAAACTCAAGCCACCACCTGCGGATTTGACCTCATACTCACCTGGGTTGTCCAAGCTTGGCGACACACTGCGATAGAAGACCGAAGTGCTGCGGCTGACCCCATCCAGCGTCCAGTAGGGGTCAGTGTGTGAGATGACAAATGTGCGGTTGTCTTGGCTTGTGTTTATACTAAAATTCAGTGATGTGCCGCTACCGAATGCATTGTCTTCAGTGATACCTGCACTCAATATAACCCCATCGGTTTGACCGTACCCAATGCCTAAGTTAATTGACCCTGTCTGGCGTTCTTCAACCGCAATGTTGACATCCACTTGATCGATTGAACCGGGCACCGGTTCAGTGGAGAGGTCAACCGATTGAAAGTAGCCCAGCCTATCAAGCCGTTCTCGAGAAAGCTTGATAGCGCCACCGTCGTACCAAGCAGACTCAAGCTGACGAATTTCGCGTCGCGCAACTGAATCACGTGTGCGCTCGTTACCTGTGATTTCAATTTTTCGTACGTAAACACGACGGCTGGGATCGACAAAAAACGTGAGATTTACCGTCAAGGCTTCTCGATTGAGCAAAGGATTTGGATTGACGTTGGCAAAAGCGTAGCCGAGCCCGCCAAGATAGTCTCTGATGGCGACGCTACTTTCGTTCGCCTTAGCGCCTGAAAAAATTTCGCCTGCTTTGATTTTTAGTAGCGATTTAACTTCTTCGTCTAACCCAAGTAGGTTGCCAGCAATATTGACTGACTCAACCGTGTAAGGCTTGCCTTCAGAGACGCTAAGTGTGATGAAAATATCTTCACGGTTTGGTGAGATGGTGACTTGCGGTGTCTCCATCCGAAACTCGAGGTATCCCCGATCGAGGTAATACGACCGAATGGTTTCCATGTCGGCGGCGAGCTTTTCGCTCGAGTATCTGTCTGTTTGGGTGTACCACGTCAAGTAGCCACTCGTCGTTAAAGACATCAGGTCCAGTAGACGGCTTTGCGAGAAAGCGTCATTGCCGATGATTTTAATTTCCTTGATTTTGGCAATTGAACCCTCAAAGATATCGAAGTTCACGCCGATACGGTTGCGTGGCAGCGGTGTCGTGGTTGCTGTAATTTCCACACCGTACTTACCCTTGCTTAGGTATTGTTGCTTAAGCTCGAGCTCGGCTTGTTCGAGCATGGCTTGGTCAAAAATGCGCCCGTCACCAAAACCCACTTGCCGCAGTGATTCGATAATATCCTTGGATTCAAACTCTCGCATGCCCGTGAATGACACGGAGGCGATTACAGGTCGCTCTTGAACACTTACGACGACGATATTGTTAACCGTGCTGATTCGTACATCACTAAAAAAACCGGTTGCATACAATTGACGAATGGTTTCAGTGGCCATTTCTTCAGAAAAAAGCTCACCGATGGTCACCGGAATGTAAGCGAAAACAATGCCAGTCTCAGTGCGTTGTATACCGTCAACCCGAATGTCTTTGACAACAAATGGGCTAAAAGCAAGCGTGGCGGAGGAAAATAACAAAACCAAACCCAGCACAGCCAGACGGGCGAGGTGAACTGGCGCCAACAGACGTGTCATGGCTGGGCGACGAGTAAGTGAGGGCATGCAGGCAGTTCTCCGTCCAACGGACACATTAAAATCAAGATTGTATTTTACGGGACATTACAACTAACTCAAAAGACGGGTTAAATCGTTAAAAATTGCTAAGGTCATGAGGCCAGCGAGCACAAACACCCCTGCCCTTTGTCCGACCTCCAACCACTTGGCTGGAGCGGGTTTACCGCGAACCATTTCAATCATGTAAAACATCAAATGACCGCCGTCAAGCATGGGGATGGGCAACAAGTTTAGGACACCAATACTGACGCTAACCAGAGCAATAAATGCAATATAAGAGGCCAGACCAATCCGCGCAGTTTGGCCGGCATAGTCTGCAATCGTCACTGGCCCACTGATGTTTTTCCAAGAAACAGCGCCCGTTACCATCTTGCCTAGCATTTTTAAAGAAAACCAGGCTGTCTCAAACGTTCTGACGCTGCCTTGCCAGAGGCTGTCAATTGGACCGTATTGAACGGTCACCATGGGCACATCAGAGCCTAGCGAGACACCGATTCGGCCTACCGCTTGGCCGTCGTTAGTCTGTGTGAGTTGCGGTGTCACAGACAAGCTGATTTGCTCACCAGCCCGACGAATCGTCATGGGCAGCACCTCGCCAGCACTCCTTTGAACCAGATCAATCATCTGAGGCACATTTGGATCCTGCAAAGAGCCAATCGATTGAACGATGTCACCCGTCTGAAGGCCAACCGTCGCTGCAACACCGCCGGCTTGAACTTGCCCGATAACAGGCAATCCCGTGTTTAAGCCAACACCAGCAATCGCTAAGGCGTCTGTATCGGGTTCTGCACCTGAGGCCGGCATGATCAAAGTGATTGGTGTCTTTCGGTCAAAGCGCTCTACCGTTAATTCGACCCTGCCACCAGAGACGCTCTGATCGAGCATTTGCCATCGCACATCGCGCCATGAGGTGACCGCTTGGCCATCGATTGAAATGATGCGATCACCGGCTTGTATGCCTGCCATTTGCGCAGCGCTATCAGCAGCGGGTGCCGCTAAAATCGGGGCCGGCTCTTCGCCACCAACCCAGCTCAGTGCGGCGTAGAGAAAGGCCGCCAAAATAAAATTGGCCATTGGTCCCGCTGCGACAATAAAAAAACGATTTCGCACGGGCTGACTGGAAAAATCGACATTAGGCGCCGTGGGGGCAGCGTCAGGTGCTGGTTCGTCAAGCATCTTGACGTATCCACCCAGCGGAATACCAGCCACCACCCATTCGGTGCCATTTTTATCAACACGTCGCCACAGTGGCTTACCAAAGCCAACAGAAAATCGCAGAACCTTCACGCCACAGCGCCGAGCCGCCCAATAATGACCAAGCTCATGAAAGGTAATGAGAATGCCGAGCGCAAATAGAAAAGAGAGAATGGTGGTGATCATGCGTTATGCACTCGCTCTGAAAAAGAGGAATCTGCGTTTTGACAAAGCGCTCGCGCAAAGGTTCGGGCTTGTTGGTCTCGCTGCATAACGTCCTCTAAGCTTGAAACGGAAGACTGCGATTGGCCTGCTTCCCAATCAAGGGTTTTTTCAATGACACGCGCAATACTTAAATAAGGCAACCTTCGATCAAGAAAGGCGGCCACGGCAATTTCATTGGCTGCGTTTAACGCAATGCAACTCGACTGCCCTTGACGCAAAGCCTCATAGGCCAGAGCAAGACAAGGATAACGATCAACTTGCACAGCGCTGAACTCGAGCCGCCCCAGCGCAACCAAGTCTAACCCGGCCACACCGGCTGCGATACGATCTGGAAAACCTAACGCATAGGCAATCGGTGTGCGCATGTCAGGATTGCCCATTTGAGCCAGAACCGATCCGTCATGGTACTGCACCATTGAATGAACGACACTTTGGGGGTGAATAACGACGTCGATTCGATCAGCCGGCATGGCGAATAACCAATGTGCCTCAATGACCTCAAGCCCTTTGTTGAGCATGGTTGCTGAATCTACTGATATTTTTTGACCCATATCCCAATTTGGGTGATCACAGGCCTGTTCAGGCGTGACGTGTGCCAAACCATCAAGGGCATAAGTTCTAAAGGGCCCGCCCGATGCCGTCAGGATAATCCGATCGACACCAGCAGCGGGTTCCAAGCAAGCCAAGGATTGACCAACGGTTGGCAGACACTGGAAAATGGCATTGTGCTCACTGTCAATTGGCAGGAGTTCGGCCTGATGGGTTTTGACGGCATCCATAAAGAGCGAGCCTGCCGCGACCAATGCCTCTTTGTTGGCCAACAGTACGCGCTTACCCGCGCATGCCGCCGCCAACGCAGCGGGCAAACCCGCAATGCCAACAATGGCAGCCATCACCACATCTGTTTCGTGATCTGCCGCCGTTTGTGCGAGCGCTTGTTTGCCAACCCTGATTTCAGGTTGCGGTTGCCCAAGTCCAAAAAACTGTTTGAAAGCTTCAGCGGCGACGTCATCGGGAACGACGACACAATCAGGTCGAGTTTGGCGGGCCTGTTCAGCCAATATTTGCATGCGGCGGTAGCCACTGAGCGCGTGGACACGAAACCTATCGGGATGACGCAACACCACATCAATCGTGCTTTGACCGATTGAGCCCGTTGAGCCAAGAATGGTGATATTTTTTTGAGTCATCGATACCAAAAATCACTGACGAGTAAAAAGGCTACCGGCACAACGGCGAGAACCGCATCAACTCGATCGTAAACGCCGCCATGGCCCGGTAATAATCGACCGGAATCCTTGACTCCGGCGCAGCGCTTGAGAAGAGATTCGTACAAATCACCCAAAACAGAAACTGAACCCAGCAAACCGCCAACCAAGACAAGCCCCAAAAAGCCCCACTGGTTAAGCACATCTGCGGCATAACTACCCGCCCATTGTGACGAGACTAGCATCCAAAGTACCACGCCAGCAATCCCGATCAGTGCGCCCTCTCTGGTCTTACCGGGGCTGATGGTTGGCGCCAGTTTGTGGCGACCAAACTGACGGCCGCCAAAGTAGGCGAAAATATCGGCAATCCAGACAATGGTCAGCAAGGAAATCAGTGGCCACGCACCAGACTGTATCCATGTCAGCCCTAAAACCCCCCAGGTGGCAAACAAACAAATGGGCGCAAAAAGTGCCCAGCTTTGCAGGGGTTTCGTGCTTTTGACCAAAAGTGTAAAAGTTGGGATGATTAATAACCACATCACAGCTGTCAAAGTGACACAGACGTGCCAAATGGACCAAATCGCAGGCGGCTCGACTTGCCAGAGCCAGCCCTGATAAAGGGTCAACGCCAAAATCGCAACCGAAATCATCCAGGCCAAGCTCTGCCGATTGGGTAAAGTCAGTTTGATCCACTCATAGGCCGCAGCCGCGACCGTCAAACTCATGAATATCAAGAGGGGCCACTTGGATTGAACGGACAGGGCAAAAACCAAAATCGCCAACAGTACGATAGCGGTGATGACACGTTGGGCTAGCATCGATTATGCGACTGACTGCTTGGTGGGCAGTTGGGCGCTGGTTCGACCAAAGCGTCGTTCACGCGCCTGGTACCATGTAAAGGCCTCTTGCAACTCGTTTTCTGAAAAGTCTGGCCACAGGCAGTTGGTAAAGTAAAGTTCTGTGTAAGCCAATTGCCAAATCAAAAAATTCGATATCCGCTGTTCGCCACCGGTTCTGATAAACAAATCAGGCTCAGGCGCCCAACTCATGCACAGGTGAGAAGCCAGGGTCTGCTCATCAATTACCGATGGATCTTTTGCAAGTTCAGGCGAGTGTTCCAGCATCGCTTTGGTGGCTTGCACGACATCCCATCTACCACCGTAATTGGCAGCGATCGTAAGATGCAACTTATCGTTTGCCGCCGTTGTTTGTTGCGCCTGCGCGATCATACCTTGTAGCTTGGGATCAAATCTTGAGAGGTCGCCCACCACGCGAAGCCTGACATCATGCTCTTTCAACTGTGCCACTTCTCGATCAAGTGCTTGCACGAAAAGGCGCATCAGAAGTGACACTTCATCGGCTGGCCGGCGCCAGTTTTCTGAACTGAAAGCGAACAGGGTCAGGTGTGACACGTTTTTATTGCGACAGTATTCAACGACCTTTCTGACGGCCCGAACCCCTTTGGCATGACCGGCCGTTCTGGGAAGGTGACGGTTTAGCGCCCATCGGCCGTTGCCATCCATGATAATGGCTACGTGAGTCGGCACAGCTGACACGCTAGGGATTTCTTGAGTTGAGCTGACAGGTTTCAAGTGACGCTGTCCTTCAAACCTTCATGATTTCAGCTTCTTTGTCAGTCACCATCTTATCAATATCGGTTACAAACTGATCGGTTAATTTTTGAATACGCTCTTGAGCTCGGCGCTCATCGTCTTCCGAAATATCTTTGTCTTTCACTAATTTCTTTAACGCATCGTTGGCCTCGCGGCGAAGATTACGCATGGCTACTTTGCTATCCTCACCTTCACTTCTCACGACCTTGGTCAGATCACGACGACGCTCTTCAGTTAGCGCTGGCATTGGTACCCGGATGGTTTCACCCATGCCTTGAGGATTTAATCCAAGGTCAGATTCACGAATGGCTTTTTCAACAGCACCAGCCATCGACTTTTCCCAAACTTGCACGGCAAGCGTTCGAGCATCAACTAAATTGACATTGGCCACTTGACTCAGCGGCGTCATGGCACCGTAATACTCAACTTCAACGTGATCTAGGATACCCGTGTGAGCCCGACCCGTTCGTATCTTTGAAAGTGTTGATTTCAAAGCGTCAAGTGATTTAGACATTTTCGCTTGTGTTGATGAATACAGTTCTTGAACACTCATTTGAACGATTCCTAAAAAAATATCTGCTGCGTAAAATTTACGTCTAGACGTGCACCAAAGTACCCTCATCTTCACCGTTAACCACGCGACCAAGCGCACCCGGCTTATTAATTGAGAAAACACGGATGGGTAGTTTTTGATCGCGACACAAAGCAAAGGCAGTGGCATCCATGATTTCAAGACGACGCGCAATGACGTCATCAAAACTAATGCGACCGTAGCGCGTTGCTGCTGGATCTTTGTTTGGGTCGGCACTGTAAATGCCGTCAACTTTGGTGGCTTTCAGCACGATTTCAGCCCCAATTTCGGCGCCACGAAGGGCAGCGGCCGTATCCGTAGTAAAAAAGGGATTTCCTGTGCCCGCTGCAAAAATAACCACTTTGCCTTCTTCGAGGTAACGAAGTGCTTTTGGGCGAATGTAGGGCTCAACAACCTGCTCAATGTTCAGGGCCGATTGCACACGAGCATCAACGGACTGGTGCTTTAATGCGTCTTGTAAGGCTAATGCGTTCATCACGGTAGCCATCATGCCCATGTAGTCAGCCGTCGCACGATCCATGCCTTGGGCACCGGGCGCGACGCCACGAAAGATGTTACCGCCACCAATAACGATGGCTAGTTGTACGCCAAGATGAGCAACAGCGCTGACTTCTTCGGTCATGCGGACAATCGTGGCGCGATTGATACCAAACGAATCGTCACCCATGAGGGCTTCGCCGGACAGTTTTAACAAGACTCTTTTATGACGATGGCCTGACATATTTGAATCCTTTTAAGGCGAGTGGTGAGGTTCAGTTTATACGATACGCTCGCCATATCGGCGAACAAATACGTCTAAGGCGCAGCTGCAACATAAAAACGGACTGCTAGACATCGAGGTCCCTGCAGTCCGTTAGGCATATTAAAAAGAAACCAGCTAGGCAAAATAGATAAACTAACGGAATATGCTTAAAGTTTATGCGTTACCAGAAGCTGCGGCAGCGACCTCTGCCGCAAAATCTGATACTTTTTTCTCAATACCTTCGCCCACGACATACATTTCGAAAGACTGAACTGATGCACCTTTCTCTTTAAGCATTTGCGCAACCGATTGTTTATCGTTCTTAACAAACATCTGCGACAACAAAGCGACTTCTTTCAGGTATTTTTGAACCGAGCCTTCAACCATTTTCTCAACGATTTCAGCGGGTTTACCTGACTCGGCGGCCTTTTGACGGGCGACAGAGCGCTCGGCTTCTTTGTCCGCCTCGGGTACGCCTGTCTCATCAATGGCACGAGGCTTTGTGGCTGCGATGTGCATGGCAAGATCTTTGCCCACATCCTCGCTTCCTGCAAACTCAACCATCACACCAATTTTGCCGCCATGGACATAGCTAGCGAGCGAGTGTTCTGTGGCCATGCGTTTGAATCGGCGAATGGCGATGTTCTCACCAATTTTGCCAACAAGCGCTGTGCGCGTTGTCTCAACAGAGCCGTCACCCATCGGTAGCGCTGAAAGTGCAGCCACATCGCTGGGGTTTTGAGTCATGACCAATTTAGCTATTGCCTGGGCAAAGCCGATGAAGTCATCGTTTTTCGCAACGAAGTCAGTCTCACAGTTGATCTCAACAATGGCGCCAGTTTTGCCTGCGGCGTCAATCGTTAAACCAATCAGCCCTTCGGCGGTTACGCGTGAAGCTGCTTTGCTGGCTTTGCCGCCTAGCTTGACGCGTAGCACTTCTTCAGCCCGTGCCATGTCGCCACCAGCCTCGGTTAATGCTTTTTTGCACTCCATCATGGGTGCGTCTGTTTTCTCACGCAATGCTTTGACCATTGCGGCAGTAATTTCAGCCATATTTGCTCCGTGTTTATTGACAAGTCGCGCAAAGCACCAAATTGGGTGCTTTGCCCTAAGTAATTCGTAAATCCCGTACTGACATGCACGGGATAGTCATCGACTTAGGCCTGCTCTTCGTTGGCATCTTCTTGCAGCTCAACGAATTCTTCGCCTTCTGTGATGCTTTCAACCAAACCATTAAGGCTTTGTTGACGTCCTTCTAGGACAGCATCAGCCATGCCGCTGGCGTACAAGGTGATGGCTTTTGCGGAATCATCGTTGCCGGGAATGATAAAGTCAATGCCGTCAGGTGAGTGATTGGTGTCCACGATGGCAATCACTGGGATCCCCAGTGTGTGAGCCTCTGCGACGGCAATCTTGTGGTAACCAACATCGACCATAAAGATCGCGGCGGGCAAACCGTTCATGTCTTTGATGCCACCAATTGACTTGTTGAGCTTGGTCATTTCACGCTCAAACATCAGTCCCTCTTTTTTCGACATACGCTCTAAGGCACCGTCAGCGGCCATCACTTCCATGTCTTTCAGGCGCTTGATTGAGCTCTTGACCGTTTTAAAGTTGGTCAACATGCCACCGAGCCAACGACTGTCAACGAAGGGCATGCCACAGCGTTGCGCTTGCTCAGCAATGATGTCGCGAGCTGCACGCTTGGTGCCGACGAACAACACGTTGCCATTTTTAGCTGAAATCGAACGCACGAACTTGACGGCTTCCGTGTATTTAACGACAGTCTGCTCAAGGTTAATAATGTGGATTTTGTTGCGGTGCCCAAAAATATAGGGTGCCATTTTGGGGTTCCAATACCGCGTTTGGTGTCCAAAGTGCACACCTGCTTCTAACATTTCACGCATTAACGACATTTAAATCTCCAAGGGTTGGTTCTAGCACTGTTGCTGCACTGGCGATTTGCCAGCACCCTGGTGCAACAGCGCGCGATTTGGTAGCACCAAATGCCTTGTATCATTGGTATTGGTGTGCTTTTATAAGCAGCATAGTAATGACGAAAGCCACTCGGAACAACCGCTAATCCCGCGGTATCAGCCCAGTTTTTGAGGCCAATTTTGTGGGAAAGCCTATAATTCTAACTGTTTTCTTGCCAAAGGCTCAAGTTGCATCACATTTTGCCGCTTAAACCTTCGCCGAACCCTAAACCATTCTGATTAAACCGCGCCAATGCCTCTTGTTACTGACCCTGAAGACCTCGATAAAATGCGCGCTGCTTGCCGCGACGCTGCGAAAGTACTTGATTACCTCACGCCTTTTGTCAAACCCGGTATTTCTACTGGGGATTTAGACCGTTTAACGCTCGCATTCATAACCGACGTTCTAAAGGTTGAATCAGCAACGATAGGCTATGCCCCGCCAGGTTACCCACCGTTTCCTGGTGCCATTTGTACGTCAGTCAATCATCAGGTTTGTCACGGTATTCCCGGTGAAAAAGTCTTGAAAGCCGGTGATATCGTGAACATTGACGTGACGATCATCAAGGACGGTTGGTTTGGCGATACCAGTCGGATGTATTTTGTGGGTGAGCCTTCCATTCAAGCCAAGCGGCTCACCGAAACCACCTTTGAGTGCATGTGGCTTGGTATCGAACAAGTCAAACCAGGTCAAACGCTAGGCGATATCGGTCATGCGATTCAACAACATGCTGAGTCCAAAGGCTACTCCGTGGTACGTGAGTTTTGCGGCCACGGCATTGGCACGAAATTTCATCAGGATCCCCAAATTCTCCATTACGGTCGCCCCAAATCAGGACAAGTTTTGGAGCCGGGTCTGATTTTCACCATCGAGCCAATGATTAACGCCGGTCGGCGTGAAATCCGTCAGTTGTCTGACGGCTGGACGGTCGTGACACGCGACCACAGCTTATCGGCCCAATGGGAACACACCGTCTTGGTTACTGAGTTGGGGGTTGAGGTCCTAACCATTTCAGACGGCATGCCCGCAAAACCCGCTCTATTGGCTCAACCACACGCATGAATTTAGCGCCGACCTTTAGCGATTTACGCCAAGTCTTAGCATCCAAGCGAGACGATGCGGTTAAAGCGTTTGGGTTGCAACCCGTTTCAGACAGACTTTTAAATGACCTGCGACGCGCTACTGATGATGCTTTGCGCGGTCTTCTTCGTATTTATCCACTTCCCAAAGGGGCGACCTTAGCTGCTGTCGGTGGCTACGGTCGCGGTGAACTCTACCCTTATTCAGATGTTGATCTTTTGATCTTGCTTGCACAACCTGCAAGCGAAAAAGACCAAGCCATGCTCAGCGAGCTAGTGGCCGCGCTCTGGGACCTGGGCATAGAGCCAGGCTATAGCGTTCGTACGCTGGAGGAGTGTTTGATTGAGGCTGATGCAGACATTACCGTTCAGACCTCGCTCTTGGAAAGTCGATTTATCGCGGGTCGGCGCAAATTATTTAAGCAATTCAACACAGCGCTCATTTCGGCTTTGGACAAACAACTGTTCTTTAAAGCCAAGTTGACAGAAATGCGGCAACGCCATGCGCGCTACCAAGACACCCCCTATTCCCTTGAACCGAACTGCAAAGAATCGCCGGGGGGCTTGCGCGATCTGCAAGTGATTCGTTGGATGGCAAAAGCGGCAGGTTTTGGTAGCAACTGGACACAACTGTCGCGTGGCGGCTTGTTAACACCTGATGAGGCGCGAGACCTGAGAAGAGCTGAATTAGCGTTCAAGCGCCTGCGAATTGAGATGCACTTATTGGCGGGCCGACGTGAGGATCGGCTGGTGTTTGACATCCAACACAACTTAGCCCAAGCCTATAAAATCACGCCCGCACACAATCGCCGAGCCAGCGAGATATTGATGCAGCGCTATTACTGGGCAGCGCGCTTGGTGACGCAATTGAACACGGTTTTGGTCGAAAGCATTCAAGCGCAGTTGTTTCCAGCCCCTGGCGCGCGATTGTTGCCACTGGACGACGAGGGCTTTTTCTTTGACCGCCAATCACGTTTAGAAATCGAGGACGAGACAGTCTTTGATCGGCATCCACATCTTCTGCTAAAAGCCTTTTTGGTGATGCAACAGCATCCCGAATTGACGGGGATTTCTGCCAAAGCGTTGCGTGCCATCTGGCATGCACGCACAAGAATTGATGCGGCGTTTCGGCGTGATCCAACTAACAAAGCCTTGTTTCTGTCCATTTTGCAGCAGCCCCAAGGCATTGTTCACGCCTTGCGCCGGATGACGATGCTCAACGTCTTGCCGCGCTATTTGCCCGTTTTCCGTCGGGTGGTGGGTCAAATGCAGCACGATCTGTTCCATGTTTACACGGTGGATCAGCACACGCTGCAGGTCATTCGCAACTTGCGCCGCTTTACCATGCCTGAGCATGCTCAAGAATATCCGCTGGCGTCCGATTTAATTGCCAATTTTGACCAACATTGGTTGCTATATGTGGCAGCACTATTTCACGACATTTCAAAAGGACGAGGCGGTGATCACTCCGAGCTCGGCGCCATTGAGGTCAAGCGATTTGCTCGCGAGCACGGCTTAAATCAAGAGGACACGGCTCTGGTTGTTTTTTTGGTCAAAAGTCATTTACTGATGTCACAGGTTGCACAAAAACAAGACCTGTCGAACCCTGTTGTGATTCAGAACTTCACTCAGCAAGTGGGGTCAATGCGCCAATTGACCGCACTTTATTTGCTAACCGTCGCCGATATTAGAGGCACCAGTCCAAAGGTTTGGAATACCTGGAAAGGCAAATTACTTGAAGATTTGTATCGGCTGACCCGAGCCGCTCTTGGTGGAGAAATGGCATCAGCCAAAACAGTGCTGCAGCAACGAATTGAAGAAGCCACACGGTTGACTCGGTTGACCGGTTTACTTGACGACCATCGCCAAGCCTTTTGGGAAAAATTAGATATCGCTTACTTTTTGCGTCACGATGCGCCCGATATTGCTTGGCATACACGTCATTTGCATTATCAAGTAAGCCCTGAAGACGTGGTCGTGAAAGCGCGACCTGTCGGTACTACCGAAAGCGTTCAAATCATGGTCTATACCCATGATAAAAAGGATCTATTTTTTAAAATTTGTGCTTATTTGGGCATGAAAAATCTTGGTGTTTTGGACGCTCGAATCCACACCACACGGCACGGTTTTGCGCTGGATAGTTTTATCGTTTTTCCTGCGGTGGGGCAAAGTGATCTGCGCGCCCTGACAGCCCTGATTGAACACCAACTGCGAGAATTCCTTCAAACTGACAACGATGGTTCTTTGCTCGATTTCAAATCGGGGCATCCCCGTGTGTCACGCTTATCACGCGCATTTCCAGTAGCCCCCATGGTGGAGATTCAGCCCGATGACGGCAGCAAGCACTGGCGCTTGGCCATCGTCGCCTCTGATCGCCCTGGCTTACTGGCTGATGTGGCGCGCGTTTTCGTCGAGTTTAATGTCTCGGTGTTAACCGCCAAAGTAATGACGTTAGGCGAACGCATTGAAGACGTTTTTGTGATCAGCAGTGAAGATTTGAGTCAACCCCGTAAGCAACGTCAATTTGAGCGAGCAGTTTCAGACGCGTTAAACCAAGAGGTCGCCCATGCGGCATAGTAAAAACGGTTTTTTGCTGGTTCTTTTAACTGCTCTCGCTGCACTGGGTGCCGCCTTATTTAGTCAGCATGTTTTAGACATGGCGCCTTGTTCTTGGTGCATTTTGCAGCGTATTTTGTTTTTAGCGATTGCCGCATTCGCCCTGCTCGGCTTACTGGGTTCGACGTTTCGCCCGTGGCGTTTATTGAACTGGGGCCTGATTGCGCTGACGGCAATGGCTGGCATTGCAGTGGCTTGGCATCAAATTACTGTGGCGGCGAAAGCATTCAGTTGTGATCAGACATTCGCTGATCGCGTGGTTAGCGGCAGTGGTTTAGAGTCTCTAGCCCCATGGCTTTTTGGTATTTATGCCACGTGTTTGGATGCCAGTGTTCGCGTCTTAGGTATTGAATACGCCGCATGGGGTCTCGCCCTGTTTGCCATCTACGCTGTTTACAGTCTCGCTATGCTTAAAACCTCATGGCGTCCGAATGAGTCAGAGAAGTTCAAAGGCCGAGGCCGTCGGTAAGGGTTTGCCTAAAATCCAAAAAGACACGATTCATGTTGGTACGATGCAGCCCTTCAAAAATTCTGTCAGCGCATGAAGACTTTCGGAGTTGAAAATTGATTCAGTGTTTCACTCATGGGATCCATGTTTTGCACTGCCGTGACGACGTTTTCAATTAAGAATTGGCACTCAGTTATCGTTAGCAGCAAAGCCCAAATTGAATTGCAAACCGGTGCCACGCTCAGGACCATCACGCGGAATGGCAATTCGGGCCAAGTATTCGGGAGTGATGTCGCCAGTCACATATTCGCCGGTGAAGCACGACGTATCAAAATTTGTTAGCGCCGGATTTAAATCTGAAATGGATTTTTTCATGTCTTCAATGTCTTGATAAATCAGTGCATCGGCCCCAATAATCCGCGCAATTTCTTCATCATCACGCCCAGTGGCGATCAGCTCAGCTTGCGTTGGCATGTCGATACCATAGACATTTTGGTAGCGCACCGGTGGTGCTGCTGATGCCATGTAAACCTTATTGGCACCAGCGGCACGAGCCATTTCAACAATTTCGCGGCTTGTTGTTCCACGAACAATCGAATCATCGACCAGTAAGACGTTTTTACCTTTGAATTCCAGCCCAATCGTATTTAACTTTTGGCGTACAGACTTTTTGCGAATCGCCTGGCCGGGCATGATGAAAGTTCGCCCCACATAGCGATTTTTGATCAATCCCTCCCTGTACTCTATATTCAGTCTCGAGGCCAATTGCATCGCAGCAGGTCTTGACGAGTCAGGAACTGGCATCACCACGTCGATATCCCCTAGCGGAATAGATCGAGCCAATTTGTCGCCAAGGTATTCTCCCATGCGTAGCCGGGCGCCGTAGACTGAAACACCACTTAAGACAGAGTCTGGCCGAGCAAAATAGACATATTCAAAGATACAGGGTGCAAATGGCACGTTAGGGCCACACAGTTGGCTTGAGAGCTTGCCGTCTAGTGAAATGAAAATGGCTTCGCCTGGTTCGACATCTCGTACAAACTCAAATCCAGAGCCTTCAAGTGCCACCGATTCAGAAGCTACCATCCATTCGGTGCCTTCGGGGGATTCGAAACGACCCAAGCACAGTGGCCGAATGCCGTGAGGGTCACGAAAGGCCAGTAGGCCGTAGCCGGAGATTTGCGCCACGACAGCATAAGCGCCCTTGACACGGCCATGTAATGCCGTCACGGCCCGGAAAATTGCCCCCTCATCCAAGCTCACGCCATTGGCTGCTCGTTGCAACTCGTGAGCCAAGACATTAAGCAAAACCTCTGAGTCAGAGTTTGTGTTGATGTGCCGCTGGTCAACGCGAAACAATGATTCACGAAGCTCCAGCCAGTTGGTGAGGTTGCCATTGTGCGCAAAAGTTAATCCAAATGGCGCATTAACGTAAAAAGGTTGCGCCTCTTCTGCGCTGTCACTTGAGCCAGCCGTTGGATAACGAACCTGACCAATGCCGCTAAATCCAGGTAAAGAACGCATGCTTCGGGTACGAAAAACGTCTCGTACCAAGCCGTGTCCTTTGAACATATTGAAGTGATTGCCATCAGAGGTGGCGATGCCAGCAGCATCTTGTCCCCTGTGCTGCAGCAGTAACAAACTGTCGTAAATCAATTGATTGACCAGTCCACGCCCTACAACACCAACAATGCCACACATAATGAATCCCGAGTATTGGACTTAAAGTCCGGGTAAGTTTTGATAAAACGATTAACAGACTTTGTTAATTAGTACGGTAACCATTGGTCAATGGGTTCAGGCATGCGTTGCTTG
Source organism: uncultured Burkholderiaceae bacterium (assembly GCA_937888805.1). Classification (GTDB taxonomy): domain Bacteria; phylum Pseudomonadota; class Gammaproteobacteria; order Burkholderiales; family Burkholderiaceae_B; genus Algicoccus. Next base: position 60,248 of record CALBEY010000039.1, read on the forward strand.
AGTTGCTGAATCACACCCACCATTTGCTCAGAAAACATGGCGTTCTTCCACCATGGTTCTTGGATCAAAGGTGTGTAACCGGCAATCGTCACCAACACGAGCAAAAGAAGGATGCCCCTTAACAGTCCGAAGAGCCCACCCAAACCACGATCAGCGGGAGACAACCCTGTGCTTTTGATCATTGCCGCCAGTGCCATGTTCAGTAACCCAACCGCTAAAAGCGTTGCAATAAAGAGCGAAGCGTAAGCAATGCCGAGCTTTAAATAGTCATGCTTGACCCAACTCAGCATACCAATTGATGAGACATCAGGGCCCCACCAGATGGCTGCTAAAAAGGCCAAACCAAATGCCACTAACGACATTAATTCTTTGATCAAACCGCGCCAAACACCGAGCAGCATCGAAGTGCCTATGATGCCGAGCAAAATGAAGTCAAAAGCAGTCACTGCGTTGCGATAAAGCCGTTGTTGTAACCCAGCGTGCGCAGACGCGTCTGCGCGGCCTGAGCAGCACCTCTGGACACAAAAGGTCCCACGCGCAGCCGGAACACGTTTTTACCCTCGATGGATCCCTGTTCAACAAAAGCGTTCGAGACGCCCTCGCCCCTGAGCTTATCGCGTCGTGTTTGAGCGTCATCCTGCGTACTGTATGAGGCGATTTGAACAACAAATTGACCGGCAGCGGCAGGCGCTGGCGTGGTAGGCGATTGACCCGCTAATAAAGCTAAAGCACGGCTACCATCGTCAGTTCGTTTGGGCTCAGGCGTGGCTGGCGCAGTAACAACTGGCGTTTCTCGTGTCACGGGCGCTGTGGGTGCTGGCGTGGTCGCGGCCGCCGGTTTTTCGACAACGGCAGGGGTCACCGGTGTGGCTGGCGTTATCGCTACTGACTCGGTCGCTAAGACGGGGCTGTCAGTGAGGGTGTTGACCGGCGTTTCAATGGCCGTGGTTGTCAGGGGTTCAAGAGGCTGATTTTTGCTGGGAATGGTAATGTTAATACCAGCGGGTATGGGTTCAGGCTCGCCGTCTAACAACACCGGCAAAACAATCACAACAGCCAGAACCAAAGCCACAGCACCAGTCAAGCGTCGCCTGGCCTTAACTCTCAACGAGGCCGCTTGGGCCTCGCTAGAAACGGAGGGCCTTGGCCTTGCGGCATGTCGGCGCGTTGATCCCGCTTCTTTTTTAGAAAACAAACCCATGACCTGACCTTATGGATACGAGGGATTAGTCAACCTTTCGACAGGCGAGTGGTTTTGGGTAAAACCCCAGCAACAGTTAAGAACGATCCAAACACCACGATTCTATCATCCGGTTGCGCAAGCTGACAGGCCGCTTCGAATGCTGATTGGGGGTCATCAAAGGATTCAGCCGTGGGTGCTGGATCAATCTCTACCTTGCTATTGGCCAGCACTGACTCGACACGAGCCTTCAAATCTACCCCAGAAATGGCGCGTGCTGTCGGGAGGGAGCTGCAAAACCAGCGATCAAAGCGAGGGGCCAGGTGTTTAATAACCTCATCAACGTCCTTGTCACCCATCATCCCGAAAACAGCATAGGTATAGGGATGAAAACCCATGTTGCCAAGATTTTTTTCCAAAACAGCAGCCGCATGTGGGTTGTGCGCCACGTCCAATATCACCATGGGTTGCCCCGGCAAAATTTGGAATCGCCCTGGTAAGGCAGCTTGCAAAAGCCCGATCCGAACGGCTTGCTGAGTCACCGGCAGCAAGTGACGCGTGCTTTCAATGGCAGCCAGTGCACCCGCAGCATTGAGCAACTGATTCGCGCCCCTTAAGGCGGGATAAGCCAGTGCATTACGCCGACCTTGGCGCCCGGCAAAAGCCCACTGTTGGCGATCGCCCGAGTAATTGAAATCTCGGCCAAACAGCCACAAATCGGCGCCGATGGCTGCCGCATGTTCAACGACAGTTGCCGGTGGCGTGGGATCAGCACAAATGGCTGGCTTTTCCTGACGAAACACGTGGGCCTTTTCCCAGCCAATTTTTTCACGGGTATTGCCCAACCAGTCGGTGTGATCGAGATCGACACTGGTCAGAATGGCGCAATCGGCGTCAATAATGTTGACCGCATCTAAACGTCCACCAAGCCCTATCTCCAAAACCCAGGCGTCTAACTTTTCTTTTGCAAACAAAGAAAGAATAGCCAAGGTGCTGAATTCAAAGTAAGTCAGTGAAATGTCGCCCCTGGCTTGCTCGACGATTTCAAAAGCCGAGACCAACTGCGCATCACTGGCTTGCTCCCCATTGATGCGGGCACGCTCGTTAAAGTCGATCAAATGCGGCGAGGTGTACATGCCCACCCGATAGCCTGACGCTGACAAAATGGCTTCGAGCATGGCACAGGTTGAACCTTTGCCGTTGGTCCCTGCCACCACATATTTGATCGCACTTGATTGAAGAGCCAGACGGTCTGCCACCGCTTGCACGCGTTCTAGCCCAAGTTCAATGGTTTTGGGGTGCAGTTGTTCTAAAAACGCAAGCCAAGCGCCCAGCGAAGCGTCCTTTGAAGGGGCGCTTGGCGCAACCGATGACAACGGGATTTGATCAGACATAGAAAGGGGATTGTTTTCGTCATTAATCGTTAAAAATAACAGTGTAGCGGTTGAACACCAGGATTGTGGCTTATCCCGCCGTGTGTGACAATGAATTGAATATTAAGGATTCCATGGTTCGGTCTGAATAACTTTTCGCTGCTCTGACGCCCCTTCTTTGGCTTAACCACATGAACAACACACGACAACCGCTAGATGCTCAGGCCATCTCGTTGATGCTGTTGTTATGCGTTCTTTGGGGTGGCCAGCAATCGGTCATCAAGTATGTGGCCGATGACATGTCGCCTATTTTGCAAATCTCTTTACGATCTGCCATTGGCATGGTTTTGATCGCAGCATTCATGCGTTATCAAATGATTTCTTTTGCATTACACAAAGGGCCTTGGCCAGCGGGTTTATTGGCAGGGATGTTATTTGCCGTCGAGTTTTTATTTATTGGTGAAGGCCTGCGTTACACCACCGCCTCTCACATGGCCGTTTTTCTTTACACAGCCCCCATTTTCACCGCCTTGGGATTGCACTGGCTTGTACCTGAAGAACGATTGTCGCACCTGCAGTGGTGGGGTATTGTGGCCTGTTTCGTTGGCATTGCCATGGCATTTCTCGGTGGCATCACACAACCCTCATTTAGCGCCGATATCCTGTATGGCGACTTTTTGGGCCTGATTGCGGGTCTGCTTTGGGGTTTAACCACAGTGGTCTTGCGCTACACCGGTCTTAACCGAATACCCGCGGCCCAAACCACCCTTTACCAGCTGGCCATGGCGTTTTTAGTATTACTGATCGCCAGTGCCTTGACGGATCAACTGGCTGTCAATTGGACACCTGCGGTTATTTTGGCGGTTGGTGCTCAGGCCATTGTGATTTCTTTTTTCACCTTGCTGGTTTGGTTTTGGTTGCTAACCCACTACTACGCGTCCCGTCTGGCTTCGTTTACATTTTTGAGTCCTATCTTTGGTGTGGCCTTCGGCGTCTGGTTTCTCGATGATCCGCTTGATTTCAGTTTTGTGGCTGGCTCGGTCCTTGTCATTGCCGGTATCGCCGTGGTTAATTGGCGACCGTCTAGACTGACAACACCAGCACCTAAAAAAGGCCTCTGAGCAAATGTGTTTGGCAATCCTTGCTATTGATGTCTTGCCGGATTGGCCTTTAATTGTGGTGGCCAACCGAGATGAGTACCATGATCGTGCGGCTGTGCCATTACAACCGTGGCATCATCATCCAAATGTGTTGGCAGGACAAGACCTTCAAGCCGGTGGCACTTGGCTGGGCGTTACAAGTAGCGGTCGATTTTCGCTGCTGACAAACTACCGTAACCCGAGACAACATCGCCCACAAGCACCGTCACGAGGTCGACTGGTGGAAAATTTTCTCAAAGCTGATCTACCAACCGATGAATACTTGAGCATTGTCGAACCCAAAGCAGATGAATACAACGGGTTTAATCTGATCGTCGCCGACGGGGTAAACCTTCACTATTCAGGCAATCAAGCCAAGCCTTTTAAGCAATCACTGACTACTGGGGTCTACGGCTTGTCAAACGCCCTGCTCGATACGCCTTGGCCCAAGACGCAGCAAACCCGCGAAGCCGTCGCCGCGTTATTGGCTGAAACTTCCGCACCCAATGCTGAGCAATTGACCGCCCTGATGCGAGACCGCACCGCTGTGCCTGACAATGCATTACCCGACACGGGCATGGGGTTGGTGCGTGAGCGACTATTGGCCACGCCGTTTATTCTGAGTCCCGACTATGGCACGCGGTGCACAACGGTTGTCATGCGACACCGAAACGGCAATCAATGGGCTCAAGAAGCCACCTACAACGCGCTGGGCGAGATGACAAATTGGGTTGGTTGGCTTAGCCGTCAAGGGCGCCCTTGGCGTTGCTTTGATCGCTGGCCTGGGATAGCAAATATCGCCTCATCGGCGATCGCATAAAGGGTTTCATCTTGGGTTGTTTGGTGTTCATGTCCACCCGTAAACGCACCAAACGCTGGCAGTATGCAAGTCCGAGGCGACACCACAAAACACAACAGTCGCAATCGATCCCGTGCCCTGCCCTGCAAGGTCACCACCGGGTGCGTGTGGCCCGCAAACGCGAAGGCCTGAGCCTGATTCTCAAGCACATGATTTTCATGATGAGGCAGCGCGTGACGACACTCAAATCCTTCAAAACAGTAAGGCTCATCGACAACGTCAATACCAAACGCTTTTGGTGGGTCACCGGCACGGTCATCGTGATTGCCGCGCACCAATGTGATCGAAAGCGTTGCATGTCGCGCTCGCCAACGCTCGATCGCGGCCAATGTCTGTGCGGCTTGATGAACGTGGGCCGCATGCAAAAAGTCACCGAGCACCACCAATTTTTTCACGGGTTGGCGCTGAACCACAGCCGTTAAACGTGCCAATGTCTCGGAAGTTGTGCCTTGTGGCACGGGTTGGCCGAGCTTGCGATAGGTGGCGGCTTTACCCAAGTGCAGGTCAGCCACCAGAAGTGTTTGAGCGGCGTCCAAATACACAGCTCTTTGGGGCAGTAAGGTAACGGTTTGTCCCATGGCTTCAATGGCAATCGCTTGATTATTGATCGTCATTGCGCAGCCCGTTCGAGTTCACTGACCATTCGCGCCACGCGATCAGAAAGCTTTTCAGATGATAAGCGCTCACGCAAGCGCTGAACCATGAGAGGAAAGGCAAACGGCGTGGGTCGCTCAATCATCTTAAGCGTCAAGGGTAATTGACCCACCCTGTTTAAGGTAGTCTTCAATTGCTCAAAATCAAGCTCGTGCTGCAACACTTCACGGCGGGCTTGCTCAAGCAATTGATTATTAGGATCGTATTGCTCAAACACATCAAAAAACAAACCCGATGAGGCTTGAACCTGCTTGGCTGTTTTTTTAGCCCCCGGATAACCTTGAAACACAAGACCTGAAATGCGGGCAATTTCTCTGAATCGTCGTTGGGCCAATTGTCCGGCATTTAAACTTTCTGCGAGGTCTTGCGCCAAATTATCCGTGCTTAGAAGCGCTGGCGTGACCAAAGCGCCAACATCCAGTGTCTGCGCGCACAACATCTCAAAACCATAGTCGTTAACCGACAAAGAAAACGTCATTGGCATTTGCTTGGCCAAACGCCACGCCAGAAGGCTCGACAGGCCCAAGTGCACGGTACGACCGGCAAAGGGATAGATGAATAAGTGCGTACCTTCGCGCGACGACCAACACTCCACAAGCAAGTGTGATGCGCTCGGTAGCGCTGACCATTGCTGTTGCAAAGCCAGTAAAGGTTTAATGGCTTGCCACGTTTGTGCACAATTGGCGATTCGGCTCGACGAGACACATTTTGATGTCGACACATCGGGCTTGCTGTGGCTGTCCAAGCGGTCCAACATGGCGCCAGCCAGGGCTGAGGACAAAGACATGTTGCCGCCCACCCAACGCGGTACCGCACCACGACTGCCTGTGGCTCGTTTGACATAAGCCGTCATTTCATTAGTACGCACTAACGCCAAAAGGCGACCGGCGAACAAAAAACAATCGCCTTTTTTTAAACGCATCACAAAACTTTCTTCGACCTGCCCGATTCGAGCGCCACCACCACGAGATGACCAGTAGCGAACCTGCATCATGGCATCGCTGACGATGGTGCCCACACTCATGCGATGTCGGCGAACCATGGCGGCATTGGTCGCGCGCCATTTCCCCTCTTGATCAGGTCTCACGCGCTGATAGTCAGGATAGGCAGCCAGCGCTGTACCACCGTGGCGCACAAAATCCAGCGCCCACTGCCACGCCTCGGGCGTCAAGGTGCGATAGGCATGGGTTGAGCGTACCTCTTCATATAAGTCTGTCGCTACAAAGCCACCACCGATGGCAATGGTGACCAAATGTTGAACCAAAACATCGATCGGCGCCTGTGGGCCGTGACGTGACTCGACTGCTCGGGCTTTGACGGCATCTTGCACAGCAACCGCTTCTAAGATGTCTAAACTATTGGTTGGCACCAAGGTGATGTGCGATACCCTGCCAGGCGCATGCCCAGATCGTCCAGCGCGCTGAAGCAGTCGCGCCACGCCTTTGGCAGAGCCAATTTGCAGTACTCGATCAACTGGTAAAAAATCCACGCCCAAGTCTAAGCTTGAGGTACAAACCACTGCTTTAAGGCTCCCCTCTTTTAGACTTTGTTCGACCCACCGGCGCACCTCTGGGTCCAATGAGCCGTGATGAAGGGCTAGGTCGCCAGCCAAGTCAGGCGCAGCTTCAAGCAACGCTTGATACCACCGTTCAGCTTGAGCGCGCGTGTTGACAAACACCAGCGTGCTGCTCGATGTCTGAAGGACTCGCGCCACAGCTGGCGCGAGCGAAAGCCCCAGATGCCCTGCCCAAGCGAAGCGGTCTATGTTTTGCGGTAAGAGGGTATCAATTTGTACCGTCTTTTGCCGGGTGTCGCTGACCAAGCATACATTTTCTTCGGGCGTCTGAACCAAACACAATGTCTCTAGCGCTTGCTCTAAGTTGCCAAGCGTGGCCGACATGCCCCAACAAATGAGACTCGGTTGCCAGCGAGCCAGACGGGCAACCGCCAGTTGTAATTGCACGCCACGCTTGCTACCAATCAATTCATGCCATTCATCAACCACCACCACTTGCACATTGCCAAGGCGACTCTGAGCGTCTTTTTGCGTCAGCAATAAGCTCAAGCTCTCCGGTGTGGTCACCAAGGCATCAGGCAGGCTTTTGCTTTGCTTGGTGCGTTGGGCAGCGTTCGTATCACCGGTACGCATTTCAACGCGCCAGTCAGGCAAAAGCGTTTGGGCGGTATTTTGTAAGGTGGTTGTGGTGTCTGCAGCCAATGCCCGCATGGGTGTGATCCATAGAATCTTTAGCCCTGGTTTGTGATGGGATGGCGACAATTTTTCAAGGCGCTTAAGCGCACCAAACCAAGTGGCCAAGGTTTTACCGCGGCCAGTGCCTGCGTGCAGCAAACCCCATTGCCCTTTGCCCATGGCTTGCCAGACTT
>CALBEY010000040.1 GCA_937888805.1 uncultured Burkholderiaceae bacterium
CATCACGACATGAGTCTAGATCACGGAACAACGGCATGCAACGGATAAAAAGTAGCCCAAACCAAGTACGCCATACCCTTTGAACGGCTTGCCAAATCGATGTACATCACGACCCTGTCACCAAACCGTCATGTTGGCGGTCTACAAAGACTCTTCTGGTGAAAGAGACGCTCGATATGTCAACCGTTCAGTTCCAGCAGGTCAGTAAGTTATGGGGAAAGACCGCAGCTTTACATCGAACTGATCTCACGCTCAAAGAGGGTGATTTCTCCGTTTTACTGGGGCCATCGGGTTGCGGCAAAACCACCACGCTGCGCCTGATTGCCGGTTTGGAAACACCATCGAGCGGTGAAATTCGGATCTTTGGCAACGACGTTACACACCAGTCGCCTGCGGCACGAGGCGTTTCAATGGTGTTTCAAAATTACGCCCTGTTCCCGCACCTGTCTGTCGCTGAAAACGTGGCGTTCGGTTTACGGATCAGAAAAATGCCAAAGACCGACATCGAAGCTCGGCTTAAAAAAACCCTCGATCTACTGGGCCTTGATGCCCTACGCGCACGCAAACCATCACAACTCTCAGGTGGCCAGCAGCAACGCGTTGCACTTGCCCGTGCCTTGGTGGCTGACGCCCGACTGTGTCTCATGGACGAGCCCCTATCCAATCTCGACGCCAAACTACGCCAATCCATGCGCGAAGAGTTACGTGCCCTTCAACAAAAGCTTGGTCTCTCAGTGGTCTACGTCACGCATGACCAAACCGAGGCCATGAGCATGGCCGACCAAGTCGTTTTGCTGCGAGACGGCAAGATTGAGCAGCAAGCATCACCGTCCGTTATCTATCAAAAACCGGCTTCTTTGTTTGTGGCGCAGTTTATCGGCAGCACCAAAATGAATGTGTTGTCGCTTCAAGGACAAAAGATTGCTGGGACCGAAATCGTGGTGCCAGCGCCTGTCGATGCGGTTTCGCTGGGCATTCGTCCTGAGGATATTTCATTGACTGGTGAACTGACAGGTCAAGTTTTGAGTACTGAATTTACGGGAGCTGATTTGCTGGTGCACACACAAATTGGTAACCAACCACTCACGGTCCGCGCCGACGGCAAAGCCGTGATTTCACCAAGTGCGCAAATTAATCTAGGCTGGCGGCAATCAAATCTGCACTGGTTTGACGCTCAAGGCTTGCGCATTCAATAACCTCGGAGTGCATTAAATGAAAAAACTCATCAAATCTTTCTCTGTCGCGGCTGCCAGCCTTTGCGTCAGCACAGCGGTGTTGGCACAAACACAGGTGTCGTTTTATTTTCCAGTTGCTGTGGGTGGCCCCATCACCAAAATCATTGATGGTTACGCGGCTGATTTCAACAAAAATAACCCCAATGTGGTGGTCACCCCGGTTTATGCTGGGTCTTATCAAGAGACCATTGTTAAATCGTTAACCGCGCACAAGTCAGGCAAGCCACCGACCGCAGCGATTTTGTTGTCGACTGACACATTCACGCTGATTGACGAAGACGCCATCGTGCCAATGGACAATTTTGTTAAAACCGATACTGACCGCCAGTGGCTCAAGAGCTTCTTTCCCGCCTTCATGCTCAACGGCCAGATCGATAACAAGACCTGGGGCATCCCTTTCCAGCGTTCAACCGTGGTGATGTATTACAACAAAGAGGCCTTTAAAGCAGCCGGTCTTGATCCAGAAAAAGCACCAGCGACATGGACTGAGTTGGTTGAAATGGGCACCAAGCTCACCAAACGAGATGCCAGTGGTAATGTCACCCAATGGGGCATTCAGGTCCCTTCAAGCGGGTTCCCCTACTGGTTGTTCCAAGGGTTTAGCACCCAAAACAATGCGATTTTGGCCAACTCAGCGGGCACCAAAGTGGCCTTCGATGATCTGAAGACCATTGAAGCCCTGCAGTTTTGGATGGACCTGTCACAGAAATACAAAATCCACCCACCGGGTGTTGTTCAATGGGGCACCACGCCACGCGATTTTATGGAAGGCAAGTCCGCCATGATCTGGACCACGACGGGCAATCTGACCAACATCCGTAAAAATGCACCCTTTGAGTTTGGTGTGGCCATGCTGCCGGCAAACGATCGCCGAGGCTCGCCAACAGGTGGCGGTAACTTCTTTATCTTCAAAAAAGCACCCGAGAAAGAGCAACAAGCGGCTTATGAGTTTGCCAAGTGGCTGACCCAGCCCGAGCGCGCCGCGCAATGGAGTATTGACACCGGTTACGTGGCTGTTTCACCTGCTGCTTACGAAACCCCAGCACTCAAAAAGTACGCTGCTGAGTTTGCACCCGCCGTGGTCGCCCGTGATCAGTTACCCCACGCGGTAGCCGAGTTGTCAACTCACGACAATCAGCGCGTCACCAAAGCGTTAAATGACGGCTTGCAAGCTGGTTTAACAGGCACAAAGACTGCCGAGCAAGCATTGAAAGACGCTCAGGTTGAAGCCACCCGTCTGTTGCGACCCTATCAGTAAAGCCCTTAGCGCACGCACCCCAACAGGTGCGTGCGCTTGAGCAACATGACACTGACCTCGCGCCACATTCAAGCCTATCTGTTATTGCTACCCGCCTTTGTGTTTCTGGTGGGTTTCACACACTATCCAGCAGTCGCCACTCTCATCGACAGCGTCATGTCGACACCCCGCGGTGGTCGTGCTCCTGCGTTCATTGGCCTTGAAAACTATCAGGCGATGATCCAAGACCCGGTGTTTTGGAAATCCGCCATTAATAACCTCTGGTTTGCCTTGGCAACCATTCCGGCATCCATGGCGCTCTCGATTGTGATGGCGCTGTGGGTCAATGACCAAATAGCGGGACGCCAATTTTTACGGATGTCGTATTTTCTGCCCACCGTGATGCCCATGATCGCCGTGGCAAATATTTGGATCTTTTTTTACACCCCTGACTATGGCCTGATCAATCAGGTTTTTCAGGTCTTGGGTTTCAAGTCGCTGAACTTTCTGGGGAACCCTGACTTAGCGCTAATGTCGGTCACCATCGTTGCCATCTGGAAAGAAGCCGGTTTCTTTATGATTTTTTATTTGGCGGCTTTGCAGACCCTAAGCCCCAGTTATCGAGAAGCCGCTCAAATCGAAGGCGCCAGCCGCTTGTACTTCTTTTGGCGTATTCAGTGGCCTCTACTCATGCCAACAACCATTTTCGTGTTGGTCAATGCGCTCATTAACTCGGTTCGTATGGTGGATCACATCTTTGTCATGACCAATGGCGGACCCAACAATGCTTCATCGTTACTGCTTTTTTATCTTTATGAGGTGGGATTCAAATTTTGGGATCGTGGTTACGCCTCGACCCTAACAGTGGTACTGCTAGCGATCTTGGCGATTGCTGGCTTGGTGCAATTCTTTTTGCTTGACCGAAGGACCCATTACCGATGAAGACCAGCGACTCAATAGACCACGGTCATCGGTTCAACCGAGCTGACTGGCTCACCACGATTGGTGCTTGGGTGTTAGCGATCGCTTGGGTGCTGCCGCTTTTGTATGCCTTGTGGGCCGCCTTTCACCCCGCCCAATACGCCACATCGCTTTCATTGACGGCGCCCC
>CALBEY010000041.1 GCA_937888805.1 uncultured Burkholderiaceae bacterium
GTGTTTTCCCACATCCCGAAAACACCAATCAAACACAAGGCAATCACAATGCCTGCAAAAAGCTTCCAGCTTCTGGCGGCGAGGTAGCCGATAGCGGCGGTGACTAACACCACAGACCACCAAGGCGCACCCAATAATATTCGCTCGAACCAAATGAGGAAGTGCAGCAGGGGATCAAAAAACGCTTCGATGGAAGCGCCGTACTCACGAGAAAACGTCAGGTAGCCGCGATCGATTGTGCGTGACAACTGGCGCAATGTGGTGTCGGCGATTTGGGGGAAGTCACTGGACCAAAGCATATTGCTCGCCTCTGTTTTTCAAAAAAATGTTGTGGCGGCGGGCGCGCCCGACACTTTGCCGGGCGACCCATTTCAATCACCAAAGGCTTAGAGGGCAGCCTTTACTTTTGCAGCCACATCGGCAGGAACCCACTTAGACCAAGCATCAGGACGGTTTTGCAAGAACCACTCGGCAGCCACTTGTCCATTGGCTTGCTCTTTTTCCATAAACTCAAGCACTGATCCAAAATCTTTGGCACTCCAGACACGGGCTTTCAAATAGGCCATGGCAGCGGGGCTTCTTTTTGCAAAATCAGTCGCCACAACGGTTTTGATTTCAGGCACTGGGAAGCTGTTGGGCTTGGGATTTGGGCAATTGGCGATAGCCGTGCAGTCAGTAAATTCCTTAGCATCAAAGTTGCCCAAGTCAACGCGAACCATGTCGAGTTTTGACAGTAGGGCGGTTGGTGCCCAGTAGTATGCCAAGACGCCTTCACCGCGGTTGTAGGCTTTAAAGATGGCACCGGCTAGCGCCGCGCCAGAACCTGGGTCGACCAAGTTAAAGCCAGCGCTTTCCATGTCGTAGGCTTTGAAAAGATTTTGAGTGGTGATTTGGCAAGCCCAACCCGAAGGGCATCCGACGACACGACCCTTGCTGGGGTCTTCAGGGTCTTTGAACAAACCGACATTTTTCTTGATGCCGGCAATGGTGCTTAACGCTGGATTTTTTTCGACCATGTAGCGCGGCACCCACCAACCTTCACCAGCGTTCTTGGCGGGATCTTCAAGCACATTACCCGCGATCTCCAAACGTTTCTGAGCCACGGCACGCTCAATGGGTTCGGTCACAGCATTCATCCAAAGCTCAGGCGCGATGTCGGGACTGGCTTTTTCACTCATGGATGTGGCTGTTGGCATGGTGTCGCCAGGGACGGTTTCAGCGTTACAGCCGTAACCGTGTTTGAGGATGAAGGCGTCCACTCGTGCCGCCGCTTGGGCACTGGCCCAGTTCATTTCTGCGATGGTGACATCGCCACATTCGGCATGGGCCACGCCCGTGCCGATCGCACTGATGGCCAATGTCATGGCCGCTAAAGAAGATTTTTTAAATAAAGTCATGCGTGTGTTCTCCGCTATTTTTCAAACCAAATGGTTTGATGACTTCGTTAGACCTTGTCGATCCACTTAGTCGATGGCACCCGTTGGCTTAAAAGCCTGGGCGATGATGATCCGAGTTTGCGCAAAAGTTTGCACAGGCAAGTCCCACATGTTGGGGACTTCGGTTGCTCGAAGAGCAATTGGCACCTTGCCCACCATTGGGCAAAGCCTATTGACGTTTCGATTTGGGACTAACCGAATCGAAACAAACTGCACCCGCGCACGGGTGCGAACACTGGTTAATAACGAGCTTAGTTTAACCAACTTTGGCTTAAAATGCCAAAGCAGCCCGGATGAGACGATTTGGTGCCAATTTATAAGGCAGCTTTGATTTTGGCAGCGATCTCTGCAGGCACCCACTGCGACCAAGCCTCTGGGCGGTTTTGTAAGAACCATTCGGCAGCCACTTGACCATCGGCTTGCTCTTGCTCCATGAACTCAAGTACCGCACCAAAATCCTCTGGGCTCCAGACGCGAGCTTTCAAATAAGCCATCGCCTGTGGATTTCTCTTCGCGAAATCGGCCGCGACGACTGTTTTGATATCCGATGTTGCAAAGCTGTTGGGTTTGGGGTCTGGACAGCCGAGAACACCGATACACTCAACAAACTCCTTGGCGTTGTGAGGGTCCAAGTCAACACGCACCATGTCAAGTTTGGAAAGCAGGGACGTCGGTGCCCAGTAGTAGCTGATAACACCTTCACCACGGTTGTAGGCCTTTGTAATGGCGCCAGCCAAAGCCGCACCTGAACCTGGATCGACCAAATTAAAGCCCGCTTGTTTCATTTCAAAGGCTTTGAACAGATTATCAATGACGATTTGACAGGCCCAGCCCGATGGGCAGCCAATGATTCGGCCCTTAGTGGGATCTTCAGGGTCTTTAAACAGATGCGGGTTTTTCTTGATGCCCTCGATGGTGGCCAGTTCTGGCGTGGCCTGCAGCATATAGCGCGGTATCCATAAGCCTTCGCCTGCGTTTGTGGCCGGGTCTTCAAGGACGTCGCCAGCGATGACCAAGCGACCTTCTGCCACGGCTTTTTCAATGGGCTCTTTGACGTTATTGAGCCACAGTTCCGGCGCAATATCAGGGCGCGCTTTTTCGCTCATTGACGTGGCGGTGGGTACAGTATCGCCGGGCACTGTTTCGGCATTGCAGCCGTAGCCGTGTTTGAGAATGAATTGGTCCACTCGGGCAGCGGCTTGGGTGCTGGCCCAGGTCATTTCCGCAATGGAGACATCACCACAGTTGGCCCACGAGATGCTTGGCGCTAATGCGCTGAGTATCAGCGTTACTGCGGCGAGAGATGATTTTTTAAAAATTTTCATGGGATTATATTTTTCGCTTTAAGTGTCGAACGCAGCGCTAGGCTGTAATTTCAATGCAGGACGCTGTTGTGATTTGTACAAATCCAGCATGAATGTAGGCTAACTAATTTTTTATAATTTGCGTCAAATAAACCTTTTCGAAGCCGGTGTTTTAATGGCACCGTGAGTCAACTAGCGCTTGAATAACGGACATGTCTACTCAATTGCCTGTTTTATATTCCTATCGCCGCTGCCCATATGCCATGCGAGCGCGCATGGCATTGCGAGTGGCCCAAGTGACTGTAAGCACCGTTGAAATAGATCTGCGCGATAAACCCGCCGACTTGGTTGCCGCCTCGCCCAAGGCCACAGTGCCCGTGCTTTGTTTGGGTGACGGCAAGATCCTCGATGAAAGTCTGGATATCGTTCGCTGGGCGTTGGCCATCCGAGACCCCGATGATTGGGCTCGTGGCTGGGAGGATAGTGCGGCGATGGATCTGCTGGCACGCACAGACGGCGACTTTAAGCGGTGGTTAGACCGATATAAGTACGCCACTCGTTTTCCTGAAGATGATGCGGCCTCAGCCCGAGCAGCCGCTTTTGAGGTTTTGATCAAGCCGTTGTCTTTGTTATTACAAAACAAGCCCTTTATAGGGGGTGAAACGCCAATGGTTCAAGATGTGTTGATTTTTCCTTTTGTCCGGCAGTTTGCTGGCGTCGATCCTTTTTGGTTCAAGAGCAAAGCCAGTCAGTCTGTGCAGCATTGGCTTGCGTTTTGGGTTGATAGCCCACTGTTTAAGCAAATCATGCTGAAAAGTGAGCCCCCAACCGCTTGTTAAAAACACCAAAACGGCTAAGAATTGCTGGGCGGTTTTTGAGGCCTGCAAAAGATCGTTCATTACCCAAAGGTTGCCTTGCCACGGGAATACCCCACTAAAAACCATTCGTTCAGAGTGCTAGCATTCGCCTGTCCTTGAATCCCTTGGTCTATGAATATAGACGCTGGGTTTGGATTAGGGGTTTCATCACTTGATAGCTCACGCGATTGTTTGTTTAAACAACCATGCGATGGGCATAGCCGGAGACACGATATGAATATGACTAAAAAATTGCTTGCGTCAGCATTGGCGATTAGCTTTGCTGCCGCAGGTGCTGCGGTTCAGGCCGCTGAGGTTGAAGGACCCAAGGTTGAGTGGCGTTATTCCATGTGGGGCAACCCACGTGCGTTCACCGCTGGTTTGGAGTTCTTGGCCGCACAAGTTAAAGAAAAAACAGGTGGTAACTTTACCATCAACATCGGTTACGGTGAGCAGTTCTCAAAAGCCCGCGAAAGCCTTGACAGCATCAAACTGGGTGCGGTTGATGGCTCGTCGTTTTGTAACTTCTACTCACCCGGTAAGAACCCCGCTTGGATGGTGTTCTCACTGCCATTTTTGCCTATGGGTGATTGGAACGTGAACCAAGCGGTTCGCATGGCTTTGCATGAGCATCCCGCGCTGGTCAAAGACATGGATCAATGGAATGCCATGGTTTATGCCGCTGCCTTGCTGCCTCAGTATGAGTTCCTTGGCAAAGGCAAGCCACCACGCGAATTATCAGATTGGAAAGGCCTGCGTGTTCGTGCTGGCGGCGGTATCGGTGATGCCATGGTTAAGCTTGGCGCCATCAAAACCACCACAGCAGCTACTGAGGTTTATACCGGTATGCAGCGTGGCACCATGGACGCGGCATCGTTTCCTTACACCTACGCGCAAGCGGCTTACAAGATCCCTGAGGTTTCAGATTGGTTTACCGCCAACATGTCACCTGGCACTTCTTCATGCCCAACAGCCTTCAGCAAGACTTCCTACAATAAGCTGCCTCCTCAGTACAAAAAGCTTCTGGAAGACCTAAAGCCAGAGTACTACCGTGTTCAGGCTAAAGCTTATCAAGACATCGACAAGATAAATCTGCCGAAATTTAAAGAAAAGCTTGTCGAGATTGTCTACACGCCAGAGCAGTTGGCACAATTCAAGAAAGTGGCTGCTGAGCCGGTGTGGAATGAGTGGGTTGCCGCTAACAAAGACAAGTTTAACGGCCAAGAGTTGATCGACTTGATCTTGAAGATTGCTGCTGAAACGCCTAAACAACAATAATAGAGCGCCAGTGGCCGGGCGATTCAAGCATTGAAAAATGCTTGAATCGCCCATTTGTTTCAGTTTTTAAAATCAAAAAGCAGCAGCCAATCTATGCAAATGCACAATCAAGCCCCCCCAACCAGTGGTCCGCCAGGACTGTTCTGGGCCAACAAATGGTTAACGAAGGTCGAAGATCTTTTCGCCTTAGCGGCCGCCCTTTGTATCTTTTTTTTGATGTTTCTGGGTATCGGCCAAGTGCTGGGGCGTCAGCTTTTTAACACGCCGTTCATGGGTTATATCGACTTGGTTGAGCTGTCAATGGCCACGTTTGCGTTCCTTGCGGTGTCTTATTGCCAAAGACTCGGTGGGCACGTGCGCATGGATCTTTTTGTGCGCATGGTCAATGGGCGAACACGTTGGATATTGGAATTCATCACGACAGCAGCGCCTTTGATTTTGGTTGCCTTGTTGATTTATTTCAGCTGGGGTCACTTTATGAGGGCATACGAGATCGGCGACAGCACCATCGACCTGCAGTACCCCGTTTGGCCTTCCAAGATTTTGGTTCCAATCGCTTTTGTCGTGCTGTTTTTGCGCTTGCTGATAGAGACAATTGGTTATTGGCGTTTGGTTTTGAAGCCGGATAGCGAACCGTTTGCAGTGCCTTTAATATTAACTGAAGAGGATCTCGCCAAGAAAGAAATCGAAGATTCCAAGGGGAGCACGGATCGTGGATAGTTTTACCATTGGAATTATTGGTGTTGTTGGTCTGGTCGCTGTGGTGTTTATGGGGATGCGGGTTTATTTGGCCGCTGCCTTGGTTGGAACCCTGGGATTGATTGCCATTATTGGCTTGGAATCAGGGCTCGGCTTGGTTGGCACCATCCCGCACTCGAAAGCGGTGACCTACACATTGTCAGTGCTGCCGATGTTTATTCTCATCGGCTTTCTGGCTTTTCACGCGGGCATCACGGAGTCCCTATTTGATGCCGGCCGGAAATGGCTGGGGTGGTTGCCTGGCGGCTTGGCGGTGGCCACAGTGGCGGCGGCGACAGGTTTTGCGGCGGTGTCTGGTGCCAGTACGGCAACAGCTGCTGTGTTTGCACGAACAGCCATTCCAGACATGCTCAAGTACGGTTATTCGCCGATATTAGCGGCTGGGGTGGTGGCCGCGGGTGGCACGCTGGCCACGCTGATTCCACCGAGCGCGATCTTGGTGATTTATGCCATCATTGTCGAAGAGTCCGTTGGCGCGCTGCTGGTGGCGGGCTTTTTGCCTGGTATCGTTTCGGCTCTGATTTACGTGTTGCTGATTGTCGGCATGGCCAAGTTCAATCCCAGTCTCGGTCGACCTTTGACCGGATTTACCTGGGGCGAGCGGATGAAGTCGTTGCCCGGGACATTCCCCATCTTCCTGGTTGTGGTCATCATCTTCACGGCCATGTACGAGGGCTGGGCCACGCCAACCGAAGCGGGTGCCTTGGGTGCCTCCGTGGTGTTCGTGATGGCCATGATGAAGGGCATGAAAGTCGCCAATCTTCGAGATGCGTTGATGGAGACGGCCAAACTCACCGTGATGATTTTCTCAATCATCTGGGGTGTGCTGGTTTTTGTTCGTTTCTTAGGCTTTGCCGGTTTGCCAGATGCCTTTGCCAAGTGGATTGTGGCCTTGCCTTTTGAGCCCCTGTATATCTTGATCGGTATTTTATTGTTCTATGCGTTGCTCGGTATGTTCATGGATGCCATCGGCATGTTGCTCTTGACCTTGCCAGTGGTCTATCCGGCTGTGATTGGTTTGGGTTACGACCCCATTTGGTTTGGCATTATTGTGGTAAAGATGGCAGAAATTTGCTTGATCACGCCGCCCATTGGCTTGAACTGTTTCGTTGTTAACGGGGTTAGGCCAGACATACCGCTTAATAAGGTCTTCAGGGGGGTTGCCCCGTTCTTCATTGCCGACGTGGTGACGATTGCTGTCCTGATTGCATTCCCACAAATCGTGACTTGGTTGCCCCAAATGATGAGCATGGGCTAACCGATCGACGTGGTCAAGTTGGGTTAGTGATTTGACCTCAGCAGCAAAAAGCCGGCTACCAATTAGCCGGCTTTTTGTTTGGTTTTTTGGTTTGGCATTTCTAGTTGGCTGACTCTTGCTGTGCTTTGGCTTGGGCGACAGCCATGGTGCGGGGCAATTCAACGCCGTTTTTGACTGCCAGTACTTCAGCCATGGCGCTGACGGCGATCTCAGCTGGTGTTTTGCTACCAATGTACAAACCGATGGGGCCTTTTAAGCGGCTCAGGGAAGCCTCGGTTTGATCAAAGTGTTCAATCATGCGTTTTCGGCGGGCGGCATTATTGGCTCGAGAGCCAATGGCACCGATGTAAAACGCCTCGGTTTCTAGGGCCTCTAACAGCGCCAAGTCGTCAAGTTTGGGATCATGCGTCAGTGCCAACACACACGTGCGTCTGTCAGGTTTAAAAAGCCGCACCGCATCGTCGGGCCACTCGGTCATTTTGGCGACGTTGGTGGTGGTCCAGCCACTCGCATATTCCTCTCGAGGGTCACAGATGGTCACGGTAAAGCCACTAAAGATAGCCATGGTGGCGATGTATTCACCGAGCTGTCCCGCACCGATGAGCAACATCCGATAGGCGGGCCCAAAAGTGTTGGTCAGTGTCGCCTCGTTGATTTTTAAGCTCGAGACAGTATCCGTTGGCGTTAAGGTAACGTCGCCCGTGGCGATGTCGGTGTGCCGTTGCATCAGCTGACCACTTTCTAGCGAAGCGACTAACTCACTGAGCCGTTCAGCGTCCGGGTTGAATTCGAGAAGAAGCTCTAGGGTGCCACCACAGGGCAAACCAAAGCGGTGTGCCTCGTCAGCCGTAATCCCGTACTTCATGCGCTTGGGTGGGCCTTCGATAGCCATGGCAGGCAAGGAATTGATTTGGTCTGAGTTGGCAGGCTGTGTGAACTCACGAATCAAGTCGTCTTCGATGCAGCCGCCCGAGACCGACCCGACCACCGCGCCACTTTCGCACATGGCCATGATCGAACCCACAGGGCGAGGCGATGAGCCCCAAGTGCGCGTGACGGTCACCAGAACTGCCTTTAGCTCTTGTGCACGCCAGTCATGTAGCCGTTGAAGAACGATGAAATCTTGATTTTGCACGGTGACATCCTTTGCATTTGTCCTGAACCTGTTGGCATCACAGCTTCAGTTTAAGGGCAGGGTTCGTTGATGAGCGAGCGACCAATCGTGGCCATGGCGGGCAGGGCTTTCATCAATCTTTAAATTATTCTAAGCCTTCGGCTCGCTTCGGTATAAAGAAGTCAGACAAATTAGGCGAACTGAGAGCGCTCTAGGGTGTTAACTTAACCAGTTGCTTGCCAAAGTTTTCACCCTTGAGCATGCCGACAAAGGCGGCAGGCGCATTTTCCAGTCCGTGTGCGATTGATTCGCGAAACTGTAACTGACCACCCAAGACCCTAGCACGCAGTTGTTCGCGTATGGCGGGCCACGTTTGGGGTTTGTCAGAGACGATAAAGCCCTGCAGTTTGATTCGATTAATCAGTATCGAGCGGATGGTGTGGTGACCATAGGGTGCGCGATTGAATTCTGAAACCATCCCACACAGCGCGATGCGAGAAAACGGATTCATTTGCGTCAGCAGCGCTTCAAAAATCTCGCCACCGACGTTCTCAAAGAGGCAGTCAATGCCTTGCGGCACGGCTTGGGCCAGTTGTTGTTTGAAGTTTTCGGCGCGGTGATCAATGCAAGCATCAAAGCCCAGGGTGTTGACGACGTAGTCGCACTTGGCGGCACCGCCCGCAATACCGACCACGCGGCAACCTTCACCCTTGGCCAGTTGCCCGACCACGGATCCAACGGCTCCTGAAGCGGCGTCGACCACAACAGTTTCGCCAGCTTTTGGTTCGCAAATGGTCATTAAACCTGTCCATGCGGTGATGCCAGGCATGCCGATGACACCAAGATAAGCACTCGCAGGCACACAATCGGTGTCAAGCTTCAAGACTTGCTTGGCTGGCATGGTGGCGTGGGTCTGCCAGCCGCTTGCTGACAAGACCCAATCGCCGACCGCTAGCGTGTCGCTATGGCTCTCGAGTACTTCACCCACAGTTGCCCCGACCATTAATTGGCCTGGTTCAACGCCTTGAGCGTAGGATTTTTCTGGGGCAATGCGGCTACGCATGTAAGGGTCCAGCGATAGCCAGTGGTTGCGGATGAGAACTTCACCGTCTTGCGCTGAGGGTATGACTGATTCGCGCAACTCGAAGTGCTCTGGCCTAACCCAGCCTTCGGGTCGGGTTTTTAGCAATATTTGCTGGCGGGTCGGCATGTTTAGCTTGCTTGTGCGCTTAGGATGCGGCCAGCGCGAAAGGCATCGGCCATCGCACGAGGCACTTCTGCTTCGGCCTCGACCACTCGGGCACGCATTTCTTGCTCAAGCGCCACCGCCATTGCGCGTCGTTCTTCAGCCTTCGCTTGGGCAATTTGTTTGTCAGCGTTGGCTTGCTCGATTTGCAAGGCAGCACCAATGTTTTTACCCACATCGATATCAGCAATATCAATCGACAGGATTTCATAGGCGGTGCCAGCATCGAGGCCGTTGGACAAAATTTTCTTTGAAATACTGTCTGGACGCTCAAGCACATCTTTGTGGTTGGTCGCTGAACCAATGGCGCTCACCATGCCTTCGCCCACACGAGCCAAGATGGTTTCTTCCCCAGCACCGCCCACGAGGCGGTCCAAGTTGGTACGAACCGTGATGCGCGCCACGCTGATCAATTGAATGCCGTCTTGAGCCACAGCGGCATTACGAGGCGTCTGGATGACCTTTGGCAACACAGACATCTGTACGGCATCGAGCACATTACGACCAGCCAAATCGATGGCAGCTGCACGTTTAAACGTGAGTTCGATATTGGCTTTGTCAGCTGAAATGATGGCGTTAACCACGTCAACCACATTACCACCCGCCAAAAAGTGGCTTTCAAGCTCATCGAGTGGAATACTCAAGCCGGCTTTGACGGCGCTGATGCGTGCTTTGACGATGCTGTGCGGTGGCACGCGACGCAGTCGCATGGCAATCAGGGTGAGCAGACCAACGTAGGCGCCCGATGCCCAGGCTGTGATCCACAAGCGAAATGGTACGAAGTAACCAATCAGGGAAATTAAGAACAGCAGAACGACGACTAGCCCAAGAAAACCGCTGCCAGCGATCAGGTCTAAGATTTCCATAAGTACTCCATCAATGTTGCCACTTTATCGGTCATGGCATCGAACATTAGTGCTCAAACTTGGCTTCAAACCTAATGAAAGCCTTGCATGAGCAGACATTTGAATGGTACCCGACATTGCTGCTTTGAGGGTGGTTTCGAAGTGTTTCATGCCGTGTTTTGGTGTTCAAAATCATCTCAGCACTTGTTCAGTCTTGTTCTGTTGGCGACAATGGGTTTGGATTTAACTTGGAGCACGATCGAAATGTCTCAGATTAATGAACTCAAACCACTGTCTGTGGGTAATGGCACAGTCATTTGTGCCATGGATAACCGTGGGGTAGGACAAGTAACCCTGAACCGGCCACAGGTTAATAATGCCTATAACGGTGACATGATCGCCGGATTGCACGAGGCCATGGATCAACTCGGTCAGCAGACTGGATTGCGGGTAGTGGTTTTAAAGGGCAACGGGGCGCATTTTCAGGCGGGTGCCGATTTGGCCTGGATCAATGAGCAAGGCAAGCTTGGGCCCGAGCAAAACGTGGCTGCTTCGCGGGCGACTGGGCATGCCGTGCGCCGTCTGAATGAATTGCCCGTGCCAACGGTTGCCATGATTCAGGGCGGCTGCTTTGGAGGTGGCACCGGTATTGCAGCGGCTTGTGATGTTGTGGTGGCTGCCGATAACGCCATGTTTGCCATCACTGAGGCGCGCTGGGGCTTGGTGGCTGGGATTATTTTTCCCCAACTAATTCAAGCCATCGGTCTACGTAACTTGCGTCGCTATGCCTTAACGTGTGAGCGTATCAATGCTGAGCGTGCCCAACAGATGGGCTTTGTGCATGAAGTTTGCGCATTAGAAGCGCTTGAGGAAACGACCTTTGCCATTGTCGAATCGTTGTTAAAGAGTGCCCCTCAGGCAACGGCAGACACGAAACGATTGACGCTGTCGTTGGCAGATGCGCTGCTTGAAGACACATTGTTTGAAGATTTGGCTGGTCGGCATGCCCGTACCAGGCAGTCGGCCGAAGCCGCTGAAGGGACGCAATCTTTTATGCAAAAAAGAGCGCCTTCTTGGTACACCCCCAAGGCTTAGTTATTGGCTTTGGATACGCTCGGTGTTGCGTCTAGCGTGGCACCTTGCATGGGATCAGCGACATAGGGATTTAATGCACGGGGAGGACCCAGAACAGCCATTGCAACGATGGCTTGCCTAAGGCCTTGCCGGTTCTTTAACTGCAATGCCAAGTTCCGTGGATTCGATGTGTTTAAACGGTAGGGAGAAGGCTTGCCGTTGGCCACCTGACGAACCGGTGCGGGCTGTGAGGCTGACTCAGGGGGTCGTGTTGCTGGTGTCTGCTCAAATTCAGCGGGCATGCGTTGCTGTAACCAATCTTGGATGTCTTGTGAAGATTGGCGCCCAAAGTCTGTCGACAGATCACTGTCTTGTTCATCAGCTGAGGTGTCGTTGGCTGGGGGTGGGATTGGCAAATCCTTTAGTGATTTGCCATCCTTTTGTGCGCGAAACAGGACAAAAGCAATAAAGCCAAGAAATGCAGTAACGGGAAAGGGTAGTCCAACAAAATACGTGATCACCGCCAAAATGAGGAAAATCGAAGCGGGATTAAACCCTTTGCCCTTGGCGCCTCGTTTGTTGTTTGCCATGTCGCTCACCAATTACAGTTTTTGTGAACGGATCGAGCCATCAGAGGGCTCGCCGGCAATATCCTGACGCATCTCGGTATCGGCTTGTAGGTTCTGCATGCGGTAGTAATCCATGATGCCGAGTTGACCGCTGCGGAAAGCCTCTGCCATGGCCAAAGGCACTTCTGCTTCTGCCTCGACCACTTTGGCGCGCATTTCCTGTTCCTTGGCCACAGCCATGGCGCGCCTTTCCTCTGCCTTGGCTTGCGCGATTTGCTTATCTGCATTGGCTTGATCAATTTGCAACTTGGCACCGATGTTCTCGCCAACATCCACATCAGCGATATCAATTGACAAAATCTCGTAGGCCGTGCCGGCATCCAATCCTTTCTCAAGAATATATTTTGAGATTTTGTCCGGGTTTTCAAGTACGGTCTTGTGGCTGGCCGAGGAGCCGATGGTGCTGACCATGCCTTCACCGACACGGGCAATGATGGTCTCTTCGCCGGCACCACCGACCAAGCGGTCGATGTTGGTTCTAACGGTGACTCGAGCCAAACAAACCAACTGAATGCCATCACGGGCAACCGCAATGATTCGTGGTGTTTCAATGACCTTTGGCAAGACCGACATCTGCACGGCTTCTAAAACATCGCGGCCAGCCAGATCAATGGCAGCCGCGCGTTTGAAGTTCAATGTGATGTTGGCCTTGTCGGCTGAAATCATGGCGTTAACCACACGCATGACATTACCGCCAGCTAGGTAGTGGGCCTCGAGTTCATCGACCGAAAGATTCAAACCGGCTTTAACCGAACTGATGCGTGCCGTCACAATGGTGTGTGGCGGTACGCGACGCAGACGCATGGCCACCAGTGTGAACAGACCAACGTAGGCACCCGACGCCCAAGCGGCTATCCAAAGTGGGATTGGCACCAGATAAAGAATGATCGATAAGACAATGACAAGCGGAATAAGAATCCCGAACGTCCCAAATATGCCTAGGATTCCTTCCATCATTGCGTATCTCCAATCTCTGTTTGCCCTCGGGCGATTTCAATCACGACGATACGATTGCCGTCGACGTGATCAACTTTGATGGATTGACCCGCTTCGATGTAACCACCGTCAGAGACAACATCAATCCGCTTACCATCAATCTCTGCAATGCCAGCAGGTCGAAGATCAGACATGGCCAGACCTGTTTTACCGACCAACGCGTGATCAGACAATGGTTCTGAAGTAAATCCCTGTTTGGCCGTCAGTCCAGTGTCAAGAACGAGCTGTCGACCAATTTTTGTCTTTGGTAAAAACCGTAAAATCAACAGGCTGAGAGCAACCGCCACAACCAGTGAAGCCCCTACTTGAGCGGCGGCCAGAAACAGCGAGTCCATCGTGAAACCCTCTCCCAAAGTGCTCATCATCAAACCAGCCAGTAGCGCCAGCAAACCGAGGATACCAGCAATGCCAAACCCGGGCAGAACGAACGCCTCAACGAGCAAAAGCACAATACCCAATCCCGCCAAAAGCAACTCTTCCACACCGGCGAGCTTAACAATGGTGTGACCGTACAAAAACAATCCCAGGCTCGTGATACCCAAGGCGCCAGGAATGCCAAAACCGGGGGTGCGTATTTCTAAAATGATGCCCAGGGTCGCGATGGTCACCAAAAGAGAGCTGACAATCGGATTGGTCAGAAAGCGAACAAACTCTTCAGCCCAATTAACCGACGTCTCAACCACTTGAGCGTCTTTTAGTCCCAATTTTTCCAACGCCAAGACTAGTGTTGGTGCTTCAAAATCCGCAATACCTAGTTTTAAAGCTTCGACTGTCGTCAGTGTCAATAGTTTGCCGCGGTCGGTGACACCAGGGATGATGACGTCTGCATCAACCATTGCTTCAGCGATCAGGGTGTCACGGCCTCGGCTTTCGGCCGTGGCACTAAACTCTTTGCGAACATAAGAAACGGTTTTTTCGCCGACCGCAGTGGTTTCACCGCCTGAGCTTTGCACCGGCATGGCAGCACCAATGGTGCCACCTGGCGCCATTACGATCGCATTGGCGGCCAGACTAATTAAAGCACCTGCTGAAATGGCTCGGGTGTCAATAAAGGCAATCGATTGAACCGGGCTTTTGAGTATGGCGTCACGGATTTGGACGGCGGCATCCACACGACCGCCAAAGGTGTTGATTTGTAAAACGACGGCGGCCGCGCCCTCGCGTTCGGCTTCAGTAAATACACGCTCGATGTAAGGCGCAAGCCCCAAGTCGATCATGCCGTCAACTTGTGCCAGATAAACCACGGGCCCCTCTTTAGTCGCTTGCGAGAACGCAATACTGGCCAAACCCATCGTAAAAACAAGGGCAATCAGGGCAAGCAATCGATATGACAAATTAACCATTTACCCAGTGTACATGGCTACTTTGGTTTTGGTATTTCCCTCTTGTTGAGTCTTAGGGATTTTGACGCTGAGGCAGCCTTAGTTTATTGACCGTTAACCAACCCGCCAAAATCAACAAGACCACGCCCAGCCCAGTTCTGAACGAACCTTCCATCAACATCAGCGGAACGGCTGCGCAAACCATAAAGCCCACGCCGTAGAACTGTGCCCATCGTTTGCCGGCTTTGCTTGCTGATTGGTACAGCGGGAAGAAGACGGAGAACAGCGCCATCACGATAAAGAAAAGTGCCCATGGCCGCATGAAAAAGAGTGTTAAGTCATCACTCGTTGACAAGGATCGCGATAGATTCAATTCGGCCAGAGGACCAAGCACCACACCCAACACCATGGGTGTTAGGGGAAAGCCGTTTTTAACCATGGCAAACCCGATAACACCAAACACTAGGAGCGTCCAAATGTCAAAACTGGTGTTGTTCAACGTGAAGACACCAATCGCGCAGTACAGCAAAATCACCACGCCGAGGATGTAAAGCGGAACACGTGTCACCAGCAGGAAAATGCGCAATGCGCCCGATGTCATGATCAAGGTCATAAAGTTGGCCAAGAAGTAGGCCACCATGATGCCGTAAGCCAGCACGGGTTGAGTCGAAATAAAGGTGGGACTCGGGGCAATGTTGTGAATAGTCAGCGCACCAAGCATGACAGCGGTGACTGCGTCACCGGGGATACCCAAAGCCATCATCATGATCAGGGCGCCGCCGGCGGTGGCGTTATTCGAAGACTCAGAGGCGATCAAGCCGGGCGGTGTGCCTTGACCAAAGTCCTCTGGTGTTTTAGAGGCTTTTTTGGTTTGGTCATAGGCCAAAATGTTAGAAATGGAACTGCCTGCAGCAGGCAGCAGACCGATGAAAAGACCAATGGCTGAGGATCGCAACAAGGTCATCCAGTTTAGGAAAATGAGAGCAATGGATTTTCTGTGTTCCATTTTTACGGCGCTGTGCTGGCCGGCGATCATGGGTTTTTTGGCATCCTCAGTGTTGCTCATGTCGTTAAGCAGTTGACTGAAGGCGAACAAGCCAATCAAAACAGGTAAAAAAGCAAAACCCGCACCGAGCGACTCAAACCCAAATGTAAAGCGCGCTGCGCCGTTGATGTGATCCTCGCCAACGCTGGCCACCACCAAACCAAAAACACCGGCAATCAGTCCTTTGATTAAGGCCCCTTCAGACAGACTGGCCGCAATCGTTAACGCGAAGCACACCAGCATGAAATAGTCCCAAGGGCCAAATTCCAAACCAATGGCGGCCAGTGTGGGGGCCAAAAATACCAGCACCACCGCAGAAATCAGGCCACCAAAAAAAGAGGCCCAGAGTCCTAGGCCCAAAGCCAAACCGGGGCGTCCCTTTCTGGCCATGGGAAAGCCGTCAAAGGTTGTGGCGATGGCTGATGGTGTGCCGGGCACGCCAATCAGAATGGAGGCGAACATGCCGCCCGTCAAACCGCCCACGTACACCCCAAGCATGGTCGACAAGCCTTCAATGGGACTCATGCCAAAGGTAAAGGGCAAGGCCAAAACGACTGCCATGGTGATCGTAAATCCTGGTATTGATCCTGCGACCAATCCAGCCAAGACACCAAGCGCCATCAACATGAGGTTGTTCAGGGCGAATACCGCGTCGAAGGCGTTGATTAAGTTTTCAATCATGATGTTGGTCGTTCAATTATCTGAATAAGTCGCCCGCGGGCAAGACCACGCGAAGGGCAAAAGTAAAAATCGACCACATGCCACCGACTGCTAGAACGGAGACGATGGCGTGAAATAAGAGCAGTTTTGGGGCAAAGCCACCAATGATGCTCTGCGTGATGAAGACAAAAAGAATGCCCGCGACCAGCATGCCCAAGTAAGGCAAGGCCAGTAAGAAAACCAAAAACATCGCAAAGCAGATCAGGGCGTTTTGGTAAGTTTTAAACCACCTTGACCATGAAAAGGCTTGCACCGCTAGTTGGGGTTGCGTCACGGATCTAAACAGATAAATGACGCTTAATATCGACAGCAAAATCAAAATGAAACGTGGCCACACTTCAGAACCCATCTCTGAGAAAGGGACTTCGCGTATGTCAAAAGTGGTCCGATATAAGACGCCACAAATGACCAGAAGTAACAATGCTGTGATGGCATCACGGTTAAGACGCTTCATGGGTTTCACTCAATCAACAGGCTTATAAATAAGCAATTAGACGGTCTAAAAATAAAATCAGGCCCGTGGACGTAAGCCCAAGAGGCCTGATGGGAACGTTTCATTACCAATCCAAGCGCCAATCATAACGTCCTCAGATTGACGCCGGACTGATAAAACGCGAATTACTTTTTGTACATGCCAATTTTGATAGCCAAGCGCTCGTGCTCTGCATAGCTTTGCTTCAAAAATTCGCCATAGCCTTTGCTGTCCTTCGAGAGAATGACTGAGCCGTTGTCTTCAACGGCTTTGATCAATGCTGTGTTTTTAGCAGCCTTGGCAAACGCATCTGACCAGAACTTAACCGTCTTAGGTGGGGTGCCTTTGGGCAAACCAACCCCACGAGCCAAACCATAAAGTACATTCACGCCTTGCTCTTTCAGGGTAGGCACCTTTGGTATCAAGCCATCACGGGCTTCGGTTGCAATGCCCAAAGCGTTCAAGGCACCTTCTTCGATGTACTTCTTGGCGGTCAAGACATTTGTTTCGCCAGCCATGACGTTACCCGCCAAAATAGCGGTGTTGCGCTCGCGCGTGCCGTCATAAGACACGTAGCGAAATTCGACTTTGGCTGCGTCTTCGATCAACAAGAAGATGAAGTGGCTGGTTGAACCTAAGGTGACGCCCACGGTGACTGACTTGGGCTCTTTTTTGGCCAACGCAAGCATGCCTTTCAAGTCTTTAAAAGGTGTCTTGGTGGAAGAACCAACGATTGATGGGGTATAGCTGACCAATGCCACAGGCTCGAAGGCGTCGTGCGTGAATTTTGCACGACCGGTCAAAAAGCTGGTGATGACACTCTCGTGCAAAGCAATCAACATGCAACCGTCAGCAGGGGCGTCTTTAACCTGGGCAGCACCGCGAATGCCACCTTGGCCACCAACGTTCACGACTTGCAGTTGTGGCTTGATACCGCTTTCGTTAATGGCGTTGACGTAGCTGCGGAAAATGATGTCGGTGTCACCGCCTGCGCCCCAAGGCACAATCAATTGCGCAGTTGAGCAATTCGGGGCGTGGTTATCCGCTGAGGCGGGGGCGGCCAGCAGGGCAGATGTTGCCACTGCGGCGGCTGCGGCCATAAAGCGAGTCTTAAACATGAGAGCTCCTTGGGAACATTATCGTTATGAAGTAAAAAAGAAAACTAACCGCTTGCTCCTGTCAAAGAGCTGATCAGCGGTTTGTTTATAGCTACGAAGCAAAAGTCGTGCCATTGGCACGTATTGGTTTTTTACCAATAAGAGTTATTGTCAATGCCAGACGATCATTAATCAAGTGCTCCTTGATGGGGCATACCCTAGTGCATGAGCACCTGCCCAACGCTAAGGATTCCATGGCTTTCAAGCCAATCGGTCTGACGTATTATGTGAACCATCTTGACTTAAACCAAACTTAAAAGGCAGCGCAATGAGTCAGTCCTCACACCAGTCATTCAATAAAGAAACCCGTGTTGCGATTGCTGGATTAGGCGCAATCGGACAGTCTTTGGCGCGATCTCTGGCGCAAGGCGCCGTGCCAGGTATTCGCTTGGTTGCCGTGTCAGCTAAAAATCATGATAAGGCGCAAGCGTTTGTTGAGACTTTGGCGCATTCTGTGCCGGTGATGTCCATTGAGGCGCTTGAGCCTGTGGCTGATATGGTGGTCGAGTGTGCACCAGCTGCGCTTCTCTCAGATATCGTGACGCCATTTTTAAAGGCTGGCAAGCAGGCCATCGTTTTGTCTGTTGGCGCTTTGCTGTTTAACGACCATTTGCGTGGCGTCGCCGCGCAAAATGGTGGCAGTATTATTGTGCCGACCGGTGCGCTGCTTGGTCTAGACGCCGTGGTTGCCGCTGCTGAAGGCACCATTCACAGCGTCAAAATGGTAACCCGCAAGCCGCCTGAAGGACTCAAAGGTGCCCCGCATTTGATCGAGCACAATATCGAAGTTGACGGACTCACCGCGCCGCTAAAAGTTTTTGAAGGCAATGCGCGCGATGCTGCCAAGGGTTTTCCGGCCAATTTGAATGTGGTGGTGGCCCTCGCTTTGGCTGGTGTTGGCCCAGAAAAAACCACACTTGAGATTTGGGCCGATCCGGCGGTGACTCGCAACACTCACACGATTCATGTGGATTCGGACTCAGCAAGTTTCAACATGTCCATTCAAAACATACCGTCTGAAAACCCTAAGACTGGACGAATCGTGGCGCAAAGCGTGGTCGCGCTATTGCGTAAAATGGGTGCCAGCCTTCGGGTGGGCACTTAAAGCCGGCGAAGGGTTTGGCATGAGAGCACGCTAGGGTGATTTCTCGTTAAGGCAGGTTTAAGACGATAGAATCAAACTTAACAGGCGATTTGCCCTTAAACACCAGTCGAGGCACCATGGATTTCACCCTCAGCGCCGCTGATTTAGAGCTTCAGCAACGAACACGCGAGTTCATCGCACAAAAAATCATTCCATTAGAGTCTGATCCACGCCACGGCGCCCACGGGCCAGATGAGTCTTTGCGTCAAGAGCTGGTGACACTGGCACGCGAAGCAGGCTTATTAACGCCTCACGCGTCGGTTGAGATGGGCGGCTTGGGTTTGAACCATCGCCAAAAAGCCATTGTGTTCGAAGAGGCGGGCTACTCTCGACTCGGCCCCACGGCCATGAACATTCACGCTCCTGATGAGGGCAACATTCACTTGATGGAAATGATTGCCAGTGACGAGCACAAAGAGCGCTGGTTGCGCCCCCAAGTGAAAGGCAAGATTCGGTCGTGCTTTGCGATGACTGAGCCCGCGCCTGGCGCTGGCGCTGATCCGTCGATGCTGCAAACGACGGCTGTTCGTGATGGTGATGACTTCGTCATCAATGGCCGCAAGTGGTACATCACGGGTGCTTATGGCGCCACTTATGTGATCATCATGGCCAAGCTTGAAGACGGCTCGGCCACGATGTTTTTGTCTGATATGAACCAGCCCGGCATTGAGCTCGTTCGGCACATGGATGCCATGGACAGTTGCTTCACCGGTGGCCATGCCGTTATCGATTTCAAAGACCTGCGCGTGCCTGCCTCACAGGTACTCGGCGAGTTGGGTCGCGGCTTTCGCTATGCTCAAGTTCGATTGGCACCGGCACGTCTGACGCACTGCATGCGTTGGCTAGGTCAAGCGCGTCGCGCCCACGATGTGGCCACCGAATATGCACGCACACGTGAGGCCTTTGGTCGGGTCTTGGGCAAGCACGAGGGCGTGGGCTTTATGTTGGCCGACAACGACATGGATCTACAAACATCACGCCTACACGTTTGGCATACCGCTTGGGTTTTGGATCAAGGCGAGACGGGTAACTTTGAATCGAGCCGTGCCAAGGTGGTCTGTTCCGAGGCGCAATGGCGTGTGGTTGACCGCTGTGTGCAAATCCTCGGCGGTCAAGGTGTCACGGGTGAGACGCCCGTGATGCGAATTTTCATGGACATGCGGTCGTTTCGGATCTACGACGGTCCAAGCGAAGTGCACCGTTGGAGCTTGGCCAGAAAAATTCTCAATGCGGCAGGGGCAGCTTGATGGTAACGACACTTTTTGATCAGTTTCGACTTGATGGCAAAGTGGCTTTGGTCACGGGTGCCTCAAGTGGCTTGGGTTTGTTTTTTGCGACCACACTCGCACAAGCCGGCGCTCACGTGGTGGTGGCCGCGCGCCGGCGTGAAGCGCTCGAGGCGCTGTGCAAAGAGATCGCGCAGCTAGGTGGCAAGGCCAGTGCGGTGTCGCTTGACGTGACTCAAGCAGCCAGCGTTCAGGCTTGCTTTGAAGACTGCGAACGCGTGGCGGGGGTGCCAGACGTGATCGTGAACAATGCCGGCACTACGGTCTCAAAACCAGCGATCGATCAAAGCGAAGAAGATTGGGATCAAGTGATCGATGCGAATTTGAAAGGGTGTTGGCAAGTGGGTACTCAGGCAGCTCGTCGATTAATTGCGGCAGATAAGCCTGGCAGCATCATCAACATTGCCTCAATTCTGGGCGCCAGAGTGGCTGCAGCCGTGGGTCCCTATGCCATTTCTAAAGCGGGTGTGATTCAAGCCACCAAAGTCATGGCGCTTGAATGGGCGCGTTATGGCATCCGGGCCAATGCATTACTGCCCGGGTACGTGCGCACACCAATCAACGCTGATTTTTTAGACAGTCCAGCTGGCGAAAAACTTCGCCTACGTATTCCGTCGCGTCGCTTCAATGAACTCTCTGATCTCTCAGGACCGCTGTTGCTGCTGGCCTCTGACGCTGGTCGTGCGATGTCGGGCGCGACCCTGGCCGTTGACAGTGGCCATTTGGTGAGCGGTCTATGAGTGAGCAGGACCCGACAAGCAGTGCGCTTGATGCTTCAGCATGGCAACGCCTCGGAGAGTATTTGGTTGATCAAGGTGTCACTTCGACGGCCTCAGTGCAAGCCACTTTGCTGACTGGCGGACAATCGAATCCCACGTATCGGTTGCAAGTCGGTCTCGAGCAATTGGTTTTAAGGAAAAAGCCTGCGGGTGACTTATTACCCTCGGCACATGCTGTTGACCGGGAGTACCGTGTCATGAAGGCCTTAGCGGGTAGCGCGGTGCCAGTGCCTGAGATGCTGGTTTTTTGTGAAGACACCACGGTGATCGGTACGCCGTTTTACATCATGCGATTTTTGGAAGGCCGAATCTTTTTTGATCAAACCATTCCCGGTGCCACCCCGGCAGATCGCACCGCGATCTACCAAGATACCAATCGTGTGATTGCTGCGCTGCATTCGGTTGACCCGGCCGCGGTCGGTTTGGCCGATTATGGTCGTGCCGGGAACTATTTCGCGCGGCAAATCAACCGCTGGAGTCGTCAGTACCTCGAGAACCACACTGAGCGGCTTGAGTCCTTAGAAAAACTGATCGACTGGTTACCGTCTCGCGTGCCACCGGGCGATGAGGTCTCAATTGTGCATGGCGACTTTCGGTTAGACAACGTGATGCTGCACTCTTCGGACCCCCGAGCCATCGCGTTACTGGATTGGGAGCTATCAACCTTGGGTCATCCGCTGGCCGATTTTTCTTATCACTGCATGAGCTGGCATATTCCACCGAGCCTGTGGCGCGGTATTGGTGGCTTGGACCTGAAGGCCTTGGGCATTCCTAGCGAAGCAGACTACGTTGCGCAGTACGTCTTGGCCACGGGTCTGACGCAGGCCGAAGTCCATTGGGACTTTTATTTGGCGTATAACTTTTTTAGGATTTCTTCGATCCTGTATGGCATTGGTCAGCGCGCTCGACAAGGCACGGCAGCGGCGTCTGATGCGCTAGAGACGGCAGCCAAGGCAGGGCCTTTGGCTGATCTGGGGTGGCACTACGCCCGGCGCTACCAACAAAAACACATGTCATAAAACCTGACCCTTTGGTGGAGACACATATGCAGGAGCCGGCCCGTCACGCAGCCAATTTTGTGCCTTTGTCTCCCATGGGTTTCGTGGATCGCGCGGCCTTGGTTTTTCCCGACAGGCTATCGGTTATTCACGGTGCCAGGTGCTTTACTTGGCAAGAAACCGCGCAGCGGGCACGCCGCTTGGCCAGTGCCATCGCGCAAATGGGTTTAGGCCGTGGTGATGTGGTGGCGATTATTGCGCCTAACGTACCTGCCCTGTACGAAAGTCATTTTGGTGTGCCGATGTCAGGGGCCACGCTGCTGACATTAAACACCCGTCTTGATGTGGATACCACCGCCTATATTTTGAAGCACGCCAATGCCAAGTTGCTATTGTGCGACAGTGAGTTTGCGTCACTGATTGCGCAAGTGCAGGCGCACTTGCCAGAGCCGATTGCCGTGGTTGATGTGGCTGATGATCTTTTTGATGGCGAGGTTTTGTCGGTTGGCCATTGCGAGTACGAATCTTTTTTGGCGCAAGGCGATCCCGCGTTTGAGCCACGCTGGCCCGCCGACGAATGGGACTCGATCAGCCTGAATTACACCTCTGGCACCACGGGAAGGCCCAAAGGGGCGTTGTATTCGCACCGGGCCGCTTATTTGAATGCCATGAGCAACATGACGTCAATGGGATTTCGGCCGCAGTCAACCTATCTGTGGACACTGCCCATGTTCCATTGCAATGGTTGGTGTTTTCCGTGGACAGTGGCCATGATGGCGGGCACCAACGTGTGTCTGCGCCGGGTTGAGCCGCAGGCCGTGTTTGCTGCCATCAAAGCGTATCGGGTGGATTACTTTTGTGCCGCCCCGGTGGTGTTGACGATGTTGGCCAATGCGCCAGAGGAACATCGATTCAAGCCGGATTGGAAGCTTGAGGTGGTGACTGGGGGCGCTGCACCACCGGCGGCGTTAATCGCCGCCATGGCTGATTTGAGTATTGAGGTTTGTCATCAATATGGATTAACGGAGACCTTGGGGCCTTCGGTCATTTGTGCTTGGCACCCAGAGTGGGATGAGGCAACGTTAGAAGAGCAGGCTGAGCGCAAAAGCCGTATTGGCGTGCGACGCGACGGGATTGAAGGGGCGATAGTGGTTGATCCGCAAACCCTGGTGCCGGTGCCTTGGGACGGTCAAACCATCGGTGAGTTGTTGGTGCGAGGCAATACCTTGATGAAGGGTTATCTCAATAATCCTGAAGCGACCGAACAAGCCTTTGAAGGGGGTTGGTTTCACACGGGTGATTTGGTCGTTGTACATCCTGATGGCTACTTTCAAGTCAAAGATCGCCTCAAAGACATCGTCATCTCAGGTGGGGAAAACATTTCAACCGTTGAGGTTGAGGGTATCTTGTATCGCCACCCCGCCGTGCTTGAGGCGGCTGTGGTGGCCATGCCACATGCCAAATGGGGTGAGGTGCCCTGCGCTTTTGTGACACTGAAAAACGGTGCGATGGCCACGGCTGACGAGATCAAGGCTTTTTGTCGCGAGCGGCTGGCGGGTTTTAAAGTGCCTGCTCAAATCATCTTCACCGAGCTACCCAAAACATCCACCGGCAAAATTCAAAAGTTCCGACTGCGTGAACAGGCGCAAGCGCTCGTTCAGTAGCCCGATAGTATTAAAAACATAGCGCAAAGCACAAATAGGCTAAGCACAATAACGGTTTAGAAGGGGCGCCGTTTTAAACCAAGCCCTTTGTTCATGTGAGCCAAGGACGTCATGTCAACAGAAGAGTATTTTTCCGGATTGCGGTTTCTACACTCACCAGGCCCAACGCACGTGCCCAAGGCGGTGATGGATGCCTTCAGTGGCCAACCCATGGACATGGCCGACCCGCGCTTAGAGCCGTTGATTGAAGATTGTGAGGCGGGTTTGCGGCGTGTGCTTAAAACAAAGGCGGCACATATTTTCTTTTATGCCGCCAACGGTCATGGTGCGTGGGAGGCCGTCACGGTTAACTTACTGGCACCAGGCCAGCGAGTGTTAATTGCCAGCACGGGGCATTTTTCTGATTATTGGGCTGAGATGACCGAGGCCATGGGCGTCTCGGTGGTGCGCACACCTTATCGCGAAGGTTTTCCGATTGATCCTGAGCACGTAGAGCAAGCGTTGGTGGCTGACAAGGCACACGCCATCAAAGCGGTATACGTCGTTCACACCGACACCGCCAGTAGCGTCACCAGTGATGTGCCGGCGATTCGGCAGGCCATGGATCGTAGCGGTCACCCGGCGTTGTTGGTGGTGGATGTGGTGGCAACGCTTGGTGCCGCGCCTTTTGAGATGGATCAGTGGGGGGTTAATGTGGTGATGGGGGCTTCGCAAAAGGGTTTGATGTGCCCACCGGGCATGGCCTTTTGTGCGGCTGATGAGCGTGCGATTGCACAGACGCGTTCGACGGCTGGTTTGTCACCGCGCTATTACTGGGACTGGATTCGACGCTTGAACGCAGCCGCTTACTTGAAGTTTTGCGGCACACCGCCACAGAACATGTTGATGGCCTTGCGAGCCGCTCTTCAGTTGTTTGAGCGTGAAGGCCACGACAATGTATTGGCGCGTCACCGTCAGTTGGCCAGCGCCGTGCAGGCGGCCGTCAGTGTTTGGTCGGCAGCGGGGGTGCTGGATTTTGTGTGTCAAGTGCCGGTGGCCCGGTCGGTCTCAGTGACCAGCATTGCCGTCAAAGGCGCTAACCCTGATGAGATTCGTCGCGTGGTTCGTGACTCGTACAACGTCTCGATTGCCTCAGGCCTTGGGCCTTTTAGGGGGCGGGTGTTTCGCATCGGTCACTTGGGAGATTTGAGTGCACCCATGGTGCTGGGTTGCTTGGCGGGTGTAGAGGCTGGCTTAAGGGCTCTGGCCGTACCAATCGGTGATGGCGCGATTGAAGCGGCGATGCGTGCGCTGGGATCTGCTAAATTGTGAACGTCTTTAAGGGACACATGCTTTTTTGCCCTTAAACAAATGACTTAGCAAAGGTAGAAAAAATGGTTAAGCAATGGCAGGTTTTAACGGCGGGATTGACCAGTACACTTTTGGTAGCGGGTGCGAGTGCTGCAGTGGCCAGCACCACCGTGAGTCAGAACAACAATGCGCCGCTTTGGATGATGGGTGAGGTCCACGATAACGCTGAGGGTCATTTTTACCGACTCAAAGACCTTGAGGCCAAACTTGGTGGCCAGTGGCGCCCAGCGCTCTTGATGGAGCAATTCAACGTCGAGCAGCAGCCGGAACTGACCAAAGCCTGGCAGACGTGTCAATCAGCGCAGTGCGTGATTGACACGGCCGGTGGTGTCAAAGGCTGGGACTGGGGCATGTACAAGCCCTTAATCGCACTGGCGTTAAAGTACGAATTGCCACTGGTGGCCGCGAACTTATCAAGTCAGCAGGTCAAAGCCGTGATGCAGTCTGGCTTCTCAGCAGTTTTTGATGCGCAGATCATTAAGGCTTACAAACTTGATCAACCCTTGCCTCAGCCTTGGCTCGATAACCAGCGCAAGATGATAGACCAGAGCCACTGCAACGCACTTCCCGCTGCTGCGACAGATTCCATGGTCAAAGCGCAAGCCGCACGCGATGTGATGTTTGCCAAACTGATGGGGCAATACGCATCGGGTGGCGCGGTGTTGATTGCCGGTAACGGCCATGTCAGGCGCGACTTAGGCGTCTATCAATGGTTGCCCGCAGACTTGGCCAGTCGCGTGAAGATTGCCGGCTATGTGGAACCAGCGGGTGCCGACACGTTGATCTATGACATCATGCGAGTGATTAATGAGCACAAGCGCGCTGACCCGTGTGCCCAATTCAAAAAATAAGATCAATCATCTGGCGGCTTCATCAGTAGCCGTTATGAATCACCACTTCGACCAAGCTCGGCTTACCACTGGCAATCGCTTTGGCGACAGTGGCTTGGATTTCGTTGGGTTTTTCAACGCAGCTGGCGGTCAGTCCAAAGCCTTGTGCGATCGACACAAAGTCAACAGCGGGGTCGGTCATGTCCATGGCCACAAATTGATCGGTGCCACGCATGGCTTGGAGCCGATCCTTGATGATGCGGTAGCTGCGATTATTGACAATCACATATGTGATTGGCAAGCGCAAGTGAGCAGCCGTCCATAAACTTTGAATGCTGTAGAGCGAACTGCCGTCGCCGATGAGGGCAACCACGGGGCGATCGGGTTGGGCCAAGGCGACACCAATGGCACCTGCCATTCCGAACCCCAGTCCACCGCTGGTCAGACCCATATAGGCCAAAGGATCTTCAGCTCGGTAGAGTTTGTTTAAGGCGCTCGCGGTTGTCAGGGTCTCGTCGACCACGATGACGTTTGATGGCAGGGCTTGAACAATTTGCAGAATGGCGTAATCGGGGTGGGTGGGAACGTCGTTGGCGTGCTGTGTGGCAGTGGCGGCGAACTTGGTGCGTGTGCTCTGCCAGTTGCGGTCTTTGGCATTTGCCAGGCGGTCGGCTGCGCGTGCGTGATCTGTGTCTGTCAGTTGGCTGCTCAGTATGGGTAGCAGTGCACGCAAAGTGTCACCGACATTGGCGCGGATGGCCATTTCGGTGACGAAGTTTTTGCCCAATTCCCAGTCCCGTTCGCTGATGTGAACCACTGGCATGCCTTCGGGAAGAGGTTCGACGGGTGCCATGGGCGACATGCGTAACAGATCGCCACCCAAGCAGATTAGTAAGTCATAAGCAGCGAGAGTTTCGCGAACTTTATACTGGTTGCGCGTGATTTCACCCATGTTGGCAGGGTGTGAGCTCGGAAATCGGGTGTTGTATGGAACTGACTCAAGATAAACTGGCGCCCCCAACTGCTCGGCCAGTGCCGCGGCTTCAGCGAAGCAATCGTGACGCCCAAGTTCTTGGCCTGCGAGAATGACGGGCCGCTCTGCCTGACGCAAGCGTTGGGCGAGTTCTCGCAACACACCGTCTGTGGGTTGCACGCGGGTATCGACCCGAGTGGGTTGACCAAAATCCATCGGCACGGTTTCGTCCAAAATGCTACCGGGCAAGCTAATAAAAACAGGACCCGTTGGTGGGCTTAAGGCGATTTTTGCGGCGCGGTGGATGATGCGCGGTAAGTCTTCAGCACGTTCAACCTCGATGGCCCATTTGACCAACGGCTCAGCCAAGCGCACCAGCGGTTCGTATAGCAATGGTTCGGTCAACCCGTAACCCCGTTCGTATTGCCCGGCCGTGACGATGATGGGTGAGCCGTTGAACTTGGCGGTGTAAAGTGCTCCCATGGCATGCCCCAAGCCTGGCGTGCAGTGCAGGTTACAGGCCACGAGTTTGCCCGTGGCGCGGGCAAAACCGTCAGCCATGCCAAGCACCACGCTTTCCTGTAAGCCCAAGACATATTTGAGCTGAGGGTATTGCGGCACCACCTCCATGAGTGGCAACTCGGTGGTGCCGGGGTTGCCAAAAAGATGGGTCACACCTTCTTGGATCAGTAGCTCTAAAAAGGCAGCGCGGCCGGTGTAGGTTGGTTGATTCATGCAAAGTCTCTGGTTGGGTAAGTTCTTGACTGTTGGCGCGGACTTGCTAGCAGGTCTGCGCCGCGATAAGGTGCCAACTAGGCTAAAGGGTATACCGCGGCGCAGCCCTTGAAAAGTTGCTCGCGTTGTTTGTTCGCATTACAACCAAAACACAGGTAAAAAATTATGTTGATATCTCTGAAAAACCATGTCGCTTTGATCACGGGTGGCAGTCAAGGGCTTGGTCGGGCCATGGGTATGCAATTTGCGGCGTCGGGGGCCAGCGTGGTGCTATTGGCTCGCCGCCAAGCATTACTTGATGAGGCGGCGCAAGAAATTGCAGCAGCCACTGGTGCCAAAGTCAAAGGTTACGCCTGCGATGTCAGTGACCTTAACCAAGTTCAGGCGGTTTGGGCACAGGTCGAAAAAGAGTTTGGTACCGTCGATATCGTGGTTAATAACGCTGGTTCGTCAGCTCGCAATCCCATTGAAACGCTCTCGATGGAGAAGTTGCAAGCTGACATCGATTTAAAGCTTAAGCCTGCGCTGCGTTTGGTTCAGTTGGCATTGCCAGGCATGAAAGCCCAGCAATGGGGTCGCGTGATTAATGTGGTCAATATCGGTGCCAAAGCACCACCGGTTGGTACTGCTCCGACCTGTATGACACGGGCTGCCGGCATTACCATGACCAAAGTCATGTCTAAGGAATTGGCGCCTGATAATATTTTGGTGAACGCCCTGTGTGTCGGTCAGATTATGTCCGAGCAGTGGGTGGGCTATTACGAGAAAGATAAGCCTGACATGACATTTGATGAGTATGTGGCCATGCGTGGCAAGCCAATCCCCATGGGGCGTATCGGTCAGGCTGAAGAGTTTGCCAACGTCGCCTGCTTCTTGGCCTCAGATGCCGCCTCATATGTGACGGGCGTGGCCATCAACGTTGATGGCGGCTTGAGCCCAGTGACCTAAGTAGACTGACCAAAGAAAGGGCACTGAGATTTGAATTAACGGGGTTCGTGAGCGTAATACTCCCGAATCCCGTTTTCCTTAAACCCATTGGGTACGGCTTAATTTAAACAGCAGGGTTAGAACTGGTAGGTAAGGCCAGTGGTCAGCGTGTAACTGTAAGCCTTGTTTTTGGCGTTAAGGTCTGGGGAATAAATCACGCCCAAGCCAAGCTGTAAGTTTTCGATTGGTGAGTAGAGTAGACCCACCTCTCCAAATGCGCTGGTCTGGCTGTTGTCGCTCGAATTGGTTTGAAGACCGACATCAAGGCCAACTTTCCACTGTGGGTTGAGCACCAGCACGGGTGATACAGATAC
The DNA here is from genome assembly GCA_937888805.1 of uncultured Burkholderiaceae bacterium. Lineage (GTDB taxonomy): Bacteria > Pseudomonadota > Gammaproteobacteria > Burkholderiales > Burkholderiaceae_B > Algicoccus. The sequence goes on from CALBEY010000041.1 coordinate 28,573, forward strand.
CGACCAAATGTTTTGACGTTCGGTTTCGGTGTCCGAATTCATCACTTGGCGGTTACTGGCGTAGCCAGCATTAACGTGCCACTCATAAGTGTCAGTCAGATAAGAGCTTATGAGCGAGACATTGATATTGGTTTTGGCGGGTCCAAGACCGTTATCCTGCATGTTTTGGGAGGTCGGTAGCACAATGACGGGTTTGATAGCGGCGCTCCAGCCTTGGGTTTGGTCACCCGCAAAAACCCACTTCAGACCGATGCCAGTGCTCTGCCAACCCGATACAGCACTGGTTTGACGGGCCGTCCCTACAAAAATGTCAATGTTCTCGCTGATACCTCGGGTATAGGTCAAAGGATAGGCGTTTGAGGTACCGATTTGGTCTTCGATGAAGTTGTCATCTTCATCAGTGATGGTGTTGGTACTTTTGTTGAAGGCGTAATCGACTTCGATTTGATTGCCACCGGCGCCTTGTGTGCCTGTGTCGTCGGTTACAAACGGAAAAAAAGCATGTGCTGGGCTTAAGAGTAAAAGCCAAGCGGCTGAGGCAGCGGCCAAGTGGGCCGGGGCTCTTTGGATTGCGTGAAATACCATGTTGGTCCTGTCGAATGTGAGTGAAAAATAATGCCGCCATGTTGTGATTTCATGACCAGCATTGGTTGACAGGACGGGTTGGTGCGAAAGGAGGGTAGTGACATGGCTGCGCTCAAAAAATTTAAAAAAACGATCCTCAAATAGGAATGAGAATCGTCTTCATATTATAGCTTAGATTGCGTTTTGGCTAAAGAGGTCTTTATTGATTTGCAGCCCTCATCGGTGGATGTGTCACGATTGACTTCAATTGCGCACGGTCGGTCTGTAGCTTGCCCAAGTCAGGCAGTGGACGAGCAAGCGCAGCATTGGTTGCCAAGGCTTGCTCCATGGCGTGCGCCATGGCCAATAAGCGACCATCTTGGAACAATGGCCCAATGAGTTGAAGACCAAACGGCATGCCCGCATCGTCAACGCCCGAGGGCAGTGACAAGGCGGGGTGGGTGCTTAGCGTGATGACATAGGTCAGTGCCAACCAATGATAATAATTTCGAGTGGCCTTGCCATCAATGGCATCGGCGTATAGGGTTTGCCAAGGAAAGGGCGTCACGGGGGTGACGGGGCTTAAGATCAAATCGTAGTTGGCAAACTGTTTGGCCAATGTTTGCATCAAACGGGTTTGCTCAAGGTGAGCCCAAGCCCGGTCAGCCAAGGTCAGTTGTTGCGCAATTTCCATGTTGGCGCGCACGTTCGGGCTCAGGGCGTCGGGGTCTTTGGCGTATTGTTCGCCCATTTGGGCCAAGAAGCCTTCGGCGCGCAAAATATCAAAGGCGCGGTCGGCATCACCGAAATTCAGTGTGATGGGTTCGCATGTTTCCACAAAGCCTCTGACGGCTTTGATGCGCTCCGCGAACACGCGCCGTATCATTGGATCGACCAAACAACAACCGAAGTCAGCGGTGTAACCGATGCGAAGTTCTGACAAGTCGATCTCGGCCAAGGGCCAAACGTGATTTGGTTGGCTGGGGTACGCCAGTGGGTCGAGCGGATCATGACCCATACTGGCGCTTAGCATCAATGCAGTGTCAGCGACATTTCTGGCCATCGGGCCGGCAATGTTGAGCACGTTCCAGCCCAATTTGCGAGAGTGCTGAGGCACCATACCGGGCGAGGCGCGCAGACCCACCACGCCGCACATGGCCGCTGGAATGCGCAGTGAACCACCCACATCGGTGCCGGTGCAAAGCGGCAACATGTCGGTGGCCAAAGCCACGGCTGAGCCGCCTGACGAGCCGCCAGCGTTAAGTGTTGGATTGAAAGGATTACCCGTTGCGCCCCAAACCATGTTTCGTGTGTTCGCGCCGGCACCCATGTCAGGGGTGTTGGTTTTAGTGGCGACAATCGCACCAGCGGCCTTCAAGCGAGCCACCATGGTGTTGTCAGTGCCAGGCACGTGGTGCGTGAAGGCGGTGTTGCCAAAGGTAGTTAGCAAACCCGCGGTTTCGGTCAAGTCTTTAACACCGATGGGCAAACCATGTAGTGCACCAAGCTGGTCACCACGCATCACGGTCGCTTCAGCCGCTTTGGCGGCTTTTCGGGCACGGTCAAAGTCCGTGGCGCAGAGCGCATTGACACCGGGATTCACGGTTTGCATCTGCGCGATATAGGCGTCTAGAACTTCGACTGGTGATAATTGTTTGCGCCCGATTTGACGGCGCAGTTCGACAGCACTTAAAGCAATCAGGGGGTTACTCATGATGCGATCAGCTCCTTGGTATTGGCCATTAACGCGCGCTTTGTGTTTGGTGCTCGACAGGGCCGGTCACCACTTTAGACCCGCGGTGTTTGTTCAGTCGGTCAGTAAGTGGCATGATTATGACACTGCAGATAACTATAAAAACAAAGGCGATCCATGATTGCGTTGCTTGAGGCCAA
>CALBEY010000042.1 GCA_937888805.1 uncultured Burkholderiaceae bacterium
TGAAGCCGTGCCCAGCGGGGTAGAAATAGGTGAGCAGGCTAGGGTGGCTCATGAGTGCCGCTCTAGCGGCTTCAGGTATCGGGTGCTTGTCGAGCTCGCCCAAATGCAGCATCACAGGGCATTGAGGTTTACGCTCGGCATGAGTGGCAATGCCGCCGGGGTAATAAGAGACCGATGCACAAAGCCCTACAATTTTGGCTGACGCCAACCACTCTAACGTGCCACCCTAGCAGAACCCAACCATTGAGACCTTTTCTTGTGTCAGCTTGAGGTGATTAACGGTGGCTTGCAGATCAGCAATCGCTTGCCCGAAGGGTATTTGTTCAATGATGGCAATTCCCTTTTCGACATTAGGCTGCTCATAAGTTGCCTTGTATTTTGGGCGTATCCAGTCAAAAAGTGCGGGGGTAGCGGTCAGGTAGCCGTTTGATGCAAAGTGGTCAGCCACGCTGCGGATGTAGCGATTCACACCAAAGATTTAAGGTGCGATGACCACGGCGCCGTTGGCATGGCCAGCGGGTTGTGCTAGGTAGACTTCGAACGAATGGCCGTCAGTGGACCTTAGCGTCGTGAGTTTTCCCATGTCGTGTTTCTCCTGCTGAATGTTTGAAAAAAATAATAGGTGGGTTTTAACAGTAGCGTTTAGTTGCCAGCCAAAACCTGTGCGATTCTCTCAGCCGCTTTCCCATCGCCATACGGGTTGTGCGCCAGCGACATGCGTGAGTAGTGTTCAGGGTTATCGACAAGATTGCTGACTGCCTCGACGATGCGATCGACGTTAGTACCAACCAGTTTGACCGTGCCGGCTTGAACCGCTTCGGGTCGCTCGGTGGCGTCGCGCATGACCAGGACCGGTTTGCCTAGACTAGGTGCTTCCTCTTGTATGCCACCACTGTCAGTCAACACCAAATAACAGTGCTTTAACAGCAAGGCGAAGGGTTCGTAATCGAGGGGTGTGATGAGGTGAACATTGGGCAAACCACTGAGCAGGTTCATCACGGGTTGCTGCACGTTTGGGTTTAAGTGCACGGGATAAACGATTTGCAATTTTGGGTAACGCATCACCAGTAATTTAATCGCCTCGCAAATTCTTACAAAGCCATCACCAAAATTTTCTCTGCGGTGACCCGTCATTAAAAGAAAGGGGTTGTGCCGCCAGTCAAACGCCAGTTGCGCGTTCAATAGCGGGGTGGCCTGATCACCAGAGCCGCGGCTTTCTGAGCGCTTTAAGGTCCAAAGCAAGGCGTCAATCACCGTATTACCGGTGACCCAAATCTTGCCAGGGTCAATGCCTTCAGCCAGCAAATTAGACTGGCTTTTTTCGGTGGGTGCGAAGTGCCAGCGGGCAATTTTGCTGATGACCTGACGGTTGAACTCCTCCGGAAAAGGCGCCAGCATGTCATGGGTACGCAATCCTGCTTCGACATGCCCAACTGGGATGCCGGCATAAAAAGCCGCCATCGCGGTAGCCAGCCCTGTACTGGTATCACCGTGCACCAACACCGCGTGGGGCTTAGTCTTTGCCAGTGTGTCGCGTAGTCCCAGCAAAACGCGACTCGTCACATCGGCTAAGTCTTGCGAAGGTTTCATGATGTCAAGGTCGATTTGCGGGTGAATATCAAATAAATTCAATACTTGATCGAGCATTTGTCGGTGCTGGGCTGTGACACACACAACAGTTTCAATGGTATCCAGAGCTTGCAAGGCATGCACAACAGGCGCCATTTTGATGGCCTCAGGTCTTGTGCCAAAGACAACCAAGATTTTGGTAGGGGTTGATTGCGTCATGGTTGCCCGTTCAAAGAATTGCTCGTGTTTAGTTTAGCTGGGTTTTGTTGCGCGGTTGGTTTGATCGGTTTCAATTATCATGCTGTGGGGTCGATCCCTGAGGTGGCTGCCAATGGTGCGCCAAAAAATCTGCTTGGTGTTGCTGGGTAAACTTCGCAACATCCCATTCACCACAAATCAGTGAATCGTCGACCCAGCGGTAAATCCAAGCCTTTTGAGGCGTGTTGTTTTCGACCAAAACCGTGACCCATTCCCTACAGTAGGGACTACCTTCGAAAGTGTCTAACTTCTGCAGAGCCTGATCAGAGACATGAAGCCACAAGACGCCATCAATTTTGGCCGATGGGTCTTCAGCGTTTACAGCCCCTGGGTATGTCTTATTCAGAAGTGCGTGGCGAGACCACCGTTTGAGGATGGCCCGCTGGTGTGGGCACCGTTCTCCCGTTACCCCTTCAAAAATATTTTCAAACATCAACGAGCCGTATGTAAAAACTTGGGTGTAGGTCACATCAATGTCCTTTGACAACAGGTTAATTTTTTATTGTTCATATTGAAAACATTCGATTTAAAACCATACAAACCAAACTTAAGTTTCCTTATCCAAGGGGAAACCCCGACCAAGGTTTACAAATCTTTTCCGATACACTTGA
>CALBEY010000043.1 GCA_937888805.1 uncultured Burkholderiaceae bacterium
TTCAAAGGTCCGGACACAGACGGGTGTTGATCTACCATTGCGTGCTTTGTTTGAGAATCAGACGGTTGAATCGTTAGCCAACACTATCGGGACAAACACCCGCCAACAACTGCCTTTGATTGAGCAGGGTGAAGGCTCATGGAATGAATTTCGTGTGCTTTCGTACGGTCAAGTCCGCCTTTGGACCATCGATCGCATTGAGGCTGGCGCCATTGGCTACAACATGCCTCTTGCTGTTCGTCTTTTGGGCGCCCTCGATCAAACAGCACTTGAGAATGCGGTGGTCGATATCGTTTCTCGGCACGAGGCCCTTCGCACGGTCATTATTGACCAAGACGGTGATCCGGTTGGTATTGCTTTAAACGATCTTGGTAGTGGTCCTTTAATAGAGGTAAAAGACCTGACAGAGCTCAGTGTGACCGAGCAATCTGCTCAGATAACATTTGAAATCGAAACGGCGTCAAATTCCCCATTTGATCTTGCTCATGCGCCATTGATCCGCTCACGTCTGCTTAAGATTTCAGCACAAGAGCACGTGTTTATTGTGGTTATGCATCACATTGCAAGTGATGCCACGTCGATCAGTATTATTGCCAAAGAGCTTGAGGCGTCTTACCGGGCGCGACTCAGTGGTATTGCCGCTGATTTAAAAACCGTTTCCTTGACCTATGCGGACTATGCCTCTTGGCAGCGTGGCTTACTCGAAGGTACCGACGAATTGGATCGGCAACTTTCATATTGGCGCAAGCAACTTACTGATGCGCCTGAGCTACTCACTTTACCGACGGATTTTGTTAGGTATTCTGATCGCGCTCGCTTGGCCGGGTTTACTGTGATTAATTTGGAGCGCACCACGGTTGATGGTCTTGAGCGTTTTGCCAAACAATTTAGTACGACGCCTTTTGCAATATTGATGTCATGCTACGCGTTGCTCTTAGGCCGGCTATCCAGACAAAAAGATGTGGTCATAGGTTTTCCTCTGGAAGGAAGGTCACAGTCTGGTTTAGACAGTGTGGTTGGTTTCTTTGTTAATACGATTGCGCTGAGGGTAAAGTTCCACGGCGAGGCGTGTGTCGAAGAATTAATCGCCTCTGTTAAGTCAAGTCTTGTTGACGCTTTAATGCACCAAGACGTTCCTTTTGAACGCCTTGTGGATGACCTGGCAATACCTCGGTCTCTATTGCACACGCCCTTGTTTCAGGCTTGGTTTAATTGGCAGCTTCAAGATACGGCGTATTTTGGTCTTGAGGGCTTACAGGTGGAGCATTTGGAGCCTGCGACACCGCGTGTGCGGTTTGATGTGTTGCTTAATTTGTCACCCAAGCCCGATGGCAGTATTGCTGGACATTTGGAGTATGACCGTTCGTTATTTAAGGCATCGACGGTGCAGTCGTGGGCGCGCCAGTTTGAGCGTTTGGTGACAGCGGCGGTACGTGATGCGCAGGCGCCGCTGTGGTCAGTGTCACTGCTCGGTGCGCAGGAGCGCCACGAGGTGTTGACGGTATTTAACGAGACGTCGGTGCCGTTAGCTGGGG
>CALBEY010000044.1 GCA_937888805.1 uncultured Burkholderiaceae bacterium
AAACTGACCACCTGTGCCGATTGAATTTTGACCAGGGGCTTTTGCTGACTTGAATTGCATCAGCTGTGGATAACTATACCTGTTTGTTGGTTTCGTTATCCGTTTTTCTTTCAATCGGAACCCCGCTTCGGGCTACGCCCTCACGGGGTTCCGATTGAGCCCTCTAGAACGGCTCTTGCTCCTCCATCAATGGGTTGGTCTCGGCTTGTTTTTGCCGTTTGCTTTGCTCTCTTGCTATGATCTTGCTCTTGGCCTGACGGTCACTGTGCAAGAAGCGGTAGGACTGATTGCCAGCCTCCACGATGTGGCAATGGTGAATCAGTCGGTCTAACAAGGCTGTCGTCATCTTGGCATCGCCAAACACCCGTGACCACTCGGCAAACGTCAGGTTGGTGGTGATCATGACGCTGGTGTGCTCATAGAGCTTGGAGAGCAAGTGAAACAGCAATGCACCGCCCGCTTGGCTAAATGGCAGATAGCCCAGCTCATCGAGGATCACCAGATCTAGCCTGCCCAAGCTTTGGGCAATGCGCCCGGTCTTGTTTATGAGCTTCTCGTTCTCCAGCGCATTGACCAAGTCAACGGTAGAGCAGAACCTCACCTTCTTGCCATGCTGGGTAATGCCTGAGATACCCAAGGCGGTGGCCAGATGTGTCTTGCCCGTGCCCGGCCCGCCGATGAGCACCACGTTGTGTGTTTGCTCGGTAAAGGACAGGTCAGCCAGGCTCGAGATTAGTGCCTTGTCAACTGGCGACGCAGCGAAGTCAAACCCTGCCAGATCGCGATGAATGGGGAACTTGGCTGACTTCATCTGATGCGCAATTGAGCGCAACCCACGGTTGGTGTCCTCGGCTTGTAGCAGATGTTCTAGCAACCACATGCCGCTTTCCACTTGACTGGTTCCACCATTTTCCAGGATCTCCTCCCAAGCCATGACCATGCCGTGCAGGCGAAGCGACTTCAGGCTTTCTAAGATATCAGGACGCATGACGCACCTCCTGAGTAGCTTGGCCCATCGGACGCAGGCGATCGTAACGGGCGGTGTCAGCCACCGGTACATCTTTGACGGTTAGCGTGGTGGCGACCGGATCCGGTATCGGTGGGCTGTTTAGCCTAGCCAAGATGTTCTTGACATGTTCGATGCTGACCTGACCGCTGGGGTTTGCATCTTCAAGCACCAGTGAGGCAGCCACCAACACACCATCTAGACCTGACTGGGGCACCATGGCCAGCACCTCGGCCATGGTCCGATCCCCACCATCATGGCGCATCAATGCCGTTCGCAGTCGCTGCAGCGGCTCTGGCATGTCCAGAAACGGAGCGCCATTGCGTAAAGCCCCGGGCTTGCGCTGAACCAGATCGATACAGTGCTGCCAGTCGTAGGCCGTTTGAGAGCGACCGCTTAACCGGTCATGGCGCGCCACGATCTGGTCACCCGACGCTACGGCAACATGCGTGGGGTAAAGACGAGTGCTCACGAGTTTGCCCGCCCACTCACAGGGCACTGAGTACCAGTTGCGAGCGACTGAGACTAAGCAAGTGCTGCTAACCCTTGAGGTCCTCTCCACATACCCGTCAAAGGGCTCGGGCATCAGGTGCTCGCGTTCAATCTCCAATGCTTCGGCGATGGTGAGCTCGGTGTACTTAGGGTGCTTGACCTCATGCCACGTATCCAAGCAACGGTTGGTAAGCCAATCGTTTAACTCCACAAAGGAGCCAAACCGCTTCTCCCGTGCCTCTAGCCAGATACGACGACGGCTGTCTTGCACGTTCTTCTCAACAATGCCTTTCTACCAACCAGCGGCACGGTTACAGAAGTCGGGGTCAAACAGGTAATGGCTGCACATGGCTTTAAACCGCTTATTGACCTTGCGGTTCTTGCCCGAACCAACCTTGTCGACCGCCGTCTTCATGTTGTCGTAGATGCCACGCTTGGGGATGCCGCCAAAGGCAGCAAAGGAACGGGTGTGCGCATCAAAGAGCATCTCATGGCTCTGAGTCGGATAAGCCACCAGGAAGAATGCACGGCTGGCACACAGCTTCATATGCCCTACCTGCACTTCATGAAACACGTCACCGACCAACATGTCTTGCTCACCCCAGTCAAACTGGAACGCCTCACCATTCTCGAAGGTCAGTGGCACAAAGGCTCGGCTATCCCGTCCCTCAGCCTCATGCGTGGCCCGAATGAAATCAGTCACTCGGCTGTAGCCACCCTCATAGCCCTGGGCCTTGATCTGATGAAACAAGGCTCTAGCCGTGCGTCTTGACTCTTTGTGTCGTAGGCGATCGGCTTTGAGCGCCGCTCGCAGAAAGGGCTCAAAGGCAGAGAGCTTTGTGTCCTCGGGCATTCGTCTGTACTTCGGCTCCACGTTGCCCGGGGCGCGAAGCCACTTCTTGATCGTGTTGCGCGAAAGCGCTCTGCTGATCGACGACTTGTGTCGACCCAGCAGTTTGGCAACCTCGACGGGCAAATGTCCTGCTTTCATAAGCGCATAAATCTGATAACGTTCAGTTTGGCTGAGATGTTTGTAGCTCATAAGGTGACTTTGACTTGGCGGTCTGGAAATCTGAGATGCTAGAACATTCTCAGCCAACCCACCTGATTAATCAAAGTTGCACTTCGTACTTGAATCCACCAAATGTAATTTATGAATGACTCATCACAAAACTCACCAAAACCAATGGTTGAGAGCGCCCGCAGCGTAACCAACGCTTGCGTATCTGTGGTTATTCCTGCTTTTAACGAAATAGATAACTTGGCTGTTCTGCTACCTAAACTGCAGCAGATCCTCACTGAGTCCGGGTCGGATTGGGAAGTGTTAGTGGTCGATGATGGCAGTGTTGATGCCACAGCCCTGTTGATGCAAACATGGTGTAGCACCTTGGGGTTTCGTTTTATTCAACTGTCACGCAACTTTGGCAAGGAGGCCGCTTTAACGGCTGGTATTGAGGCTGCACAAGGTGATGTGGTGGTTCTCATGGATGCCGATCTGCAACACCCGCCTGAATTAATCCGTGAAATGGTCGTTTGCTGGGAAAGTGGCGTTGACATGGTCTACGCCGTGCGCACCAGCCGTGAAGATGAGCCATGGCTCAAGCGGGTGGGGACTAAGTTGTTTTACTCATTACTACGCACTGAACAAGGCGTTCAAGTGCCGCCCCATGCGGGTGATTTTCGGTTGATGGATCGGGCGGTGGTTCAGTCTTTGTTAATGCTCCCAGAGCGCAATCGTTTCATGAAAGGGCTCTACGCTTGGGTTGGGTTTCGCACGCAAGCTTTACCCTACAAGCCACAAGGACGTCACGCGGGACGCAGTCACTTTGATGTGTTTAAGCTTTGGCGCCTAGCCTTGGCCGGATTGATGTCTTTCACCACGTGGCCTCTGCGGGCTGTGAGCATTGTGGGTTTTGTGGTGTCGTTTTGCGCGCTAATGTATGGCATTTTTATTGTGATCAAACACCTGATGTTCGCCAGCGATGTGGCTGGGTGGCCCACAATTGTGACTATTCTTTTGTTTTTTTCGGGGATTAACTTGCTCTCGCTGGGCATTGTGGGTGAGTACGTCGCCCGAATATTTGAGGAAGTCAAAGCACGACCCATCTACTTGATCCAACAACAAAAAGGATCAGCGGCCCGCGGCAAAGGCCCAAAGGCGACTAAAAATGAAGGTC
>CALBEY010000045.1 GCA_937888805.1 uncultured Burkholderiaceae bacterium
TTGAGATTGCAACTCGGCGATCCGGTAACGACTCAAACTTTGAAAGTAGTCATGTAAAGCCACAGCCGCTTGTTGGGCAGAGCCACTTTCTTTGGCTTTTGCCAGTAGGCTGAGCAGGGCCTCTTGCCGGGCGATGCGCTCTTGTCCCCAAAGTTGTGAGTTGTTGGGTTGGCTCAAGAGCCATTGATCCAGCGTTTGCATCTGCTCGCGCGTTAAGTCACCCAACCAGCGTTCGTATTGTTTGACAAACCGTTCGCGGCGATCAGCCTCCATTTTTTTGGGGGAGCGTTGATTTTCAAGGGCATAGTCTCTATTGCCATCATCAAAGCGCTCGCGCAACCGTTTTTTTTGCTCGGGACCTAGCGTCAAAACAAGGGAGGCGAGACGAACCGCTGACTCTTGGCCGAGTACCAACAAGGCCGCCTGTAAGCGGTCCTGTTTTTGAAGAATGTCATCGACTGTTAGTGTTTTTTTGACGGATAGATCTTCGGCCCATGACCGCAACATGGCCGCGTAGTCTGGCAGCGCCTGTTGACGGTGCCACGATTGAAGTGTCGACAACTCTTGTGCCAAGATTTCTTCTTGGCGATCGCTCAGATCTAGGTAGCTGTCCATCTGGTACTGAAGCAGCGAGGGCGCATTGTTGTACCCAAACTGAATTGAGCTACACGCGCTGACGCTTACAGTACCCAATACCAGTGCCAAACGTTGCCAAACTTGCATCGATAGCCTCCGTTTAAAGCGAGACTTGATTAGGCTTTCGGTCGGGGTGCGGCGATTGCTGACGAGGTCCAAAATGGAGTGACCGCCAAAAGAACGCTCACCATGGAGAATGCAAACCCCAACCGATATGAGCCACTCAAATCATAGAGTAGGCCTGAAGTGTAAGCGCCTAAGGCCGCTCCTATCGACATACACGCATAGATTGTGCCGTAAATGGTGGTTTGGGCTTTGCCGGGGAAGGCGCGTGCTGAAATGGTTGACACGATGGGGCCGCGGGCGCCTTGCGCAATGCCAAACAGCAACACAAACAAAGCCAAAGCCCATTGCGAAGGAAAGTACGACAAAACAAACAACAAGACAATGCCTAGAAAGGTGCAAATAAAGCTTGCCGTAACCGTTGGTCGCGCGCCAAACTTATCGGCCATGAATCCAGCCGTGCTCACGCCGATGACCGACAGCATGCCGGCCATACCAAAGGCCGTTGCGGCTTGTAGCGGTGTGAAACCGGATTCCACTAAAAAGACGATGGTTTGCACCAAAATGATGTAGATGGCGAATGCGGTGAAGAAAAAAACCTGTGCTAACGCCCAAAACGCTCGGGTTTTCATGGCTTGTCGCAAGGGCTCAAGACTTAGTTGGGCTTTACCGACCGGCAAAACAGGTGCATTGGGTTCTTGGCGACCGGCCTTGATACGTTTCCAGGGCAAGACCAGCACGATGGGCAGAAAGCCCAGAAGAATGCCACCCAGCACAAAGTAAGCGGTACGCCAGCCTTGCCAATCGATCAGGTACTGCGCAAAGGGTACGACCAAGAGGCTACCGGCACCAAATCCAGCATAAGCGATGCCAATGGCAGTGCTGGTGTTGCCACGAAACCACCGGCTGATGAGGCTCGTCGATGGCACCATGCCAAGCGCTGAAATCCCGATGCCACCAGCCAAGCCAATAAAGAAATGGAATTGCCACAATTCGTTTAAGTGACCCGCTGTGACGTAGGCAGAGCCCATGATCAGGATGCCGGTGGTGTAGACCACTCGCGGTCCCCAGCGATCAAACAGCACGCCAATAAATGGGGCTGAAAGGCCGTTTGCCAGCATGTAGATCGAATACACGCTCGAAATGCCCGAGCGGCTCCAGCCAAACTCCGTCTCAAGTGGCAAGAGAAAAGCGACATAGGTATCCGCAATGCCCCGGCCTGCCATGTTAAATGCAAAGCAGATAAATAGAACGAGCAAGGCCAATTGACCGTCGGATAGGGTGTTTTTAGTGGGTGGCATTTTTACAGCACTGGTGTCGACCGGATCAAGTCAAACGATCCTTAATCGGTAACGTTATCACATGCGCGCGCCAGTTCGCGCCAGGCCCAACACGTTTTAAGTTTTCCGCTGGCAAACTGGGGCTACAGGATGCGCCCTTGGCGAAACAAGCGGATCACCATACCGATTAAGATCAGCAGCAAGCCAAGACCCATGAGTGGCGCCGAAATCTCAATCGGTTGACGATTGTCAAACTGAATGCTGGCGTCAATGGCCTGATAGATGGCGCGCCAATCTTCAGCGGTGGCGCCAAGGTGAGACTGCCCGATCGTGGTTTGCGCGATTTCAGTTAATAACGACTCGTCCAGACGCACACGCTGTGAAATCCCTTCGGCTTTGACGACAGCACCTTGGTTTGTGCCAATGCCCACGGTGTGAATCCTAACGCCGAATTGGGCGGCAAGCTGTGCCATGGCCATCGCACTTGGTCCGACATTGGATTCCCCATCTGAGATCAAGACCATGGCCACCGCCCGGTTTGAGCCTGGGAGCACTGTTTTTTCAGGGTCCGGTTGCCATTCGGGCGTGCCTGAAGTGTCATTGCGATTGATGCTGGCATTCATGATTTTTTGCACATCAATGCCCGCACTGGGCAGGAGCTCAGACAAGCCAATTAGCAGACCACTGCCCAAAGCCGATCCGGTTTGTAAGGAGATGCCATCGATGGCTGCTTTTAGCGCCTCTCGGTCGGTGGTGGGTGTTTGAACTAGGGTGGCGGTGGCGGCGGTCGTCACCAAGCCGACGCGCAGGTTTGCGGGTTGCTGATCAAGCAATTCATTGATGGTGATTTTGGCGGCATCGAATCGGCTTGGTGCCACATCGTCGGCGCGCATGCTGCCAGAAATATCGAGCACGACCATCAGTCGATCAGCACGCGAGGGCGTGCTGACTTGCATTTGTGGTCGGGCAATGGCCGAGATCAATAAGACCAGACCAATGATCACCAGCAAGCCGCTTGAGAAACCCCAAAATTCAAAGGTGCGGCGCGGGCGCATGAGGCGATAGGCCAGCATGCCCATCGGTATCAGTAACAAAAGCCATAACAGGATCGGCCAAATAAAAGTCAGGTCGGCCGCTTGCCACCAGAGTGGTCCACGCCAGTCGTCAAACATGTGCGGGTCCCGTGCTAGTTTGCCGCAAAAAGCGCTGCCGTTGACCGATAAATTGCAACAAGTCCTCGTGAGCGGTGCTGTTGGTACTCAGTTCAAGACAGTCCACACCAGCGCGGGTGAGCGTGCGCAGTAAGGCGTTTTCGTGGTCTTGTGTCTGCTGCGCAAAGCGACGCCTAAAGCTGGGATCACCGCTGTCGATAAAGACCTGCTGATTGGTTTCAGCATCGCGTAAAGTCAACATCCCCATGTTGGGTAATTGTTGATCCAATGGGTCGACCAAGCGTATGGCCACCACATCGTGACGACTGGCCAAAGCGATTAGCGCCTTATCCCAGTCTGGCGCGGTTAAAAAGTCCGAGATAACAAA
>CALBEY010000046.1 GCA_937888805.1 uncultured Burkholderiaceae bacterium
GTGTGGGCGTATCGCCATCGTTGAGGTAGCGCGATACCTGAAAATCCATCATGGCGATTTGGGCATGCAACAACGAGGCGTGTACCCATTGGCCTTTGCCAGAGCGCTCTCGCTCTAACAAAGCCACCAAAATTCCGAGCGCGGCATATAGCCCTGCGCTCATGTCTGCCACAGCCAACCCGGCACGCACAGGGCTGCCTTCAGGAAAGCCCGTCACTGACATGAGTCCGCCCATGCCTTGCATGATTTGATCAAAACCGGGCCGAGTCGCATATGGGCCTGTTTGACCATAGCCTGAGATGCTGGCCAAGATGATCCGTGGATTGACTTTGGCCAACGACTCGTAATCCAAACCGAGTTTGTTTTTGACATCAGGACGCCAGTTCTCAACCACCACATCAGCGGTTTCAACGAGCTTCATGAAAATGTCAAGTGCCCCTGGCTTTTTCAGGTTCAAGGTCAATGAGCGCTTATTGCGATTGAGGTTCTGAAAATCACCCCCATGGCGATTGGCCGCAAACATAGCCTCGTTTGGATCAACACCTTTTGGGGGTTCGATACGAATAACGTCGGCCCCAAAATCGGTCAAAACGCGCACGCAATTTGGGCCGGCGCGAACGCGTGAAAGGTCCAGAACTCTATAAGGCTTTAATGCTTCAGCGGCTTGTATTTTGCTCATGCGATGTGCTCCTAAATTTGGCAGACTGGCTTGATGCCGTCTTCGCCGATAAGATCATGCTGTAATTGCTCAGCAACTGATAATAAGTGGTGCTCATGAAAAGGCCGGGCAACGAGTTGGATGCTAATAGGTAGTCCTCGGCTATCGAGGCCGACAGGTATTGACAGCGCTGGCAGACCCAAATAGTTTATCCAGCCGCAGTAGCGATGTAGCGCCAATAGCTTGGCGGGTTCAAAGGTGCTCATGTCTGTGTAAACTTCGTCAATTTGTGGCACTGGTGCGACCTGTAGGGGCAGTAACAGTACATCGGCTTGTGCAAAAGCACCATCAATAAACGCCTGCGTGCACTGTTGCCGAGTTCTGATTGCCTGGATAAACCAAGAGTGGGGTGTGGCCAGGCCAATCATGCCAAGTGCGGTCACCTGTTGACATGCCAGTCGCTGAGCAATGCGCCATTGATGGGTTTGCCCTGTTTCGTAAGCCATGACCAATTGTTGCAAGGTTGAGGCACGCTGTTCGTGTTTAGAAAGGTCAATTGAATATTGTCCATACCTTTTAAACACGGTTTCAATCAAGCCGCTGACCTCGTCGCTTAGACTGACGCCTTCGAGCCAAAATGCCGTGCGCAGGGGTTGTGACACAGACTTTGATTGAATGTCCTTAACCAAAACCCCCAAAATGCAGCTCAAATCCTGAACGCTACGCGCCAAGATGCCCACTGAGTCTAGGCTAGGCGAAAGAGGGGCGACCCCCTCGGTACTGATCAGCCCATGGGTGGTTTTTAAACCCATCACACCGCATGTCATGGCTGGCATACGGACAGAGCCTGCTGTGTCTGTGCCCAAAGAGGCGTAAACCATGCCGGCGGCCACTGCAACAGCGCTGCCGCTCGATGACCCACCAACCGCCAAGTGTTTGCCGAGCGGATTCAGCGGTGTTGGTAGATTCGCTGTTTGACCGGTTGCTGCACAAGCGTCCTCGGCCATGGGCAGCGCCCCAAGGTTAAGGGCGCCTGATTGCTGCAATGGTGTGATGGCGCACGCGGTTTGAACACCTGGCTTTGTATGACCTCGACCACGCCCCAAGCCAGGTAAGCGCCCTTTAAGATCAAAAATATCTTTATGCGCCAATGCCACGCCAGTCAATGGTTGGGGGCCAAAAGACTCTCCCGTTGTTTCCTGCTCAAAGTAGTCCGTCACGCTACGTAAACGTTGGCCCAGTGTGGCGAAGCGTTCGAATTGGTGGTTTGTTGACTCTTTTAAGCCGATTTCGCCCCGTTCCAAAGCGTTTTGGAATCCCGAAATCGTGTTGGGTAGAGCACTACTCATCGATAAGTGGCCAAGTAAGTCTCAAAATTTTCTTTGTAACGTAAGGCGGCCTTGATGTCTTCAGTTTCGTTAACGTTTGGCGTCCAATCAAACCCTGCGGCGATGAGTGCGGCATTTAAACGCGTCAAGCTTTTGTTGATCTTACGCTGTTCGGTGTCTGAAATGTTCAGGCCTGCTTGTTTGAGTTGCTGTGTGCTTAGCTCGTGCCACGGCTGCGTGTTATCAGGGTGGTTTTGCCGGATTGTGTCGATTGAAGACATGCTCTCTCCAATAAAGTGGTCATCTGCCGTGATTGATTGATTTCAGCGAACGACCAACGGCATGCCGTTGGTCGTTCGTGATCAAACAATGGACACTTGGGTTAGTTTCTGATGGTGTCCGGCAGCCAAGTGGCAATCTCTGGAAACAAGATGAGCAAAATGGTTGCAACCACGAGCAACAAAAAGAAAGGGAAAGCCGCTTTGGCAACGTACCACAAGTTTTTGCCTGTCATTGACTGCAGAATAAACAGATTAATACCCACCGGCGGTGTGATTTGCGACATTTCAATCACGACCACCATAAAAATACCGAACCAGATAGGGTCGATGCCCGCTTGGTTAATGATTGGCATGATGACAGCAGCTGTTAGCACCACAATGGAGATGCCATCCAAAAAACAGCCCATGATGATGAAAAGTACGGTCAAGGCCAAAAGCAGTTCGAACTTACCCAAGCCTAAAGTGCCCACCCACACCGAAAGTTCACGAGGAATGCCTGTGAAGCCCATGGCGGTTGACAAGAAGGCAGCGCCAGCCAAGATAAATGACACCATGACGCTGGTGCGGGTGGCACCCAACACACTGTCGATGAAGCTGTTCTTGTTTAATGAGCCCGTAAAAAGAGCAATCAACAAGGCACCAACCACCCCCACTGCGGCGGCTTCTGTCGCCGTGGCAATGCCGGCATAGATGGATCCGATAACAGCGATCATCAACAAAACGATAGGAAATAGTTTCGCGGTCTCGCGAATTCGCTGCCAGAATGGGATCTTTGGTTCACGCGCAGGGACTTTCGATGCGTTGAGCATTGACCAAGCGGCCAAGTAACCCATAAACAGCACCATTAGCATGAGACCAGGCAGTACACCGGCGATAAAGAGTCGAGTAATGGATACGTCTGCGGCCACACCGTACACAATCATGATGATCGAAGGTGGAATCAAAAAGCCCAGCGTTGAAGAGCCCGCCAGACTGCCGATGGTGGTTTTTTCATCGTAGCCACGTTTGATTAACTCGGGAATCGTGATTCGACCGATGGTTGCGGTGGTTGCCGCAGAAGATCCAGACACGGCAGCAAAAATGCCACAGCTGACCACATTGATGTGTATCAGTCGCCCAGGGAAACCAGCCAGCCATGGTGACAATCCTTCAAACATGTCTTTGGCTAAGCGCGTGCGATAAAGGATTTCTCCCATCCAGATGAATAAGGGTAGTGCGGTCAGCGCCCAGCTCGAGCTTTGGCCCCAGATCACTGTTGATTGAATCGTCATCGCCGGTGCGTGCGAGAACAACAACATACTGATCAAGCCTACTGACATTAGCGTGACAGCCACCCAAACGCCAGATGCCAATAGCACTAGCATGATGACTGCCACAATCAAACCAATCGTTGAGACATCCATGGTTTAGTCCATTACCTGTTCTTTGTTTTTTTCAAAGTTTGGCTCTTTACCGCGAATCACGTTGACCAAGTCTTCGAGAATCGCCAAACAAAACAGCGTCACACCGATACCCATGCTGAGCTGGGGAATCCAGAGCGGGTACTTGAGAATGCCTGTTGACACTTCCTTGTACTGCCAACTTTCGTGAACGAGCGCAATCGAATTGAACGCCCAGATGGCGATCATGGCGAACGCAAAAATCAATATCACAATTAACATCACACGTTGAATTTTGGAAGACAAGCGATCGGTCAGCAGGGTGACACGGATATGGGAACCCGAGCGAAACGAATAAGCCAAGCCCAGAAAACTGCTGGCAGCTAAGCTGTAGCCCGCGAACTCGTCTGCTGACGGGATTTGCGTGTTGAACCAGCGTGCCACAATTTGTGCGACGACCAAGATGGCGATAGTGACTAAAAAAACGCCAGCGAGGTAGCCACTCCATGTGAAAAGGCGATCAAGAAATTTACCGAACATGGTGTTCTTTCCAAGAAAAACAAAGCCGGCGGGTTGCGCCGGCTTTGCGATCACTAGAGTTGTTTAACGCAAAGGCGCCAAAATCTTCTCTGCATTGGTGCCCACCGCTTCGGCCCATGTTACAGACATGACGTCACCGATCTGAGCCAAGGCCTTGGTCAATTGCTCGCTGGGTTGACGGTATTTCATTTTGTCTTTCAAGATGTTTGTGGTTTCGGTGAAAACCTCTTCGCTCATCTTCCAGCCGCGTGTTTCAGCGGCTTTACCTGCGTCAACAATGGCTTTTTGAGCTTTGGGGCTCAAGCGCTTGAAGGCTGCCTCATTCACATAAATCATGTTTTTGGGCATCCAAGCTTGCGTATCGTAGTAGTAGTTTGAGAACGTCCATGCTTCTGTACGAGCGCCGGTGGCGGCAGATGTCACCATGGCGTCAACGATGCCAGCAGAAAACGCCTGAGGAATTTCAACGGCTTCCACTGTGGTTGGCACACCTTTCATTAACGAAACCATTTTTTCTGTGGTTGAGTTGTAGGTGCGAAACTTAATGCCTTCCATGTCGGCGATGCTTTTGATTTCGTTTTTGGTGTAAAAGCCTTGGCCTGGCCATGGCACAGCGTAAACAAAACGCATGCCTTGGTCTTTCAGGTAGGATTCAACGAAAGGACGCTGACCTTGCCACAATTTTTTTGCGCTGTCATATCCGGTAACCAAGAAGGGAATGGCGTCAACTTGAAAAATGGGGTTTTGGTTGCTCAGGTTGGCCATCAGCGTTTCGCCGATTTCAACTTGACCGGTGCGCACGGCGCGAGGTATTTCAGGGTGCTTGAAAAGGGACTGGGCTGAGTGCACAGTGATTTTTAGCTCACCACCAGACAACTTCTCCACGTCAGCAACAAATTGCTGAATGTTGCGGGTGTGAAACTCTGCTTCAGGGTATGGTGTGGCCATGTTCCAGGTGGTTTGTGCCACAGCGCCAAAAGACAATGTTGCCATTGCCGCGGTAGCCAATAAATTCTTGTATGAAATACGCATATGTTTTTCTCCAGTTTGCGAAAAGCTGCCTCAGTGACCTGAGTCAATAAACAGATTAGCAGTGTTTCTTTCTTCATACTACTAAATTGTGACGGCTCAAAGAAGTCTTAATGAACGGGTTGAACGCTGTCTGCACCGGGTTTGTGCGGCGCGTCATGTCAATGCGATACGGCGCATTTTAACGGTGCACTTTGCACATTGGCGGTGCGTTTAAGTCGATTAATGGTATCGCCTGCCATTTGCTACAACGATGATTCGGGTTAACCTTGGTAATGAAAACCCGAGCGTTCCGCGGCAATACACAAACCATGCCAGCCATGTCCAAACCATTAAAAAGCATTTAACTTTTGGTTATCGGGTTTGTCTCTAAAGCAGGGGCTGTGGCTGCCAGTGGCTCAGGAGGTTCGATTGACGCGCACTCTTTAAATGCCCTGACACGGCATTGTCTACAGATGTCATGGTCTAGTGTGGCGAAAATCGTGGCAATGGCTTGCTCTTTTGTTTGAAAAATGTGGTCAGGCCCGAGTCGCTCAGTGAAACCGGTTCGTTGCCACATCTTAAGAACCTCATCGCGAGGACGATGAAAGTAAAGATCACCGCCCATATTGCGACGAGCCAACCGCTCTTGCTCCCAAAGTTCGGCGCCAGAGAGGTCAACAAAGTTCATGCTACGCGACATGACCAACAGGTGTTTAGGGCTATTGGCGCCTCGACGCAGCTCAGCCAGACGCGCTGAGACGTGGGCTGTGGCACCAAAGTACACCGCGCCCTCCATCCTGATCATGGTGAGCTGCGGACACGTTAAAACCGCTTCGCCCTCGCTGTGTTCGATATTCTCTAAGTGTCGACTGGGGCTGCGCGACAAAAACCCCATCAATCGCACAGCCGGTTTCGATGTACGATTGAGATAGACTAGGAGTGAAAGTAGCATTCCCAGCAAAATAGCCATTTCCATTCGCATCAACACCGTGGCACTGGCAGTGACGACAGCAATTAGAAATTCGGTGCGTTGTTGGTGCCAGAGGGTCTGCCATCGCGGCAAATCAAACAAAGACCAAGCCACCAGTAGCAAGAGCGCGGCGATCGCGGCCTGTGGTAAGAAAGCGAGCGCTGAGCCAAACAAGGCCACCGCGCTGATCAAAATCAGGGCACTGGCGACCGAGGCCAGTGGGGTTTTGGCGCCTGCTTCAAAGTTAGGCAATGAGCGGTTGAGGGACCCGCAGGAAACGTAACTTGAAAAAACCCCACCCACAATGTTTGATAAGCCTTGACCCCAGAACTCTTTATTGGGATCGATGATTTGACCGGATCGCAGGCCAAGTGCCTTGGCAATTGAGGTCGATTGACCCAGCGCCACAATGCTCAGAGCAAAGGCAATGCCAAACAGCTCTGGCAACTGGTCCCAATTAACGGTGGGCAATTGCAACTGCGGTATGGCTGAGGGTATGCGGCCCACTTGCTGCACGTCACCCCAGCTCGCAGGGGTCGTCAAGGCATTTAAGGCAACGCCAATGAGCGCTCCGATCAGAAGCCCAACAAGCATGTAGGGCCATCTTGCACCCAAAAATCGCTTTACGATCAGCGCTGAGGCGGCTGTCGATAGGCTCACGATTAGGCTGGCCCAAGCAATGGCGTCAAGGTGAGAAACATAGAAACTGGCCGTTGCAATGGCACCTGACACGTTTGTCGCTTTCACGCCAATGGCATCACCCACGGCATGCAGTGCAATCAAAACAGCCGCACCGCTGGTGAACCCACCGAGAACGGCAGGCGATATGAAGTTGGCTAGCATGCCAAGCTTGAGCAATCCAATGGCCGCTTGAATCAAACCCACCATGATGGTCACAGTGAGGGCAAGCTGAATGTACTCGCTGCTACCGGCAATCGCCAATGGCGTGAGCATCGCGAATAGTGCCAGTGACAAAGCATTGGTGGGCCCAGACATCACGTGACGGCTAGAGCCGAACATTGCAGCGATCACGCAGGGCACAATGGCAGTGTATAGGCCGTATTGGGGCGGCAAACCCGCCAGCATGGCAAACGCGATCGCTTGGGGTAGCACCAACATGGCACCCAGTAAGCCTGCGATCGTATCTGATCGCAAAGAGCGGGCGTTAACCTCTTGGGTCCAATCCCCAAACAAGCGTGACAATATAGAGGCGACTGATTTCATGGGAAAATAGTCATAGACTCAAAGGGCATGTGTACACAGCGGTTTCAAGTGCCCTATGATACGCCACACGAACATTCGCCACCAAGGTGGCTCAAACGGAGAACATCAAATGACAGTTAAAGTTGGAGATCGCGTCCCTGACGGTACGCTGACCGAGTTTATTGAAACCGAAACCGCCGCGTGCTCGGTGGGACCAAACAATTTTGAAGTGGCTGATTTGGTAAAGGGCAAAAAGATTTTGATGTTTGCTTTGACCGGTGCTTTTACGCGAACATGCTCTGCTAAGCATTTGCCTGGGTTTGTGGCCCACCATGACGCCATCAAGGCCAAAGGGGTTGATGAAATCTGGTGCGTGGCGGTTAACGACGCTTTTGTGATGGGCGCATGGGGCCGTGAGCAAAAGGTCGATGGCAAGGTTCGCATGCTCGGTGATGGCGCAGCCACTTGGACCAAAGCCATGGGTTTGGAGCTTGATTTGACAGCGCGCAACATGGGCATTCGCTCACAACGCTATGCAGCCATCATTGAAGATGGCGTGATCACGACGCTGGCCATCGAAGCACCTGGCGCTTTTGAAGTCAGCTCAGCTGAGGCAATGAGCACTCACCTGTCAGTCTAAGTCACCTGTCAGGCAAAAAACCGATCCGATGGGATCGGTTTTTTTTTCGGGCATTGAACGCCGATATGGACACGGTGAGACAGTTGTGACTTAGACTGACAACATGCATCGTGTTTCCTTTGTCACGGCGACTGACGGCACGTTAATCTTAGAAGCACACCGATAAACGTTATGTTTGCCACTCTCGCTTCTTTTTCTTCGCTCTTCACCTCAACCTTGGTCATGCTCCTCGGTGTGGGGCTTTTCAACGTCTACATGGGCCTTAAACTTTCTGCTGAGGGTGTTAGCGAGGTTTGGATTGGCGCGCTCTTATCGGCTTACTACTTTGGTCTTGTGATTGGTGGACGCGTCGGTCACCTGATGATTGTCCGGGTTGGTCATGTGCGTGCCTTTGCAGCGGCAGCAGCGGCCTGCTCAGTGATGGTGCTGACCCAGACTTTGATCGATCACATGACCGTTTGGTTACTGCTTCGCGCGGTCGCTGGTGCTGCTATGGCGGTTCAGTTGATCATGATTGAAAGTTGGCTTAACGAGCAAATCGAAAACCAAAACAGAGGTCGGGTGTTTTCTTTTTACTTGGTCATGTCTGGCTTGGGAACCGCCATCGGGCAAATGGCTATCATGATGTACCCCACACTGGATTTGCGCCCGCTGACCTTGGTGGCCATCTGCCACGTGGTGGGCTTGATTCCCATCGTGTGGACGGTGCGTTTACACCCAGCGCCACAATTGCCAGCGCCAATTGATTTTGGTTTCTTTTTTAAAGTTGCACCGGCAGCACTCATTACCCTATTTCTGTCGGGCAACATTTCAGCGGCGTTCTACGCTTTGGCACCGGTTTACGTCGTGGGTCTTGAATTCAGTACTAACGAGGTCGCTCTTTTCATGTCAACAGCCGTGGGTGCAGGATTGCTGGCGCAGTGGCCAATCGGTTGGTTATCTGATCGCGTTGGGCGGGAACGGTTGATCCAAATTAACGGCATTGTTTTGGCGGTCATCACCGTCATTCTATGGGGTTGGTTAACCGTGCCGTACTGGTTGTTGCTGGCAGTGGCTGCGATCAGTGGTGTGGTGCAGTTCACACTCTACCCGCTGGCTGGATCCTACGCCAATGATTTGGTGTCAAGTCAACGCCGCGTGAGCCTCAGTGCTGTGCTAGTCATATCCTATGCCGTTGGTGCTTGTCTTGGTCCGTTGATTTGCGGGTACATCATGCGTGCCGCTGGTGTGAATATGTTCTACGTATTCATGACTGGCTGCAGTTTGTTACTCGTACTGAACACCGTCATATCAGGAAAACTGAATGCGAGAGCTTCCCGGCAACCCTCTGGATAACCAAAGAAAGTTTTTTACCCAACTGAACGACATCCTTTATTTTGTTATTTTCCATCCTTGGATTGCTGGTCTATTTGTCTTCTTCAGTCGCGGTGATTTACCGTTCAATTCAGGGCTGGCTCGCGTTCACTTGAGGTCAAGCGTTCGTCGGGTAAAGTAAAAGAACCAGACCAGCCACGATGGCAAGCGATCGTTTCCAAAGACGACCAGGCACAATAACGCCGTAGGCCACAAGTGTCGTGGCAACCCCTACTTTGATCATTGCGAGAATAGCAGCAACGGGCTGGTTACCGAGTTCAATCAGTTCAGGCGTGGAGATCATACCCAACGGAATCAGGTAAAGGCCGATGCCAAGGGCCATGGCTTTCCAGGCTACCTTCAACCAGTTTTCTTCCACCATGCCGGCAGCGATAAAAACCGCACCGCAAACCGGTGGGGTGATGGTTGAGAGTAAGGCAAACCAAAACACAAACAAATGCGTTTGAAGTGTGCCCAAGCCTAGCGCTGTCAGGGCGGGGCCTGCAACTGAGACACAGATTACGTAGGCTGCCGTGGTTGGCACTTCCATACCCAGTAAAAGACACGTCAGGGCAGTCAACAAAACGGCAGGCCACAGCAATCCACCTGATCCAGATAAGATCATGGACGTGATTTTCACGCCCAAGCCTGTCATGCCAAGCACACCGACAATTAGAGAAGCGCACAAAATGATCGAAGCAATCATGGCGATCTGTCGCCCAGATGTTTCAGCGGCGCTCACCACACGGCCAATAATGAGACGGGGCTCAAACCGAAACTTATCGTCAGTCAATAAAAGCAAGGCGCCCACAACGATTGCCATGCAAGCGGCATATTGAGGTGTGAATCGCAGTCCAAACATGCCATAGAGCAGCACAGTAAACGGAATGGCAAAAAATCCAGTGGTAATGAGTACCGTCTTTGTCGCGGGTCGGTCGCTTTCAGGGACACCTGGCAAGTCATACCGTTTAGAGAATGCGTTAATGCCCATCCACACCGCAAAAAAATAAAGCAGTGCCGCTGGCAGAGCGGCGAGCATGATGTCCTCATAAGGTACGCCAGTGAGCTCAACCATGACAAAGGCGCCAGCGCCCATGAGCGGCGGCATGATTTGACCACCCGAAGAGGCGACAGCCTCAACAGCGCCTGCCAAAGAGCGGGGATAACCCAGACGCCGCATGGCTGGCAAGGTGATTGATCCAGTTGAGGCGACGTTGGCTGAGGCTGATCCTGATATAGAACCGAACAGGGCAGAGGACAATACGGAGACTTTGGCTGCACCGCCCGTTAGCCTGCCAGCAACAGCAGCGGCAATGTTCATAAAGCCTGAGCCTGCTTGCCCCGCGTTGAGGACTGCGCCAAAAATAACAAAAATGGCGACGATGGTCACTGATACGCCGGTCAGGCTTCCCCAGAGCCCACCCTCTGTGATGGTCAAGGTACCCAAAAAACTATCCAGGGGCATGCCAGCATGCCCGAACTCACCAGGGATGTGTTGGCCAAATAACCCATAGAGCAACATCAGGGCAGCGATGAAAGGCAAAGGCCAACCAACCGCCCGTCGAGCCATGTCAATCGCAGCCAATATCAAGACGACCGCAAGGGCGGTCTGTAATCCACCCGCTAAGCTGCCGTATTGGTCAGCCAGCGAATTTTGTTCGAAAGCCACCCAGGCGCAGGCGACCAAGCCAGCCAAACACGCTAGGGCACTCCAAACATCAAGGGGTTGGCCTTTGGGGCGCCACAGAAAGACCCAAGGCAACGCCAAAGCCATGTGAATGGGGCGTGTGACAAGGTTTGGTACCAGACCGGCAAAAATCAGCCAGAGGTGAAATGAGATGCAGACGATGCCCAGCGCGGGCCAGAAAATGTCTCTAAATCCAAGCAAGGGCATCGTTAGGGTGATGACTATTGGTTATTGATTGGCAGCGGAAAGCGCAATGTTTTTCTCTTTGT
Source organism: uncultured Burkholderiaceae bacterium (assembly GCA_937888805.1). Taxonomy (GTDB): domain Bacteria; phylum Pseudomonadota; class Gammaproteobacteria; order Burkholderiales; family Burkholderiaceae_B; genus Algicoccus. Next base: position 11,320 of record CALBEY010000046.1, read on the forward strand.
AGTAACGAACAGCGCCGGGATGAATCTTGCCAGGAATATTGGCCAACATGTCTGGCGTTACGCCTCGCCACCATGCGGCTGTCTCGGCCATCCGGTTGCGCTCTTCCCAAAAGGTTTTGGTGAGCTCGTAAGCCGTTTTCTCATCCATTTGAGTGGTTGTGTACGCAATCACTGGTAATGAGGTGGTGTTGATTTCTTTTGTTTGCCCCGAGTAGGTGTTAGCAGGAATGGTCACTTTGGCGGCACCAGTCTGTGCAATTTGTGCGTCAGACATCGACAAAATGACCACTGGCGTGCTGGCAGCCACCTCAATCACGTTGGGGGCAGGAAAGGAGCCTGCGGTCACAAAAGCGTCAATCTGGCGGTTCTTTAAGGCGGGTACGGCGTTATTAAGCTCGACGTCAGCGATCTTGACCTTGCCCTCTAAGCCGAACAGGTTGAGGTATTTCTGACCTTCGCGCGCAGAGAACGTACCTTTGCCGATCAAAACGGTTTTACCAGCCATGTCTTCAAACGAGTTGATACCAGCTTGACCGTGCGCCACAAAGTGCATGGTCAATGATGGGATGGGAAACAGCGCGCGAATGTCTTTGTATTTTGGCGATGGCCGTTTCTCAAAGGGCCCTTTGTCGGCCATGGCCGAAGTCACCAATGAGGGTGGGGTCGTGAAAACGTAGTTACCCGTTCGGGTTGCGGCTTCCATGACGTTTTGCACAGAGCCTTGGCTTTCTTCTAGCGTGATAATAATGTTGCCGTTGGTACCGGCCTTCATGGCTTGGGCTAATTCAACACCCATCTGGTAGTAGGATGAACCAGCTTTCGCTGACTTATAAGTGACCCGTGTTTCAGCAGAGGCTGCACCAATACCGCCTAGGAGCAGGCTGGCCAAGAGAGCAGGGATCAGGCGTTTTGTCGATTTCATCATTTACTGTCTCCGTTATTGTTAAGTATGAAGCGAGTTGATTATAGGGCTCAGGTACGGGCATTGCCGATCAAAACGCGCCCTTTAAGCGCCAGTTTTGCAAGGCTTTGCAACATTCAGTGGCTCTGGCGGTCTAGTATGTGGTTCATGTTGGTGGGTCATTACCGGTTAGTATAAGAATGACTTAAATGTCAGCCAGTTTCATGGCGAGATGGTTTTTAAAAAAATCCGCCTCTAAAAACACACAGCGTCGCAAATAACGAGAGTTTAGGCAGGTGATCTAAGCAATGTTTTCAGTAGCGAGTCTCAAGTATGGGGTAAACCTTTTGGTGCTGCGGGCCTGTATTTTGGTGCTGGCCTTATCCGTAAGCGGTTGCGCGGGTCTCGCCTCTGTGGGGCCAGACTATCGGGCCCCCGACGTGAAAGTGCCTGCGCAGTGGCAGGAGTCTGTCAGCCCAGCGTTGACTGAAATAGCGGTTTTTGAGGCCGACCCTTTACAAAACCCCGCCAATTGGTGGCTTGAGCTCAACGATGCGGATCTGAATTGGTTCATCACAGCCGCCCTGGCTGATGATCTGTCGATTGAGCGTGCGCAAGCGCGTTTGCGGCAAGTCCGCGCCAATCGAACGCAAGCCGTGAGTGCTTTGTATCCCACAATCAATACCAAGGTGGCGGCTACGCCAACTTTTTATGGTGCACCTGAGGCTCAACGGCCTGACACCACGCAGTATGACGCCGGCTTTGATGCCAGTTGGGAAGTGGATATTTTTGGAGGCACGAGGCGCTCGATCGAAGCAGCTGAGGCTGACCTGCAGGCCAGTCAGGCTGATTTAGAGAATGTTCAAGTGTCAGTCATTGCTGAAGTGGCACAAAACTACGTCGATGTGCGTAACTATCAGCAGCGACTGGCGATTGCACAACTCAATTTGGCCTCGCAAGCCGAAACACTACAAATCGCCAAATGGCGTTTTCAAGCAGGCTTGGCACGCCAAACGGACGTGGCACAGTCAATCGCCAGCCTAGAGCAGACGCGTGCATCCATACCGGATTTAGAGATCGAACTGGCTCGGGCCAAAAATCGATTGGCGGTATTAACGGGTCGTGTCCCTGGCGCTGTAAACGATCGGTTGGCGAGCGTTAAACCGCTGCCAGTGGTGCCTGCCCGTGTGGCAACCGGAGTACCAGCCAAGGTGCTCACACAGCGGCCAGATCTGCGAGTCGCCGAGCGCAATCTGGCTGCAGAGACTGCCCGCGTGGGACAAACCATGGCCAAGCGTTACCCAAGCCTTAACTTAGGCGCGTCGCTGGGTTGGACGGCGTTTAATCTGACCGGACTGGGCGTGACAGACTCTCTCATCGGCGTTTTGTTTGGCACGTTAAGTGCAACGTTGTTTGATGGTGGTCGTCTGCGCAGCCAAGTCCAAGCACAAACGTCAGTCCAAGAGCAGGCTTTGATTCAATACGAGCAAGCCGTCTTGCGGGCACTTGAAGATGTTGAAAACGCTTTGATTGCGCATGCTTTCTCTAGGCAACGCAGTCAAGCCCTGTCGGAATCGACTGTCGCGGCTGAAAGTGCGGCGCAACAGTCTCGTGAGCTTTACCAGTCAGGCTTGGTTGATTTTGAGCAGGTCTTGATCACCGAGCGCTCGCAACTCAATGCCCAAGAAAGCTTTGCACAATCTAAAGCCACTCAGCTCGTCACATTGATACAGCTATACAAGGCGCTCGGCGGTGGTTGGCAAGATACCGCTGTGATGACCGCCTCATCAACGAAGGACACCCCATTGCCATGAACATGAGTCACGACAAGACACCAGCCGCATCGGTTGAGCCAGCAAATCAAACCCCAGATTTGGCCAAAATGCTGGTGCAGACGCAAAAAAAGCCGCGCCGTGGCCGCGCGATTTTGGTGTGGTTGTTGCTGTTCTTGTTGGTGTTTGCGGGAGCCTATTACTGGTACCAAGCGCGTGGCCATGAAGAGATTAACTATCTAACAAGCCCAGTAACCCGTGGTGAGTTAGTGGTAACAGCAACCGCAACCGGCACAATCCAACCCACCCGAACGGTTGAAGTGGGTTCTGAACTGTCGGGTACTTTGGAAGCCATTTTGGTGAATGAAAATGACACCGTAAAAAAAGGTCAGTTGCTTGCCGTGCTTGATACCGCGCGACTCAATGATGCGATTGCCAAGTCCAGTGCTGCTTTGGCAGCTGCGCAAGCGCAAGTGTTGTTGGCGCAAGCAACGGTTGCTGAAACGAGGGCCACGTTTGGGCGATTACAAACGGTCTTTAAGCTGTCAAAGGGTAAAGTGCCTTCTGCCAGCGAGCTTGAAGTGGCTGACGCCATGCTTAAGCGCGCTTTGGCCAACGAAAACGCCGCCAAAGCATCCGTTATGCAAGCGGCCGCTGAGCTTAAAACCAACGAAACCAATTTACAGAAGGGCCAAATCACTTCGCCTGTTGATGGTGTGGTGCTGACGCGCGAAGTGGAGCCAGGCAACACGGTGGTGGCTGCCATGTCCACGCCAATCTTGTTTACCATCGCAGAAAATCTAACCAAAATGGAGTTGCAAGTTCAAGTCGATGAGGCTGATGTGGCCAATGTTAGCCCTGGGCAAACCGTCACATTCACGGTTGCAGCTTGGCCAGGCAGGCAGTTTCCAGCCAATATCGAAAGGGTGGGGTTGGGCTCAACGACAACTGACAATGTGGTGACTTACAAAACCATTCTAAGCGTCGATAACGATGATCTCGCTTTGCGCCCAGGCATGACGGCATCAGCCACCATCACAGTGGCCGAACGCCAGGATGTGTTGTTGGTGCCCAATGCGGCCTTACGCTACATACCACTGACAGGTGAGACGGGTCAGACGGTTAGAGCCTCTCGCACCAGTACCAGTCAAGTTTGGTCACTACAACGGGACAAGCCAGAGTCCATCGACATTACGGCTGGACTCAGTAACGGACGTTTAACAGAGATCGTGTCGGGTGATCTGAAGGTCGGTGACTTGGTTATCGTTGGGCAGGAGCGTGCGAAGTGATTCAGGTTGCTGCCAAGGCTGAGTCAGCTGTCCAAGCACCCCTCATCCAATTGCGCGGAGTCACCAAGACTTACGGCGTCGGTACTGCAGCGTTTGAAGCGTTAAAAGGCATTGATCTCGATATTTATGCTGGTGAGTTTGTGGCCATCATGGGGCCTAGTGGGTCAGGCAAGTCAACGGTGATGAATATGCTTGGGTGTTTGGACACCCCGACAACAGGTGAGTATCTGTTTCAGGGTATTCATGTTGAGCAATTGACGCGCCAACAGCGCGCTTTGCTACGCCGACATGCGCTGGGGTTTGTGTTCCAAGGGTTTAATTTGTTGGCACGCACGAGCGCCCAAGAAAACGTCGAGTTGCCGCTTTTATACCGCGGTGAGTCGGCGCCCGTTCGCCGTGAACTGGCCGCCAAAGCCTTGGATAGTGTTGGCCTAGCCGGCTGGGAAACCCACACCTCAGCAGAGTTGTCGGGCGGGCAACAGCAACGGGTGGCCATTGCCCGCGGCATCGTGACCAACCCGTTGGTCTTGCTTGCTGACGAGCCGACCGGCAATTTAGACAGTAGTCGCAGCAAAGAAATCATGGGGCTCTTAACCGTGTTGAATCAAACCCGAAAAATTACCGTTTTAATGGTGACCCATGAAGCGGAAATGGCAGCCTACGCCAGTCGAGTGGTGACATTTGCTGATGGAAGGGTGCGTGGCGATAATCAGCAGGCGGTGACTAATGTGGTTTAACGCTTTTTTGTTGGCGCTACGCGAAATCCGACGCAATCTCATGCGTTCTTTTTTGACGGTGCTTGGTATCGTGATTGGGGTCGCTGCGGTTGTCACAATGGTGACTTTGGGCAACGGTGCCACGGTTATGGTATCTGAGCGCATCTCAAACTTGGGTAGTAATTTGCTGGTCATGCGTGCTGGTCAACGCTTGGGACCAAGCAGCGACCGGGCTGGCTCAAACGCGTTCAACATTCAAGACGTTCAGGCCTTACAAGAGCAAGTTGTGGGACTCAAGGCTGTGGCGCCAGCAGTCACACGCGCCATCACTTTGGTGGCAGAAAACAGAAACTGGTCGTCAACTGTGGTTGGCACCACAAATGAGTATTTCATCACCGGTAATTGGGTCCTCGCGGACGGACGAAAATTTGAAGAAGATGAGTTGACCGCTGGACGATCGGTTTGCGTGATCGGCGAGACGGTTCGCCGTGAACTCTTTGGTGCGGTCAATCCCATCGGTGACCGACTGCGCGTGCGTAATTTTGACTGCCAGATTATTGGGTTGTTGTCGCCCAAGGGGCAAGGTGGCATCGGTTTGGATCAGGATGACACGGTGTTGATCCCATTGACAACCGCGCAACGACGGCTGTCGGGCAATTTGGATGTTTCACCGATTCTAATGTCAGTCAACGATATGGCTGATACAGGGCAGATCATCGACAGCATTAAGCGTTTGATGCGCGAGCGACGAAACATCGCAGAGAATGACGAAAATGATTTCAGTGTGGTCGACACACGGCAGATTGCTCAGGCGTTATCGGGCACGATTCAGATCATGACGGCTTTGTTGGGCGCTGTGGCGGCTGTTAGCTTGCTGGTGGGTGGCATTGGCATCATGAATATCATGTTGGTTTCAGTGACTGAGAGGACGCGCGAAATCGGGGTTAGGCTTGCCATTGGGGCGCTTGAACGAGAAGTTTTGTTGCAGTTTTTGATTGAAGCAGTGGTTTTATCAGCGTTTGGGGGTATCGCGGGTATCATCTTAGCGTTTGGTGCTTGTTATGCGGTAACAGGTTTGATGGGCTTGCCGTTTCTCTTTGATCCCGTCATCAACGTCATGGCGTTTGTTTTTTCCGCAGCCATCGGGGTGGTGTTCGGGTTCGTGCCGGCACGAAGGGCAGCGCAATTGGACCCCATTGATGCGTTGCGTCACGAATGAGTGAACCAATAATGAACCGAGAAACAAATGACACCAGATTTAGAATTAGATTTAGGCAGTATTGAGGCGCGCTTGCGCGTTGAGTTAGCAGAAGTCTTGGCAGCATTGGTTGATGTCGCTGATTTGACGGCCATCGTCGCATTGGATCAATCGGCGGTGGGTCGTGTTTCACGAGGCGACGCGCTGCAGCAACAAGCCATGGCCATGAGTCGCCAACAAATGTTGGATATTCGGCGACGCAAATTGGTTGCGGCTCTAAACCGCATAGCGGGGGGGTCATATGGCATGTGTTGTGAGTGTGAGGTCACGCTAGACCAGGCTCGATTAGCTAGTGATCTGGCCGTGGTTTTTTGTATGGATTGCCAAGAAGATCGAAACGG
>CALBEY010000047.1 GCA_937888805.1 uncultured Burkholderiaceae bacterium
GTATTTTGTCATTTTGTCTTTTGGTTATTTGCACCTTTTCCTTAAAAAAAAATGAACAAATTTAAAACCCATTCGGCTGATGGAAATAGGCCCAAGAGGCCCTTTATAATTGAATTTTGCACTCAATGATTCCGTAATTTACGGTATTTAATTCCGTAAATTATGTCTTTTGATTCCGAAAATTATAGTATTTTATTCCGAAATTTACGGTAAAATAAGTTTAATGCATGGCAATAAAGCCATATCCAGCGATCAATATGACAAACAACCCGAACGGTGTCTTGCGATGAACACAACGTCCTTATTTCCCCGCTGGGTTGAGCCGCGTATCAATGAGGCGATGCTCGATACGCCCGTGGTGTTGGTTGTCGGTCCTCGTCAAGCTGGGAAGACCACACTTGTTCGTCAAGTGGCTAGCAAAGGACTGCGATATTTGACGTTAGATGATGAGTTGACACTGTTGGCTGCGCGCGAGGACCCCGTGGGTTTTATTTCGAGCTTGGATCGTGCGGTAATTGATGAAATTCAGCGAGCGCCGCAGCTATTGTTGGCCATCAAAAAGAGTGTGGATGAAGATCGGCGTCCAGGGCGATTTTTGTTGACGGGATCTGCGAATCTCATGACTTTGCCAACAGTTGCCGATTCACTGGCTGGGCGCATGGAAACGCTGTCTTTATTACCTTTGTCCCAAAGCGAAATTGAAGGACAGTCTGCCAATTGGTTGGATCATGTGTTTTCGGGGCGATTGCCACAAGTCATGACCAGTGACGATTTGACTGTCTCGGCGCAATCTCAGGATCTTATCCAAAGGGTGTTGCGCGGTGGTTATCCAGAGGCATTGACACGGCAGTCATCGAGGCGCCGAGTCACCTGGGCGAAACAGTACATTGATGCCATCATCCAACGGGACGTGCGCGACATTACCGAAATTGATCATCTGGACCAGTTACCACGCTTTTTAAGTGCCTTGGCTCAAAAGGCGGGACAGGTGTCGAATTATTCTCAACTCGGTGGTCAAGTTGGCTTAGACGGAAAGACGGTGGCACGATACATCGGAATTTTTGAACAGATGTATCTTCTTAAGCGTGTTCAAGCATGGGCGCGTAATCGTCTGAACCGCGTGGTGAAAACCCCCAAACTGCAGTTTATCGACGCTGGCTTGCTATCTGCATTACTGGATCTAACGGAAGAAGAAGTAGAAAAAGATCGAACACGATTTGGAAATGTGTTGGAGACGTTTGTCTATGGCGAGTTGCTTAAGCACAGCACGACAGCTGCTGGCGACTATCGCCTGATGTATTTTCGTGATTTTGATAAGTTCGAGGTCGATATTGTCATAGAAAACACGGCCGGTCAGTTGGTGGGTGTCGAGGTGAAGGCGACAGCAACGCTTAGAGTCCAGGACTTGCGAGGCTTGAAGAAGTTGTCCACATTTGCAGGCGAAAGCTTCAAGATGGGCGTTTTGCTCTACAACGGTAAGGAGACTTTACCCCTGGGCGATGGTTTGTGGGCGGCACCGATCGCATCCCTATGGGGCAGAGAAGGTTGACGCAGTCAGAGCTGTTGCTTCTGTATAGGCCGTGAAGGATCCGCGACATGATTGCGGTCTTAATGCTCGTGACGTACGTGCCAGCCTTTTCGCTGGCGCTGCAGCTCTGAGACTAAAGACCCAAATCTCAGGCCTACAGATCTGTCTTAATCCCCGTGATGGTTTTTGAGACGGCTCGTGGGTCACGCTGGGGCCACCGGCCTGTTTGTACAGTGGCAATAAAATTGGCCAATAGGGCATTAAAAGCGTCAGCCGCTTCTAGGTTCATGGTGTGACCGCAATTCGGGATCACGGCCAGTGCCGCACTGGGGATGGTGGCTTTGAGCATGATCCCAGGCTTGGCGCAAGCCCAGTCTTCGTCACCATTAACAATCAAGGTGGGCACCGTGATTTTGGCGAGTTGTTCTTGCAAGTCGTAAAGCGATGGGCGCTCGCGCTGCACCCCCAGTTGGGTATTGGCTGAACCCAGGGCAGAGTGTTCACCGAGTTGCTTTTTAAACAACGCAAAGCCTTTTGGGTTGGCGCGCTGAAACTGAACGCGGGTGGGGCCATAGGCGTAGGTCTCGGCAAAAGCGGGCATGCCTTGATTGAGCAAGACATCAGCAATGACTTTGGCCTCAGCCCTAAATTTTTCTCTTTCGCTGGGTTCTGCACCGTAGCCGCAACCGGCTACGCACAATGACAAGGCGCGATCGGGGTACTGCAGCCCAAACTGTAGCGTCGCAAAACCACCCATCGACAGCCCAACAATGTGTGCCTTGTCAATGCCAGCATGGTCCATGACGGCAATGATGTCAGCGGCTGCGCGTGCTTGCGAATAAGAAGACACGGATTCAGGCACTGATGATGGGGGGTAACCACGGGCGTTAAACGTCACCGTCTTGTAGCTGCCAGAGAACCGTTGCACTTGGGGATCCCAGCTGCGCATGTCACCAGCGAATTCATGCACAAAAATGATGGGGGCGCCATCACCTGTCACTTCATAGCAAAGTGTCACGCCGTCATTGGTGATTGCTGTTTGCATCGAAATCTCCTTGAGGTGTTGTTGATTGAGTGATGGATCACAGTGGCTAATCTAGATCCAAACTCACACTAGTTGAGCATAACCTTTAACGCTACTTTAAATCATGATTCTTCCGAGCGAATAACAACGGCTACTCTATTGAGTGCGGTATGTATCCACTGAACGGTAACTAGTGAACGTTCATACACAATACGAGCCGGGACACAGCATCCTCGTTATCTTGGTGCGCTTGGGTATAACGTGAAACGCCACGTTCCAGATTGCAAAATCTGGGGTGTAACCCATCAACGCAACAATAGGGTCGGGATTCGAGAAGCACGCAAAAGGTCAGTGGTGTGGCTACCCATAAAAAGGCTACGCCATGGTGAATGGGTATAGGCGCCCATCACCAGTAGATCGATTTGAAGTTCTTTAATGCTGCGCGTCATCATGGTTTCAAAGTCCCCAATCAACAGGTGCGAATCCGCCGTCAGACCCAACGCTTCAAGGCGGTGGAGCGCTTGCTCAAGTTGTTTGGGTGCCTCGCGCGACTCACTGTTTTTGACCATCACCAGGCTGCATTGCACCCCTTGAAACGCTGGACTCGTGCAAACCATGTCCAAAGCATTGCGCGCGGCGCGGCCCGCATCATAGGCGATCATCAGCCGTTTGGGTTCGGTGAATGCATCGGTAACCGTGAGGATCGGACGGTTAAGGGCGCGCACCACGCGCTCGAGGTTTCGACCGAGGTCTCGTTCAGTGGTACCAGAAGACTCGCCACGTCGCCCCATCACAATCAGGCGGGTGCCTTCTTGATATTCGAGCAAACTATCCACCAATCCGCCATGGCGTTGGCGCATGTCGACAGCCTCAAGTCCAAGTGACAAGGCCCTTAAGCGTAATTCATTCAAAAATCGCCGACCTGATTCACGCGCTTCGCGGCTTCGGCGTTCGTCTTCATCAACGATTTTTTTAAGTAAGTTTTCTTGTTCATTGATACCAATTGACCCGCTGTGGTCTTGACTTGGCGCCAACTCAGGGTTGCGGTCAATCACGTGCAGTAAATCCAAACCAATGTTGAGTCGCTTGGCCGCCCAAGTCGCGTAATCCGTCACATGACTGGCATACGCCGATTGATCAACGCACGCTAATACAACCGAGCCAGATGAAACATTGCTATTCATAAGTCTTCACTTTTTAAAACAGTCATGGGGCATAACCCGCGGTGATCCAATAATTCTCGATAGGCGCTAATGTGAGATTATTTTGTCTTCAGCATCTGGTTTGTCATGCACGCCAAATCGATCAACCATGGTGGCGCTTGCTTCGTTTAGGCCAATCACGTGGGTCTCTGTGCCTTCCCGTCTGAACTTCAAAATCACTTTGTCCAATGCGCTGACTGCCGTGATGTCCCAAAAGTGGGCGCGGCTGACATCAATCGTGACTTTATCGATCACCTCTCTAAAGTCAAAGGCATTGATAAAGGCTTCAGCCGATGCAAAAAACACCTGACCCGTGACCACATAAGCGCGTTGCCGACCCTCGTCTTCAACTTTTGAGCGTACCGCCAGAATCCGGCCAACCTTGGCGGCGAAGAAAAAGCCCGATGCCAACACACCCACCAACACGCCTTTCGCCAAATCATGGGTGAGTACAGTGACTAGGACCGTTGCTACCATGACAATGCTCGAGCTTTTTGGATGGTGTTGTAGATTTTTAATCGAGTCCCAATTGAAAGTGCCAATCGATACCATGATCATCACCGCTACCAAAGCAGCCATGGGGATCATGCTGACCCAGTCGCCCAAGAACACCACGAGAATCAGTAAGTAGATGCCAGCCGACAGCGTTGACAAACGGCCGCGACCACCAGATTTGATGTTGATCACTGACTGCCCGATCATGGCACAGCCTGCCATACCACCAATAAAACCCGTGGTGATGTTAGCGACCCCTTGGCCGACACATTCGCGGTTTTTGTCGCTCTTGGTATCGGTTAAGTCATCCACAATGGTGGCCGTTAACAACGATTCCAACAAACCCACCACCATCAGTGTCAGCGAGTAAGGCAAGATGATGCGTAGCGTCTCAAAATTCAATGGAATGTCAGGAATCAAGAAAAACGGCAGGCTGTCAGGCAAGTCACCCATGTCACCGACGGTTCGGATGTCCAAATCCAAGACCAGCGACACCACGGTTAATACAACAATGGTGACTAACGGCGAAGGCACTGCCCGTGTGATGTAAGGAAACAAATAAATGATCGCCAAGCCACCAGCCGTCATGGCGTAGACCACCCAAGTGACATTGATCAACTCAGGCATTTGCGCCAGAAAGATCAGGATGGCCAATGCATTCACAAAGCCTGTGATTACCGAGCGGGATATAAACCGCATCAGTGCGCCAAGCCGAATATAGCCAGCGATGATTTGAAGCACACCGGTTAAAACAGTTGCTGCTAATAGATATTGCAAGCCGTGCTCTTTAACCAGCGTTACCATCAACAACGCCATCGCAGCGGTTGCCGCTGAAATCATGCCAGGGCGGCCACCCGTAAAGGCAATAACGGTGGCAATACAAAATGAGGCATAGAGCCCAACTTTTGGATCGACACCCGCAATAATAGAAAACGCAATGGCCTCAGGGATCAGGGCCAAAGCCACCACCAAACCCGCCAGCAAATCATTGCGTACGTTAGAGAACCAGTCTTGATAGAGTGATTTCATGAAACCTTCGGTAAAAAAGAGCAATAGAAAATGATGGGGTGCGACCTAAAAAGCTGTGTGCTCACTCACCAAACAATGACTACTCAATTCAGTCCCCATCAATCATCAAGACATCAACAGGTCTCGTTCCTATTGATTCAATAAAAATAGGTAAGTGGCGATGATTGCGCGAAACATAGAAGTCAGTGGTGACTTAGGGGCAGAGCCCCAAAAGCTCATAACTTCAAGCTTGATGACGTTTATCAAAGGTAGATGTCTGGATTCAATGTTTACACGGGTGCGATGGGTAGTATTAAAGTGGTTGAGGGAATCATCTATAAAAAACCAAGTCCAACGCGTCGCTTGAGGCGTTTGATCTCGTTTTATCGTCTCAATGACCTGGAATACCGGTCAAATGCTGCTGAGAAAGTACACTGAACATCTAGGACAAAAACACAAAAAGCATGCTTGAAGTGGACCAAGACATCAGTCTAAGTTCGTCAGCGCATTGGGCAAAAAATCGAACCAGGGTGTGAATAATCAAACGTTAGAAAGCTGGCACTACTAATGAGTCAACACAGGCGAGTATACGATGGCAGTGCAATGGACGGCTTTACTGGGTGGTTTGGGGCTTTTTCTGCTGGGCATGAATATGCTCTCAGAAGGGTTGAAGCTGGCCGCGGGTAGGGCGCTAGAGATGATTTTGCAGCAGGCCACGCGTACACGCTGGCGTGGTTTGTTGTCCGGTGCTGTGACAACCGCATTGGTACAGTCTTCGAGCGCTGTGACGGTGGCCACTATCGGTTTTGTGAATGCCAGCCTATTGACCCTTGGCGGTGCGATTTGGGTGCTGTTCGGTGCTAATTTAGGCACCACGGCGACTGGCTGGATCGTAGCCGTGGCCGGTTTGAAGCTTGATTTGTCTGTCGCGGCCTTGCCGATGATTGCCATTGGCGTGGCCATGAAGTTGGCAGGCTTGGGTCAGCGCTTGAGCGCTTACGGTCAAGCTGTCGCCGGGTTTGGCTTGCTCTTTTACGGTATTGTGCTGATGCAGTTGGGTTTTGCGGAGATGTCCGCGCAGTGGCAGATTCCACAAGGTGAGGGCGTGGCAGCCATTTTGCTGCAACTGCTGGCGGGTGTGGTGATGACAGCCGTGATGCAGTCTTCAAGTGCATCAATTGCCATTGCCTTGACTGCGGCTCAAACCGGTCTGATTGATTTGAATGGTGCGGCTGCTGTGGTGATTGGTGCCAACATCGGCACCACGGTGACCGCGGTATTGGCAAGCTTCGGTGCCACCCCCAATGCCCGTCGGGTGGCCAGTGCGCATGTTTTGTTCAATCTTTTAACAGCCACCGCAGCATTACTGATCATGCCTTGGCTATTGGCAGGCATTGTTGGCTTTCGAGAAACGCTCAATTGGGGTGACTCAGCGGCGATGACGTTGGCCATCTTCAACACCGCTTTTAATACATTGGGTGTTTTGCTGATGTGGCCATTGGCGACACTCATGACGGAATTTCTTGAGAAACGGTTTGTTGCCCAATATGATCAAGCGGCCAAGCCTGAGTTCTTGGACCGTACCACGTTGCCCGTGCCTCGCATGGCGGCTCAAGCGCTGGCATTTGAGCTTGAGCGGATGCTGAAGATGGCGTGGCAGTTTGTTAGGGAAACGTTTGATAACGCAGGTGGAGAAACCGCTGACACTATCAAAACTGAGCACCATCAAACTGCCATTCTTACTCAAAAACAAACAGTAAAATCCGTTGCTGAAATTAACGCCCAACGTGCGCTTGATTTGTCGCTGCTGCTTAAAGCCAGTGAAGATTTTATTGATCAGATGAATCGCAACGCCATGGACGAGCCCACGGGCCTTCGGTTGGCTCGTCTGTTGCGTGTCAGGCGCTACTTAGAGAATGCGGTCGATAATGTCAATGAGGCATTAAGCCTGTCAGCTGATCTTTTTACTGATGCCCGTTTCACCGATGAATATTCGCATTACGCCAAATGCGAGTCGCAACTGGCTGAGCAAATGCTGACAGGGTCTCTCAGTAAGCAAGAGGACAATCAAGTCATCCAAGCACAGACAGCGCAGAAAGCGCTTGAAGACGCCTATCAGCGACTGAAGCAGTCTTTACTCGCCGCTGGTGCGGTCGGTCACTGCCGGGTGGAGCCCATGGAAATCGGTTTGCGCCGCATCAGCGTGCAACGCCGTGCCTTGCAACAATTGGTCAAAGCCCACGATTGGCTATTACCGCTCGATGAGGCGCAGCCTGAAGAAAAAGCAGAGCAGGACACCAAATAAGCCTTAATCAACCAACAGTTGCGCCATCACAGGTGCGTGGTCTGACGGTTGTACGTTTTCTCTCGGTGTTTTGTCGACCACGCACGATAGGCATCGTGCTTTGAGTGGTTCAGACAAAAGGACGTGATCAATACGCAAACCCGCGTTACGTTTATAGCCGTTTAGGCGGTAGTCCCACCAGCTGAAGGTTTTCTCTGGCTGGTCAAAGAGGCGAAACGAATCAACCAAACCCAAAGCCAAAAGCTTTTCAAAAGCGGCGCGTTCCGGTTCTGATACCAACACCTGACCCTTCCAGCGGTCCGGGTTGTGAACGTCAGCGTCAGCTGGCGCGATGTTGTAGTCACCGAGGACAGCCAACTGAGGGTGCTGGGCCAAGGTGGTGCTTAACCATTGATGAAAAGCCTCGTACCAAGCCAGCTTATAAGGATACTTGTCTGAATCCAGCGATTGGCCATTGGGGCAATAAGCATTGACGATACGCACAGAACCGATCGGCGTGGCGTATGACGCTGAGATCACTCTTTGTTGCGGGTCTTCAAAGCCCGGGATGTTGACCACCACATCCGTTGCCGGCAGCTTTGAAATGATCGCCACACCGTTATAGGTCTTTTGTCCTGCCCAGATGACTTGGTAACCGGCGTCCTCAATGGCCGCGAGCGGAAACTTGTCTTGCTCGAGCTTGAGCTCTTGTAAGCACAAAAAGTCTGGCTGGTTAACGGCCATCCAGTCGAGCACTTGAGGCAAGCGTACCTTAAGCGAATTGACGTTCCATGTCACCAGTTTCACGATCAGTCCTGTTGTCTAAAATGCTACGGTAACAAAAATATTGAATCACAGCCTTGTACTACTCTTTTTTAGCGCTAACGGCTGCCATGTTTTTGTCTAATATCGATCACAGCCAATCACGACAAAATTACACCAGACCCTGGAGTTCTCAAATGCGCTCATTATTATTTGTCCCCGCCGATAGCGAAAAAAAACTCCTGAAGTCGCTGACATCAGGCGCCGATGTGTTGATCTTTGATCTCGAAGATGCTGTCTCATTGGCCAGAAAAGAAGCCGCGCGCGAAATCTTGGCTCATTTTTTGGCCAGTGAGGTGGTGGCACAAAGCCAAACAAATCAAAGTGCTCACAAACCCATCCTGTATGTGCGTGTCAACGCGATTGACACGGGCATGATGCTGACAGATCTCGCTGCCGTGATGCCCATGCGCCCGGCGGGCGTGGTTTTACCCAAGTGTCGGCATGCAGACGATCTAACGCAGCTTACGCATTATCTTCAGGCCTTTGAAGCCGTGTACCCTCCCGAATCTGGCGAGATCAGCCAAACCAGTGTGATTCCAATCGTGACAGAGACGGCTGGCTCGTTGGCAGGACTTGATTCCTATGCCACAGCTTTGGTGAACATTCGTTTGAAAGGCTTGATGTGGGGCGCTGAGGATTTGTCGGGGGATATCGGGGCACTTGCCAATAAGTTTGAGGGATCGAACCAATGGAGCGCGCCTTTTTCGTTTGCCAGAACCCGTTGTTTGTTGGCAGCCGCCGCAGCCGGTGTCGCAGCAATCGACACCGTCCCCACTGATATTCATAACATCGAAGCCCTTAGGGATGAGACCAAGCAAGCGTTTAGGGATGGGTTTTCTGCCAAAGCGGCTATTCACCCAGTACAAGTACCCGTGATCAACGAGGCGATGACCCCTGACGCACAGGCTCAAGCATGGGCGGCTAAGGTCGTGGCAGCGTTTGAAGCCAGTCAAGCGGTTGGGGTGGCAACACTAGATGGGAAAATGCTTGATACGCCGCATTTGCGTCTGGCACGAAAGATATTGGCAGCGAGTGATAAAAGCTAACAACAATCTGGGTCTAAAAAAGAATGATCCGATACAGCGCTATTCGGTCTTTAAAATCTGGCTCAGTGCCGTTCGTGCTTCTTCAGGAATGGGTACAGGGCGTTGGGTTTGTTTGTCGACATAGACGTGGACGAAGTAGCCTTGAGCGCTGGCGGTGGTTTGGTTGTTTTTGAAAATGGCCAATTCATAGCGCACGCTTGAGTTGCCGAGTTTGGCGACCCTGACACCAACCTGCACGGTATCGGGAAAAGCGATGGCTTCGAAATAGGTGCAACTGGTTTCAATGACCAATCCCACCGATGAGCCGTTGATGTAATCCAGACCCGCTTTTGAGGTGAGGTACACCGCGACGGCGGTGTCAAAGAACGAGTAATAGATCACGTTGTTGACGTGACCGTAAACGTCGTTATCCATCCAACGGGTTTGAATCGAATGAACGAAAGGGTACTGGTCGAGGGTTGAGGGTTGTTTGTTCAATGAAAGCCACTTGTCACGTTACACCGCTGACTCATTTTGAGCACTCATTGACCTGTGACCTGCTAGTGGGGGTGTCAGCGTCATGGAAATCCAAAAATCCATTTGATTATGCTTGTTTCATTAATAGCTTGATTTCAGTCAGTCTCGTGAGAGAGTCCTCTTCTGCCAGCAAGGCGGCTTTGGTGTTGCCGTCTATATCCAGCAAGGTGGCCCACTGGTTGGCAACCCAACCACATTCATCAAGTCGGTAAGGGCGTGTGATAGGTAGTTGGGCCTCAACGCCTTTTTTTTGGGCGCCAGCGATAAGTGCGCCGAGTTCGTCTGCGATGGGTTGCAAGTCTGGGGGGATATCAGTGGCGATGTCATCAGGCAACAGTGTGACTTGAGCATGCCACAAACCATAGGCCCCGCGTTCGTTGGCCTGAATGCGAAACCGTTGGGTGCCTTGGCAGTGAACAAAGAGCAAGCCCGGTTGTATTTCAGCGACGTCAGTCAGTTGTGCCAAGCACCCAATGGCTTGCATTGACTCACTTTCGCCAGGCTTTAGGATTTCTGAGCCTTGGCGCAAGGCGACGATCCCAAATGGGGTTTTGTCGCGCTGGCAGCGCTTGATCATGTGCAGGTAGCGCACCTCAAAAATGCGCAGCGGCATCATGCTGCCCGGGAAAAGCGGTTGAGACAGGGGAAATAGCGGGATAGTGATATCAGACAAATCAGTAATTCCTTGGGCATTGCCACTGGTAATTCCAATTGTAAACACTGTCTTTGCTTTTATTGCTAACGTTCCATTTTTTCATGTGGTTGTCCCATTTGGTATTGTGATTATTGTGGTTTGTCGATGTTGACTTTATGAACAGTAGACATTTCAATTAGTGGTCGAACTGGGTCTTAAGGTCAAGTTATGGTGATTGGTAACAATATTTGTCTGTTTTTGGGGTGTTTGACGGTCTTTTTTAAGCCTTTACTAAAAATTAAGCGAATATTGTTTGACAGGCGGGTTTTATGCCCCTACTATGAATCAGCAGGATTTTCAAGTGGTGTGATTGTGTTGTGTGACTGTCGACCTTCGTGGTACCAGTAGTGCCTTTCCTTCCTTGATCGTCTGCAATTGTGGTTTTAATTTTTTTATTTATTTTTCAAGGAAGTATCGAAATGGCTACTGGTGTCGTTAAGTGGTTTAACTCAGAGAAGGGTTATGGTTTCATCATGCCTGATGGTGGTGGCAAGGATTTGTTTGCTCACTACTCAGAGATCAAGGCTGAGGGTTACAAGACACTTCAAGAAAATCAAAAAGTCAGTTTTGAAATTGGTCAGGGCGCAAAAGGCCCAAGCGCGACCAACATTCAAATGGTTGACTAGTTGCATTGATTGATTGAACAGAGGGCGGCTTAGGCCGCCCTCTGTTTTTTTGGGTGAAGCCCCATCACTTTGCTGTGATGGGGCTTTTTATTTTGTTTTTGTTTTTTGTTTTGAGTGTCGTTCTGTTTAGATCACTGGCTGGGTATCCAGCGCAGCCGCAGCGCATTGGTGACAACAAAGACACTAGAAAACGCCATGGCGCCAGCTGCCAGCATGGGTGAAAGCAGTGTACCGCTCAGCGGGTAAAGCACGCCGGCGGCAACGGGTACGAGTGCGGCGTTGTAGGCAAAAGCCCAGAAGAGGTTCTGATGGATGTTTTTAAGGGTTGCTTTTGAGACGTCAATGGCGGTGATGACTTTGGAGAGTTGACCGGACATGAGTACGACCGAGGCGGCTTCGATGGCAACGTCAGTGCCGGTGCCAATGGCGATTCCAACGTCGGCGCTTGCGAGTGCTGGGGCGTCGTTGATGCCATCACCCACAAAAGCCAGTTTTTGTGGGTTCGGGCCGTCTTTTTGCATCAGGCTTTCAATGACTTGAACTTTTTGTTCGGGTTTGACTTGGGCGTGCACGATGTCAAGGTTCAGGGCTTTTGCGACTGATTGGGCGGTGAGGGGGTGGTCGCCCGTGATCATGGCGCAACGGATGTTTTGTTGTTGCAGCTGGGCGATGACGCCGGCAGCCTCTGGTTTGATGGGGTCGGTGACTGCCATGTAACCCACCAGCTGGCCATCAATGGCGATGTGAATTGGGGTGGCACCGTCATTGGCCCATTGGTCAATGGTTTCGCTACCGTTGTTGGTGTCGTTATTGGTGTCGTTGTTACTGCTGCTGGTTTGGACATTGAGGCTTTGCATAAAGGCTTCGGAGCCGACCGCAACAGCCAGTACTTTTGATGTTTGTTGGTGTTGATAATGCACTTGGGCGGTGATGCCAAAGCCTTTGACGGCTTCAAATTGGGTGGCTTCAGGCAGGGTTAGGTTCTGTTCTTTGGCAGCGGTGAGGATGGCTTTGGCGATGGGATGCTCGGATTGTTGCTGCAAGGCGGCGACAATCGCGATTAAGTCCTGTTCGCTGTATGGGTTGTTTAGTGTTTGGATGTGCGTGAGGCTTGGGTGCCCTTGGGTGAGGGTGCCGGTTTTGTCGAAGGCAATGATTTGAATGTGTTTGAGTTGTTGCAAGGCGTCGCCTTGGCGAAACAGTACGCCCAGTTCGGCGGCGCGACCTGTGCCTACCATTATTGAGGTGGGGGTGGCCAAGCCCATGGCGCAGGGGCATGCAATGATGAGCACGGCGACGGCGTTGACCAATGCGTGGTTGATGTCTTGGGTTAACAGGTACCAAGCCAAGAAGGTGATGAGGGCAATACCCATGATGATGGGCACGAAGATGGCGGTAACGCGATCTACCGATGCTTGGATGGGTAGTTTGGTGTTTTGTGCGGATTGAACCAAGCGAATGATCCGGGCAAGCACGGTGTCAGCACCCGTATGGGTGGCTTTGAAGGTGAAGCCCACGGTGGTGTTCAGTGTGCCACCGGCGACGTTCTCGCCAATTGCCATGTGCACGGGGATGGGTTCGCCGGTGATCATGGATTGGTCGATAAAGGGTTCGCCTGAAACGATTTCACCATCGACGGGGATTTTTTCACCGGGGCGAACGCGCAGGGTGTCGCCGGGTTTGACCGAGGCAATCGGAACGTCGTGCTCTCCGCTGTCTGAAATGAGTCGAGCAAATTGGGGTTGAAGACCTATCAGGCGTTCGATGGCGGCACCGGTGTTACCGCGGGCACGGGCTTCAAACAGGCGCCCGAGCAGGATGAGCGTGACGATGACGGCGGCGGCTTCGAAGTAGACGTAGCGTGCACTTTCTGGGACGAGTGCGGGGAGCAACAGCACCACCATGGAATAAAGCCAAGCGCTGCCAGCCCCAACGGCAACCAAAGAGTTCATTTCAGGTTGCAGGTTAAAGAGTGCTTTGAAACCGTGGGTAAAGAAGTGGCGGCCAGGACCTGCCAAGACCGCTGTGGTTAAGGCGGCTTGGATGATGTGTTGGGTAAGGATGGGGATATTGTTGCTTAACAGGTGATGAAAAGCAGGGATGAGGTGACTGCCCATTTCCATCACAAAAACTAGCAAGGTCAACAGTGCCGCAATCCAGACTTGTCTTTTTAGAGTGGTGATTTCTGCTTGAGACTTGTCGAGCTGCGAAGCTGCAGGTGCATTGTTATCTTGTAGTTCGCCTTCAAAGCCGGCTTTTTTAACGGCCGCCAAAAGGCCGGCTGTGAGTGTTTCGCCAAGGGCGTCTTCGTTGACATCAACAGAGGCCCGTTGCGCGGCTAAGTTAACCTGTGCGTTGGTGACCCCAGGAACCTTCTTTAGGACAGTCTCAACTCGGCGCACACAGGATGCGCAGGTCATGCCGTCAATGCTTAGTTCTAGTTTGCTCATCTGTCTATTGTAGGGGGTAAGTGTGTTTAAGCGTGTTTAACCTTTTGTTCCATTAATGGTTGATTGAGGGATGGGTTGGGTTGCCTGTTGGGTTGTCGGTTGGATTGTTGGTTGGGGCGTCTGGGGTATGCTTTATGAATACGGTGTGGTTTTGTTTGTGGCCACAGGTGTTCATTTTATTTTTTTGGGGTTTGCCGTGAAATTTCTTGTGCCTGACATGACGTGTAATCATTGTGTTCAAAGCATTACCAAGGCTGTGCATAGCGTGAGTGCTGAGGCGCACGTGGTGTTCGATTTGCCGCACCATTTGGTAGAGGTTCAAGACCTGGCTCATGTTTTGCCAGAAAAGCTAATTGCCGCCATGGATGAGATTGGGTTCGAAGCGACGCTGTTGGAAGCCGATTCTTGAAGATTGATTGGTTGGCATTCGGTTTGATTTGCTGGTTGTTTTGGTGATCAGGTTTTGGATGACCGGCACCATGGCAACACCCATGCCAGCACGCTTTCCCATGGCTATAAAGTGGCCAGGTCGTATGTCGACGGGTTTGTCGTGTCGGGTTTTGCCTTTGACAGCCGTTGAAAACTTTGTTTTTTAAGGCGCAACTTGCAAATGGTTGCTGATCTTTGTTTCAGTTTTTTATCAAAAAGTTGAATATTTTCAAATTATTCATTTTTCGGATAATTGTTTGAAATTCAATGAAAATATTTGAGTGCGTGTGTTTGGTTTTGTTTGGTTTGGTTTGCTTTAAACGCCTTCATGGTTGTTCTGACGGCCGTAGGCGGGATACAACTTGATCTTACGTCGACCACCTTCGAAGAACGCCCTGCCTCTGATGCGACCTGCCTCGATGAGCGCGGATGCGTGGTCATGCGCTCGGCGGTATTGCATGTCCAGTCGTTTGGCGATTTCGTAAATGCTTTTGCCTGGGTGTTTGGCAACTGAAATGAGGAATTCACGGCGGCGTTTTGGCATTTGGTAAAAATCGGGTGTGGGTTTGAGGTTGTAGCCGCCACCCGCCAGTTGGCTCCAAAAGACATCGTATAGCGCGACTTTGTTGGCGATGTTGGGGGGCAGTTGTGCTCGTAGGCGAGGCCAGTCTTGGACAAAGGGTTTGACGCCGTAAAAGTGAAGGAACTCTTTGGCATGCATCGCGATGACAGCATCGGGTAGATAGGAGCGATGCCCGAGTGCGACGCGTTCGCGCCAGCTGTCTAAGTTAACGTCACGGTCCCAATAGGCCTTTTTACTGACAACCTCCCAGGATTCGATTGGTTGGTGAGTTGCCATTATCCACCGCCTGTTGATTCGGTTTCGCTGTCGGTGTCGTCACACACGCTACTGACACCGATCTGATCATGTAAAGCATTTTGCAGAAACTCAACGTCTTTCGCTTGTTTCCATTCGGGTGCACAGATAAGCTCATCTAGTTCGAAAATCAAGTCGAACCAGGGCATGTTTAACAAGTCATTGGTAAAAGAGCCAGATGGGAATGGGTAGGGTAGTGACTGCATGAATGCCTGAATGGGCATGTGCTTCATTGAAAGCACATAAAGATCAAACAGATCGCGCGCTTTTTGTCTGTCGCCTGCAAATGAGTCGGGTTCGTTATCTCTACCGTGGCCTGCGACAGTTCGCAGTTTCCTGTGATACAGCCCAGGAATTTCCTCTGTGCGAACCATCAACTGACCAAATGGTTTGTTAATGGCAGGGAAAAGTTCGAAATAAGCATCTTCTACAAATGACACCTTCAGTCTTTTCTTTTCATGGACAACGTATCCGTGTAGTTGGTTGGCTTTGTCGATATCGTCAACGATATCTTGTGTTTCAAAATTGATGCCGGATTGCTTCATGGCAACGGCTAAATCAGTGACTTTGAAGCCCAGTGGTAAAAAGAAATCAAGGTCGTAGGACATGCGGTGGTCAAGCCAACAACGCGACAAGGCTGTTCCGCCGCAAAGTTTTGAGGCATCAAATTGTGCGTCACCCATGCTTTGCAGACGACTCAGTACGACTTCTTGAAGGGGGTACAAGGTACTTTGTTCCATACGGATCTCATATACAAATACAATAATGACATATATGTCATTATTGTATTTTGATAGTTTTGTGTCAAGAATTTTTTTGTCATGCTTGATTCAATCGGGGTTGTTAAGCACCAATATCACCCAGTGCCAAAAGACTTTTGTTATCGGTTTAAGTCTTTTATTTGAAAAAAATGCTGTCCTGTAAGATCTACTGAAGGTGGTTGATGGTGTAACTGCCGCAGTATGGCGGACGGATTAGTCCAAAACGCATACTTAATCGTGCTTACCGGCCACGAGTCACCATACTGGTGGTTCTTTGAAAGGTGTGAGCACACTGAAAAGGCTTTTTATGAAAACAATCGAAACAGATGTCGCCGTTGTTGGTGCCGGTACGGCGGGTTTGTCGGCTTATAAGGCGGCTGTTAAGGCGGGTAAGCGTGTGCTGATGATTGAGGGCGGGCCTTACGGCACCACCTGCGCACGGGTGGGTTGTATGCCTTCGAAGTTGCTGATTGCTGCGGCTGAAGCTGCTCATGGTGCGTCTCATATGGATGCGTTTGGCATCCGTTTGGATGGTCACGTGACGGTTGATGGCCGGGCGGTGATGGATCGGGTTAAGCGTGAGCGGGATCGGTTTGTGGGGTTTGTGCTCGAGGGGGTGGAGAATATTCCTGCAGAGCATAAGTTGCGGGGTTATGCGCGCTTTGTTTCGCCTGGGGTGTTGATGGTTGATGAGCACACGCGGGTTGAGGCAGCAAGTGTGGTGATTGCGACGGGGTCCTCGGCCAGTGTGCCGCCACCTTTTAAGGGCTTGGGTGATCGTTTGATTATCAATGATGATGTGTTTGATTGGGATGACTTACCCAAGCGTGTGGTGGTGTTTGGGCCCGGGGTGATTGGGCTTGAACTCGGTCAGGCGTTATCGCGCCTTGGGGTTGTGGTGCGCGTGTTTGGCATGAGCGGGTCGTTGGCTGGGTTGTCTGATCTGGCGGTGCGACAGACGGCGAAGAAGATTTTTCAGGATGAGTTTTATTTGGATCCAGATGCTCGGGTGCTTGAGACCAAGCGCGTGGATGATGAGGTTGAGGTCCGTTATGTGAAGCTGGACAACACGGTGTGTGTTGAGCGTTTTGATTTTGCGCTTGTGGCGACGGGTCGGCGCCCAAATCTGGACGGTTTGGGTTTGGCGGCTGCTGGTATTGCAGTCAATGACAACGGAATGCCTGCGTTTAATCGTTTGACAATGCAATTGGGTAAAGAGCCGGTGTTTATTGCGGGTGATGTGAATAATGATGTGCCGCTTTTGCATGAGGCGGCTGATGAAGGTCATATCGCCGGTGAGAACGCCGCTCGGTTCCCAAAAGTGAAGCCTGGTTTCAGGCGCACGCCTTTGGCGGTGGTGTTCACGGATCCGCAGATTGCGATGGTGGGTCAAGGACCAGACAAGTTAGTGGCTGATTCGTTTGTGACGGGTTCGGTTGACTTTAGGGCACAGGGTCGTTCAAGGGTGATTTTGAAGAACAAGGGTGTGTTGCACCTATATGCGGATCGGGTCAGTCGTCAACTTTTGGGTGCGCAGATGGTGGGGCCAAGTGCCGAGCATTTGGCTCATTTACTGGCTTGGTCGGTACAACAGGCGATGACAATTGATCAAATGTTGCAAATGCCTTTCTATCACCCGGTGATAGAAGAAGGTTTACGTACGGCGTTGCGCGACACGGCGGCTAAGCTTGATGAGCGTGTTTGTGCGTAGTCTTTGTGCTTAGTCTTTGTACCTAGGGTCTAAGCTTCGTGTTTGGGTATTGTCTGTTCTTTGTGTCTGTTCTTTGTATCTGTGCTTTGTTTTTTTCTAGAGTTT
>CALBEY010000048.1 GCA_937888805.1 uncultured Burkholderiaceae bacterium
AACGCGGGGGAACCTTCATCGGTTGACTCGACGACTTGATAGGCAGGAAATTGAGCGCCGGTTGCACAGGCATGATTGGGCAGTATTCGTAACAGCGTCCCGATCGGTAGCTCAGCGCTGATATCTGCTGTGCAAGAGGGGTTCACGTGGCTGATAATCCCATGCTCTTGGTTGGCGCCGCTCATGTGATAGTTGAGTAATTTTCCATTGCTGTCACAAACCTGCCCATAGCCATAGTCATGCGACTGGTTTTGCGTGCCACGATCTCGGCTCATGGCCATCCACCCAGCATCCACTATTGCCCAGCCTTTATCTCTCTGATGGCCAATGACAGTGGTCAGCACGCTTAGAGCAATATCCTCTGTGGTGCAAACGCCTACGTTGGTCATGACAAGATCAAACAGCACGTAAACGCCTGCTCGAACTTCGGTCACACCTTCTAGCATTTGTGCTGACAGCGCCGTCGGTGTGGAACCGACACTGACGTTTTTGCAAGGCAATTGTGTAGCGCGCAAACGGGTTGCCGCCAATACACTGAGGCGGCGCTCTTGTTCGGCTAACGCCATTAAAGCGTCTGGCTTGTGCAGGTCATAACTTGAGCCGGCGTGTGTCATCACACCGCCAAGCGTCACGTTGCCTTGCTGTAGAAGCTGACCAATGGTCAACAATTCGTCGCTTTCAGGATTCACGCCGGATCGATGGCCATCGGTATCAATCTCTATCCACACCTCGAAAGGCGTCTGGTTGGCTTGCGAAAATGCAACGATGGCTTTCGCTGAATCGGCGTTGTCGGCAATGATTTTGAGGTTGCATCCTTGGTCAATGAGCGCAGCCGCTTGTTTGAGCTTAGGAGCCACCATACCAACCGCATATAGGATATCTGTTATTCCAGCAGAAAAAAATTGTTCAGCTTCTTTCAGCGTTGAAACGGTAATCCCTTTGGCGCCGGCGTCGATCTGGGCCTTGGCGATTTCAATGCATTTGGTGGTTTTGACATGGGGCCGAAATGTCACACCGAATTGATTCATGCGTTGTTGCATGCGCTCAATATTGCGTGTCATCCGCTGACGTTCAATAAGCGCAGCCGGTGTTGAGAGGTCCTGCAGTTGCATGGTTGTCTTCCTGTCATTAAACGCGAGTACTTAAACCCAAAACGCTTGCCATTGCTTAGAGAATATCAAATGGCGTCGGTCCGTTCAGCATGGCCGCTTTGCATGGTTCAATGCAAAGCATATTAGTCTCTGGTCAGGCGTGCTTGGAAGACATTTTTCTAGGGGCGATTGTCAGTGCTAGGCTTTTGCTTGTGGCGTCACTCTATGGGTATGTTTTTGATGGTTTTTTTGATTGGCGTGGGTAAAAATCAGGGTCATGCGGGGCAGTGCGTGTTGGCCCCTCTCATCGGTTGATGAAACAACAATGGCTTTGGGCAAAACGGATTAAACCCGCGCCTTTAATGGGGTTTGAACGTCGGTCTTTGCCAAGGCCCTTTAAGCCCTGCGACCGATGGTGCTGTTAATGTGTGTCATGCATGGCGAATAAGAAACAATCTGCGTGCAAATGGGTGCTTCTTTTGTCTTTGGCATGGGGCTGTCTGGCGGTACCCTGAAAATGTCTCAACAATGACGCCAGTTTCCTCGTGGTTACTTTTAAATGGATAAACTTAAACGATGTCTCCCATCATAAGTGTTCAGCACCTCGTCAAAAGTTATGCTGGCGGCGATCGGGCGCTTGACGATGTGTCGCTAGCCATCGAAAGCGGCGAAATTTTGGCCCTTCTTGGGCCAAATGGTGCGGGTAAAACGACCTTGATATCTATCATTTGCGGGTTAACCACGATCACTGAAGGCGCGGTGAGTGTTGGCGGTTTTGACGTGGTCAAAGATTATCGTCAGGCGCGTTCGTTGATTGGTCTTGTGCCGCAGGAGTTGATGCTCGAGCCTTTCGAAACAGTGCTCTCGACGGTCAGTCTGTCACGCGGATTGTACGGTTGTAAGCCCAATCAACCTCATATTGAGGGCATATTGAGCCAGCTGTCACTGCTAGACAAAAAAGATGCAATGGTTAAAGAGTTATCCGGTGGGATGAAGCGACGGGTGCTGATTGCAAAGGCGCTCAGTCATCACCCCAAAGTTTTGTTTTTAGATGAACCGACAGCCGGTGTCGATGTTGAGCTGCGTCGTGACATGTGGCGCGTCATTAAAGAATTAAAGCAGCAGGGAGTCACTATCGTTCTAACCACTCACTACATTGAAGAGGCCGAAGAAATTGCCGATAGAGTGGCTGTGATCAATGGCGGAAAGATCTTGCTCGTCGAGGGAAAAGACAAGTTAATGAAGCGACTCGGTACAAAAGAGTTACAGATTGATTTGCACGAGCCGATCAGCGTCTTGCCCGACAACTTGTTAGCGTTTGGTGTGCAAACTTCAGCTGATGGCATGAGTCTTCTCTATCACTATGATGTTAACGCCGAAAAGACAGGCATTTCCTCGCTTCTCTCAGCGCTGGTCTCTGAAGGCATCGTACTGAAGGATTTACGAACCTATCAAAGCTCGTTGGAAGATATTTTTATCGATCTGGTCACCATGGAAAACAAATGAATTTTTACGCGATACGTGCCATCTATACCTTTGAGATGGCACGCACCTTTCGCACGAAGCTTCAGTCTGTCGCCTCGCCTGTGATTTCGACAGCACTCTATTTCGTCGTATTTGGTTCGGCCATTGGTAGCCGTATGACGGTGGTAGACGGCATGCCGTATGGTGTCTTTATTGTGCCGGGCCTCATTATGCTCACCGTGATGATGCAGTCTGTGGCAAACGCATCATTTGGCATTTACATCCCAAAATTTATAGGTACGATTTACGAGCCGCTAGCAGCGCCCATATCGCCATGGGAGATGGTGATTGGCTATGTCGGTGCTGCCACAACAAAATCAATTATGGTCGGTCTAATTATTCTAGGCGTTTCGTTTTTATTGGTACCGGTCACCATTGCTCACCCTATCATGATGTTATTTTTTTTGGCGCTGACGGCCATATCCTTTAGCTTGCTCGGGTTTATTCTTGGATTACTCGCGCGTAACTTTGAACAGTTAAATCTTGTGCCGATGTTGATCATCACGCCGTTGGTATTTTTGGGGGGGAGTTTTTATTCGATCGACATGTTGCCGCCTTTTTGGCAAACCGTGAGTCTATTTAATCCCGCTGTTTACTTGATCTCAGGTTTTAGATGGGCTTTTTTCAACACAGCAGATGTGTCCATTACCGCTTCTCTGTTTGCCATCAGTGCTTTCAGTGCCCTTTGCTTTGCTGTGATTTCCTGGATGTTCGCCACGGGGTACCGCCTGAAAAGCTAAGCGTGGCATCGCCAAGCCAAAGGAAGATATGGACATCATTCACGATAGGCTGAAAATTGCCGAAGCGACTGTAAAGGAGTTGCGAAAATAAAATCAAACTTGTAATGGCGTTGAAGTGCATCGTGGTTCTGGTAACGTTTTTGCTGATCTTGGCTTGGTGATCGAAATCAGAAAAGCCATGAAAGCCTTTGGCCTCAATCAACAAGAGGCGGCCAAGCGGGTGGGCATATCACAGCCCAAAGTCTCTGACATGATGCGTGGCAATTTCACCAACTTGTCCGAGCGCAAGCTGATGGATTGCCTGACACGGCTAGGCGACGATATAGAAATCAAGGTGCGTCTAGCCAAATCACCAATTGGAAATCTCATGCTAGCGATAGCTTGACGCGTTAAACAACTCGCTGAACTTACCGTTAAAAATTTAGCTTGATTGGGTTTTTGCTTGGATTGCTCGCGAGTTACGACGAGCAGTTAAACCTTATCTCGTTTTTACCTGATCTCAGGTATCAAACGGTTTGGGTCGATCTGCCTTCTTTTTTTTCAAGTACTGATGTATCCCTTCTAAAGGACACATCTGCTGACGTTAGATTGCAATGGTTGTTCTCAAAATAAGGTTAGCCGTCGTGACACGCCGTAAAAAGGCCAAGATTATTTGCATCGCGCCGGGCTTGGTATTGTCACGGCGGTCGTTGGATCACTCGCGCCTTAGATCGGCTGCCAAGTTCAGCCGCAAAGCTCAGCAAACGGTACAGCCAAATTGGATTTTCTTTCAAAGCCAAATCCCGGCGCGTCTGGAATCGTTGCCATGCCGTTCTCAATCACGGCACCGTCCTGAAACCCGCCCATCGGCTGAAAGACACCGGGGTAGACCTCACAACCACCCAACCCCAAACCCGCCACGATATGAAAGCCCATGAGTTGTCCGCCGTGGGGGTAAGCGAATTTTCGATCGTATCCATTTTTTTCCATTTCAGTGATCATGGTCGCGTATTCTGTGATCCCGTAACTTAAGCCGGGATCCATCTGAAAAATATCTTGGTTGCGGCGCATGCCTGCATACATCAAAAGATTTTTGACGTCTTGCCGAGAGAACAGGTTTTCGCCTGTGGCCAGGGGCCCTTCATAAGCGTCGGCTAATTGGCGATTAAGGTGATAATCAAGTGGGTCACCCGGCTCTTCGTACCAGCGTAAAGCGTATGGGGTCATGGCTTGACCGTATGCAATGGCTTGTTCAAGGGTAAAGCGACCATTGGCATCGACGGCCAAATTTTCGCCAGCGCCCCCAATTTCAAGGGCTGATTCGATGCGCTTGAGATCTTGATCCATAGGGGCGCCGCCGATTTTCATTTTGAACATCGTAAAGCCGCTGTCTTGGTAGCCTTTTAACTCGTCTTGTAGGGCTCGAGCAGGCTGACCTTCGTGGTAGTAGCCACCGGCAGCATAGACTGAGATTTTGGGTATGGCGAGACTGCGGCCAAAGTGGCGGGCGATGGTGATTGCAGCGGGCTCATCTTCGAGTTTTGCGTTCAGATCCCAAACTGCCATTTCCAAGGCGCTGGCCGCATGCGCCCGATCACCATGTCCGCCAGGTTTTTCATTTTGCATGGCGCATTTCAACACCTTGGCAGGACACAACCTTTCTGTCTCTGGATTGATCAATAACCCTGGTTTTGCACTTAATAGCCTTGGAATCATCCGGTTACGCAAAATGCCGCTCTGATCAAAACGACCAATCGAGTTGAAGGCCAGACCGGTGGCTGGTTTTCCGTTGATGATTTTGTCGGTGACTATGGCTACAACCGAAACGGTGTGCGTAGAAAAATTAACCAGCGCATTGGATATGTTGCTTTTGAGGCGAACGGGCTGCTCGAGTATTTTGACGATTTTCATGTTGTCTCTTAAAGCGAAGAGAGAATTTTTATGTTGAGTTTACAGGGGTGGCGCAAATGATAGAGCCATCGACCCGCGTGGGTTCCACCGGATCGCTAACCGCTTCGATTGACTGTCGTTTGCCACAAAATTCGATCGTTTCATCTAGGGCTTGTCAAAAAATTCGAAGGCAAATGCTAAGCCGAGCTAGACCTACTCGCTATCCCGATAGGTTCTTGCATCAACGACCGAGCACATTATTTCAATAGCTTGCGTCTTAGCCTCGGAATATCGACGCTAAGCTTGGCAACAAACGATTCGCAAGCTTTTGCAAGGAACGCTTTGTGTGTGAGGACTAAAATTTTTGCGCTATCATGTAAGTTTAAACTTACTCAAACCAGCATCAATTCAAATACAAACTCTTTAAACTATCGTGCTGACTTAGGAAAGAATATGAAAATATTTAATACCTTTTTAACTCTTATGCTGTGTTCATTCGCATTGACATTTACGGGTGCCACTCACGCGAACGAGAAAGGCAAAATGTCGATGTCTGGTGGTGGCTCGTCGATGACTGGTGGCGACTTTACTTTGGTGAACGCCAAAGGCGAAACGGTTGATCAAAACATCATGAAAGACCGTCTAACCTTGATTTATTTCGGTTATACCAGCTGTTTGATGCAATGTCCCCCAACTTGGATAACGCTTGATGCTGTGATGAATGAATTGGGACCGAAAAACAAAGACCTTCAAGTACTGTTTGTTTCAATTGACCCTGCACGGGACACGGTTGCGAATATCGCTGAATGGCAAAAAACTTGGCCTAACTTGACCATTTTGACAGGTTCTGCTGAGCAGATTGAGTACATGGCCCATAATGCATTTCATATTTTTTACGCAAGGAAGCCCATGCATGCCATGCCTTTTGCAAAAGAGGAAATGATGCGTATTTTCAAGCAATTTGAAAATGACAAGCGCGTCAAATGGGATGCCAGCAAACCTGAAAATTTTTACATGATGGATCACACCACTCAGGTTTTTTTGAAAGGTCGTGATGGCAAGTACATCACTCACTTTGAAAAAGAAGAGCCTGCGCAGGTATACATTGACATCATAAACAAGCTTTAAGGTCAAGACGTCCCGGTTTGAGTGCTAATGATTGAAATGCTACCCAGTTAACCTTTATCTGCTTTATCAGTCTTGGAAATTCTTTATTTAATGGTGATGTACAAAAAGCAGATAAGGGTTCCTAGAGTTAAAAATGATTAACTTTTCTACAGACAACTCGGCAAACCCGATCAGTGTGGCGGTAGGTACTTATGATCGGACGGTGGCACTTCTAGACGGTACCGTCCAGGTTGAAGGCTTTGACACACATTTTGTGACGGGTGATCTGGAAGAAATCTTCGCTGAAGCTTTCACGACAGCGCCATATTCGGTCACGGAACTGTCATTCAGTAACTTTTTGATTTCTAGCGTGCGTGGGACTTGCCCTTATGTGGCGCTGCCCATTTTTCCTTCTAGGTCCTTTCGTCATTCGGCCATCTATCTTCGATCGGACGCTGGCATCAACTCGCCTGCTGATTTACGAGGTAAACGTATTGGTACTCGCGAGTACTCCAACACTCTCTCCTTGGTTGCTCGCGGCATACTTTCTGATGACTATGGTGTGTCACCAGAGGCAAGCGATTGGTTAATCGGTGATATCGATCACGTCGAGCGACAAACGATTGACAATAAAAACTGGCCGGCTAACGGGGTATCGATTCAGGCAGTCCTCGGACGCTCGCTCTCTAGTCTGATGATGGCAGGGGATTTGGACGCCTTGATAGCCTACTCGCCCCCCGAGCATTTTGGCCGCAGCAATGCCATGGTAAGACTGTTTCCTGAGTGGCGGACAGTCGAACAAAACTACTTCCAGCGGACAAAGATATTTCCGATCATGCACATCATGGGTATCCGTCGAGATGTACTCGCGGCGCACCCGACACTGGCCACGGCAATGGTTGATGCCTTCAATCAGTCCAAGCAACAGGCGATGGCCCAGTTAGGGACTCATCAGGCGCTTCCTGTGATGCTACCGTGGATGACGGCAGAAATGCAGGCGACACAGTCTCTGATGGGGCAGGATTTTTGGTGTTACGGCTTGGAAGAAAACCGGGACGTACTTCAAGCGCAGATTCGCTGGTCGTTTGAACAGGGCCTCATCCCTCGAAAACCGGGACTAGAAGAACTATTTGTCGCCGCTTAGCGCTCACAAACGGCTATACGACATGTGAAATAAACCTGTCTTTTCAGCGAGTTTATTTAATGGCGAGTACCCGTTCAAAATAAACACCACGGCAATCCATTTCGTATTCAAGATCGACGACAGGCGGACGATTAAGATGCCAGGTCAACCCCCCTCGCATGGCACCGCGCCGGTCAATCTCTTCAGACATCAGTGAGTAGACGTTGTGCGCGCTATAGAGCTGAGTGACGGAGACGTCTGACCAGTTGAAACCGAGCGCTTGCATTCTATTTTCCATTTCACCCAGTACCCAACGGGCCTTGCTTCTCAACCCCTCTTCAGACAAGTCGCCAAGACTGATGATGTGATCTTTGTAGTTGCCCTTGCCTTCGGGTGCTTCGCCGCTGCCGGCGATGACGAAAGAGGGTGCTGCCGTGTCGTCTGGAACCGTGTAAGAAAACGCAAAAAATCCCGGCTCTTCTGGAGGGTTAATGACTGGACAAACGTTGCTTCGCGCAACAGGGTTGCTTTTTCCGTCAAACAGTCCCCAGTGTGCGAGTGTGCCGACGTATGCCTTGTTGAACACCTCGAAACTGGCTTCATCAAATGGTTTTGGCGAGCGCAATTCGCAAGCACAAAATGCAGAAAGTGGTCGTCCGGCAGCTTTTAGGGTTTTCTCTATCAGGCGAAATCCCTCCGCCAAAGGAACAACATTCATCAAGCGAACACGTTCGATTCGATATCCGGGCTCAGCTGCCACGCCTGCAGAGTACTGAAAAACACCAGGGACGAATCGATAGTTACCTGGCGCGAAGATTTGTGCTTGTGTCATGACTGAGGTTCCGATTGGCTGGCATTGTTGCCGAAAATTGGATAGTAAGCTTTTTTAACACGGTGGTCAGTATTCAACCGACGCCAAATGGCTGGGAATCCCCAACAAAACTAGGGGCAGGGGTACGGTGCGGTCATCCTGT
The DNA here is from genome assembly GCA_937888805.1 of uncultured Burkholderiaceae bacterium. Classification (GTDB taxonomy): domain Bacteria; phylum Pseudomonadota; class Gammaproteobacteria; order Burkholderiales; family Burkholderiaceae_B; genus Algicoccus. Next base: position 8,429 of record CALBEY010000048.1, read on the forward strand.
ACCCGAATGCTTTCGGTGAGGCTAAATCACTGGGGGGAGTCAGATACAAGCGGTAGATCAGACGGTCGGCATCCTTCGCCACGAGGTAATGACTTAGGCATCTC
>CALBEY010000049.1 GCA_937888805.1 uncultured Burkholderiaceae bacterium
TAGCTAGTGATCTGGCCGTGGTTTTTTGTATGGATTGCCAAGAAGATCGAAACGGCTAGAAACCAGATGTTTCGACGAATGGGCTGTTGTCAAACTCGAGCTTACCCAGGGGGCATGGACAACATCGCCCTTTTCTACGCTTTTTCATGGGGCCCAGTGAATCCGACAAGAAAATCACACCGACACTAAGTGGTCGAACATAATTTACCATCTTGCTCGAAGTTGTTGCAGCCTTTATCTTTTCAAAATCACAACAAGCATTTGACGGCAATAAGTGCCGGTGACACGAAAGGATTCCATGAAACAAAGCATTCGAATTGGCACCGGTTCAGGTTGGTGGGGCGATCGTATCAGCCCTGCGGCTGAATTAGCCAAGCACGGCCAGTTGGATTATTTGTGTTTTGAAACCATGGCCGAGGCCACGATTTCAGCAGCTCAGGTGCGCGCGCGTCGTGACACAAACTTCGCGGGTTACGACACATATTTGGAAGATCGCTTGACAGCTGTTTTGCCAGCCTGTTTGGCAAATGGCACCAAAATTATCTCCAATCAAGGCTGGATCAACCCAGACGCAGCGGCGGCGAAGGCCATCGAAATTTTGAGGCAGCTTGGTGCCACGGGTATCAAGGTGGCAGCGGTTAACGGCAGTCTGATCACGGAACGCGTGTTGGGCTTGACTGATACGATTTTAGAGAATGGTCAACCGACGCAAACCTTGGCAGACACGTTGATTTCGGCTGAGGTTTACCTGGGTGCCGAGCCCATTGTTCGTGCGCTTGCTCATGGTGCAGATATTGTTTTTACGGGTCGGGTTGCCGACCCCTCGCTTTTCTTAGCGCCGGTGATGCATGCGTTTGGATGGGATCCTTTGGATCACAATCGTCTGGCGCAAGGCTCAGCCGTCGGTCATTTGTTGGAATGTGGCGCGCAAGTCACAGGCGGCTATTTTGTTGATCCAGGGTTTAAAGATATTGAACGCCCGTGGGATCTTGGGTTTCCGATTGCAGAGGTTTACCAAGATGGCAGTTGTGTCATCACTAAGTTAGCGGGCACTGGCGGGTGCGTCACGCTTCAAACGGTTAAAGAGCAAATGCTCTACGAAGTTCATGATCCAGCGCATTACTTAACACCGGACGTCACGGTTGATTTCACCACGGCTAAGATCGAGTTGGTTGGCCCTGACCGTGTTCGAGTCAGTGGGGTCAGTGGCAAACCGCGTTCGCCTACCCTCAAAGTGTCGATGGGCTGCCAAGAGGGTTTCGTGGGTGAAGACATGTTTTTTTACGCGGGTCCTGGTGCGCTGCGTCGCGCTGAGATTGCCAAGACCGTTTTACTGGAACGCTTTAAGATTGTCGATCTTCAGTCAGATGATTTGCGCATTGATTTTTTGGGTTTGAATGCGATTCATGGTTTGGCCACGCCGTCTGATGCACCTGAGCCATACGAAGTGGCTGTGCGCGTGGCAGCACGCACACGCACTCGCGCACAGGCTGAAAAAGTGGGTCGTGAAGTGGACGGCATGGCTGTGTCGGGTATTGCGCACACGGGCAAGCGAGTACCGTTTCAAGACCGTGTGAGGGAGGTTATTGGCATCTGGTCTTCGCTTGTGGCGCGCGATGCCGTACAAGCCACCGTCACTATTTCAGAGAGCTAATCGATGAGAGTCAAACTACAGCGCCTCGCGCATACCCGTTCTGGCGACAAGGGCAATACATCAAACATCGCCGTGTTCGCCTTTGAGCCACTTTTTTTTCCAGTGTTACGCGAGCAACTCACGGCTGAACGATTTAAGGCTTTTTACAATGGTGCCATCACCGGCCAGGTGATCCGCTACGAGGTGACCAATATCGATGCTTTTAACTTCGTCTGTGAAGGCGCGCTTGGTGGCGGTGTTTCTCGCAACTTGGGTCTTGATAACTACGGCAAAGCGCTGTCATCAGCGATTCTGGGTTTTGAGCTTGATGTGCCCGATGATTGGGGCGGGTTGTTGCGCGGACCTGTGAGCGATTTTGTACGGTGGTAATCGCGTTTAAAAATCGCTTATGCTTTGCGTTATGTGTGCTGTTTACCGACCGACTAGTGATACCGCTTGGGCCAAACAAACGTTAGGCATCGATTTGCCACGCGTTGAGCAAGATGTCTATCCTGGTCAGTCTGGTCCTATATTGGTTCAAAGTCGGCGTGATGGGCGACGTGGTGTCGGGCTGGCGCGGTTCGGTCTGATCGCACCTTGGGCCAAAGACACGAAACTTGGTCGCCATACTTACAACGCCCGCAGTGAAACAGTCGCAATCAAGCCAAGTTTCAAACAGGCGTGGCAAGAGCAGCAATTTGCCGTGGTTTTGGTGGATCATTTTTTTGAACCCTGTTATGAAACGGATAGAGCCGTCCGGTGGCAAATTAGGACGACCTCGAACGAGCCATTTGGTATTGCTGGCCTTTGGCAGCGTTGGGTCGACCCCCAAAGTGCTGAGATCGTGGTGTCTTTTACGATGCTCACCATTAATGCCGATGCGCACCCGGTGATGCGACGATTTCACCGCCCGGCCGACGAAAAGCGCACGCCGGTGGTGTTGCCAGGCGTTTTGTTTGACGCCTGGCTTAGCGCCACGGTCGACACAGCACCGTCCTTACTAAATCTATCAGTGTTGCCCGAGTTGGTATCTGAGCCCGTCAGCGACTGATAGACTTCAATCTTGCCAAGCCTTTCATAGGATTGTGATGCAAGCGTTAATTGGTTTCACCTTGTTGTTGCTATTTCAAGTGCTCGGTGAGGCGCTGTCTTGGGTATTGCCACTTCAATTACCTGGGCCTGTTATTGGTCTGCTGTTGTTGTGGCCAGCGTTATCGAACACTTGGATTTTGCAGCACGTGCGCGCGGTGGCTGAGTTTTTGTTGGCTAACTTGTCTTTGCTGTTTGTTCCCGTGGGTGTTGGTGTGATTATCCACCTCGACGTGTTGGCGCCCATTTGGTGGCAAGTGGGTTTGGTTTTGTTGGTATCAACCTTGTTTGGTTTGGTCGTTACGGTGGCTGTTTTGGCGGGATTGCTTCGGCGCGAGGGTGATGATGGCTGATTTCGTTGAACTATGGACATACTTATCGGCCACCCCATTGTTTGGTCTGACGGCGACTTTGCTTGTGTATGTGATGTGCGCGGCGATTTATCAGCATGGGGATCAGTCGCCTTGGTTAAACCCGGTGCTCTGGAGCATCGTCCTGATTGGCGCGTCTTTGCTTTGGTTGGGTCTGCCCTACCAAAGCTACTTTTCTGGAGCGCAGTTTATCCATTTCTTATTGGGCCCAGCCGTGGTTTCATTGGCTTTGCCGCTTTGGCTTAGGCGCACCGAATTAAGGCAACACTTTGGACGTTTGGTACTCGCCGGTTTTTTGGGTGGTGCAGTGAGCGCTTTGAGCGCTTATGGTTTGGCGCGCTGGTTGCTACTGCCTGAATCGGTGGCTTTGTCTTTGATACCCAAGTCGGTGACTGCCCCAGTGGCCATGGGTTTGGCGCAGTCCATTGGTGGTATTCCTGAGTTGGCGGCTGTGTTTGCCGTGCTAAGTGGTTTGATTGGGGCGTTGTTGGCTCGATCGCTGTTTGGTTTGATACGCGTTGGTCAAAGCAAAGAGGACTGGACTCGGCGAGGATTTGCATTGGGGACGGTGTCACATGGAATCGGTGCTGCCCGAGCAATTCAGGTCAATCCGCAGGCAGGCGCTTATGCCGGTCTCGCATTGGCGATGCAGGTCGTTTTAGCTTCGCTTTGGATTCCTGCATTGTTTGTTTTTTTTGGCTGAAAATGCTCATGGTTTGGGTTTGTTCTGGGCACGACGGGTTAGGGCCGCCTTGTTGCGGCGGATTTCGTCTGGTGTGGTGGGCACAAAAGTTGGCACCATCACCGGTTTTCGGTTGTCATCAACGGCGACCATGGTGAAGAAGCAGCTATTCACGTGCCGAGTGGCTTGGGTTCTGATGTTTTCAGCGACCACTTTGATGCCGATCTCCATTGACGTGCGCCCTGTTGCGTTGACGCTAGCCAAGAAGTTCACGAGTTCGCCGACGTGAATCGGCTCACGAAAAGTGACGTTTTCGACGTTTAGCGTCACCACATAACGACCGGCATATCGACTCGCACAAGCGTAAGCGACCTCATCTAACAGTTTTAGAATGGTGCCGCCATGAACGTTACCGGCAAAATTGGCGGTGTCTGGTGTCATGAGCACTGTCATGGTGAGCTGGTGGTTGGGTAGGTTCATGTCGATCGCTCATGGTTTCTGATAATGTTTAATGGTATCGCACGTCGACTAGTCTCACGAAACGTCTTTAGACGGTATTTTAATTAGTGCTGATGAAGGAAAGTCTGTGTTTCGTTTGACGTCATTCATTTGTTTGGTCATGAAGCGATTTGTCATGAAGCGATTGGTCGAAGCAAAATTTTTTATCTGGTTCAGTGTTTTTTTGAGCTGCTTTGTGATTAAAACAGCACTCGCCAGTGAGCCGGTTTACATCGGCTTTGATGGCGCATATTCACCCAAAACAAGTACTTCGGCGCAAGCCATTGAGCTCGGTACGCAACTGGCTATTTCGCAGATTAATGGCGCTGGTGGGGTTCTAAATGGCCGACCTTTGGTGCTCGTGACCAAAGACAACCGCGGCATGGTGGCTCGCGCAAAAGATAATTTTATTGAGTTTGCTCAACGTCCCGATTTGGTCGCGATTTATGGCGGAAAATTAAGTCCCGTGATCATACAAACCATGGGACTTTCCAACAAACTGTCGATGCTTTCGATCAGTGTCTGGGGCTCTGCAGATCCCATCACTGAAAACCCATCCGATTACCCCGTCGTTTACAGACTCGCCCTCAGAGATAAATGGGCCATACCGGCCATGATGCAACATGCCAAAGCGCGTTATGGAGCAGAACGACTCTGCGAAGTGATGCCTCAAACGACATTGAGTCGCTTGGACGACCGTGCTTTGGCTATCTACCTAGAGCGGTTAGGTCAGACCGTGACTTACACGCGTAGCTACAACTGGGGTGAGACTGGCTTTGCAGAGGTCATCAAAAGTTGCGTGCGCTCTGGGGGACAGGCAGTCATCCTGATTGCCAACGAGCAAGAGGGTGCACAGTGGATCAAAGCCATGGCCGCTTTGCCGTCTGATCAACGTGTGCCAACTATTTCTCATTGGGGCGTTACAGGTTCCAACCTGCACGAAATGGTGGGAACGGCATTCAATCAGATCGATTTTGATGTCATCCAAACTTTCAGTTTTATCAATAATAAGAGACCGCAGGCCGAGGCACTGGCTAGAGAAATATTGGCTGACATAAGGTTTTCCACTGTTGAGTCCATCATCAATCCAGCGGCCATTGCCCAAGCCTTTGACATGACTCACCTAATCGCGATGGCCATCAACGAAGCAGGATCGACCAACCGCGTGGCGATACAAAAAGCCATGCAATCGATCGGTACCTATGAGGGTGTGATTCGAACTTACACCAAGCCCTTTTCCGACACTAACCATGATGCGCTGACAGCCGCGCAAGTCTTATTTGTTCGGTTACAGCCTGACGGCGCCTTGTTTCCTATTTCAATGAAATGACGTTGAGTATGCAGATGCGTTGAGATGAAGTCAGTGGTGGTGTGACGCGATTAATCGGTTTGCAATGGCTCCTACAAGCGTATTCAAGGCCAGCGGGTTTTGGGCCAGTGTGAAGGGATGGCGTCAGGATCATGGGTCACAAAAATCACGCATTTATCGGCCATCCACGGCGTCATGTTTTTGATAATCGATTGCACCAGGGGGCGTTCTAGCCCACGAAAAGGTTCATCCAGTAAAACCAGTTTGGGTTCTCGCATTAGCAGGCAAGCCAATTGAAGGCGACGGGCCTGACCGCCGGAGATGCGATTGCCCCGCACACCGAGCATGTAATTAAGGTTTTCAGGTGTGGCTTCGAGGGTTTTTGTCAGTTCAACGTCAGCCAAGACTGATTTGAGATTTTCATCAGAAACATTGGTCAGCCCCAAGCTGAGATACTTTCGAATGCTGATGTTAATCAGCTGGTCACTTTGACCAAGAAAGGCAATCTTTTGATATCGTATCTCGTCTGGTAAGGACAAAAGGTCAATACCTTGTGACATTATTTTGCCGCGTACCGGGTCCAGTTCCCCGGCGAGTGTTTCGAGCAGGCTGGTTTTACCACTGCCACTTTTGCCATAAATAATGTGAGGTTGACCTGGTAACAGCGTTAAAGAAAAACTTTTTTGCCGGTTGGGCTGTCGCTGGCACACCAAATCGTTGATTTCGATCGACGTTTGCGATTGCTCGGTCATGGATATGTGCTGTGGTGCTATGGGTATTTGCACTGCTTGGTATTCATACGCCTCGCTCGTTTCAAGCGCTTGCAATCGGCGGGCTGCTTCTTCGGACTCTCCGAGTCGCCACAGCGCGCCTGGCAACGTTCCCAGCGCTTCGTTTAAGCCCAGCGTCATCAGACCCAAGAGCGCCAAAATGGGGGCTTGAACGGCGCCTGACGCCAAGAAAAGAACCAGTAAAGTTAGTGTTAGGGTGAGCGCTTGAACCGAATGCTCGCCAATACTTGAGATAACCTCTTGTTTAGAGACCCGCTGCAGCTGTGCCTGATCAATTTTATCTAAGCGTTGCGCACTGTTTTGCACTTGGTTGTTGGCGATAAGCTCAGCCATGCCTGCCAAATGATCAATCACGGCAATTCTTTGGGTGGCTCGGGCTTGCACCAATTGCCGTGATTGCGTACGGCCTTTGATTGCGCAAACCAACGCCACCACAAAGATGAGTGTGCCGCCCACGCCAATTGTGGTGGCGACTAGGGCATTGCCCCAAATGGCACTGATGACAATGACGCCAATGAGCGTTAGAAATGCAGAAAATAAAGGGCCAATCACGCGAATGGGAATGCCATCGAGCGTTTCAACGTCGGCTAAAAGGCGGCCCACCACATCGGCGTATCGGCGCGAATCAATGACGCGTGCGGGCCGCGATGAGATGGCACGGAAGGCGCGCACCCTTAGGTCAGCCAGAATACGCAGAATGGCCTCGTGACCAATCACACGCTCGGTGTATCGACCAAGCGTTCTCAAGATGGCCAGACCACGAATAGCGGCAGAGGGTGTAAAAATATTCAGGCTAAGAATAAGACCCCCGCCGGCCATGGCACAGGCGGTGATAAACCAACCAGATACAGCCAGTAGTGCAGCACCCGCCAGCCAAGTGATCATCAAGCAAAGATAACTGACGGCTAGCCATGACGCCCGCGGGCGGTATAGCTGCAAAAGATAAACCCAAGGCGTCATGGCGCGACCCCCTGATTGGTTGATGTTGTTCTTTGCGCCATCGGTAAATTGACGACGCGGTCACAGGCTTTCAGTAGCGCCTGGTCGTGACTGGCAACCAAAACCGCAACTTGCAAGCGTCTGGACATAGCAACCAAGGTTTCAATCAGGCCGTCTCTTGTGCTTTCATCAAGTGCAGTGGTCGGTTCATCCAGAATCCAGAGCCGAGAGCCTTTCAAGAGCGCTCTGGCTAATGCAATTCGCTGCGCTTGACCGCCAGAGACCCCTCTGTTTTGTTCACCAATTTGTGTGTCTAAGCCATCAGGTAGTGCAGGGTCAGGCAGTGGCAAACCAGCAGCACTGAGGGCCTCAAGCAATTGGGCGTCTGGTACGGTTTCTTGTTGAGACATCAATAGGTTTGAGCGCAGCGTTTCATGAAAAAGGTAGGGGCGTTGGCTCAGCCACGACCATTCTTGCGTTCGAGCGACATGGCCATGTCTTGGGCTCAGAAAGCCGGCGATCAGCGCTAGCAGTGTTGATTTACCACTGCCACTTGGGCCAGAGACGGCAACCATTTCACCCGAAATGATCTGAAGAGAAAGGTTTTGAAATAAGTCAGGTGATCGATCAGAGAAGCGAAATGACAGCCCCTCAGCATTGACGACTGTCGCACTATCACGGGCAATGGGTTCCGGTTGATTCGACTGTTCGTGCGAATCAACCGGTTCGACCAACCATGACGACAGTTCTTCAGATGCGGCTTTGGCCGCACTCATGTCGTGATGGGCTTGTGCCATTTGACGCAACGGCATGAAGCACTCTGGTGCAAGCAACAATATAAAAAGGCCAGTCGATAACGAAAGGTCAACGGCAGGGCCGAAGGTAAAAATGCCAATCAACGCAAAACCAATATAAATCGCCAGTAAGCCAATCGACACGGCACTAAAAAATTCTAACGTCGCAGACGATAGGAAAGCCACTCTGAGCACGCGCATCGATGTGCGTCGGTATTGATCAGCCGCCATTTCGACATCGAGCGCTGTTTGCTCAATGGCCCCTTGCTTGCGAAGCCAAGACAAGGCTTCGAGTCGTTCAAGAAGATGGCTGGCCAAGGCGGCTTGTTTTTCTTGTTGCGTTTTGTGAATGCTTTCAGTGCCCCAGCCGATCAACATCATAAAGATCGGAATGATGGGCGTGGCCAGCAGAAGCAGAATGCCGGCCACCCAGTCAACCCAAAACACGACCATAATGATGGTCACTGGAATAATGACAGCGCCTAATCGTGCGGGTAAGTATCGAGCCAAGTAACCATGCAAGGCATCGATTTGTTCCAGATATTGGTGGGCCCACCACGCGGCGTTGCCTTGAGTTGCCAGACCAAATGGCCCGAGTTTTGATGCTGTGTGAAGTAGTTTTGTTCTCAGGCGGGATCGGATGCGGGCAGACAACGTCTGACCCATTCGATCTCGAAATAAATTTGCGACGTAGCGAAGCATTAGCCCCAGGGCTGCTAACCCCCACCACCAGTTCTTTGTTGTTTGTTCGGTAACGGCTGCGTCGATGATCAAGGCAATCGACCAGCAAATACCAACGAGCCCAACCACGCTAAGTGCTGAGCCCAAGGCAGCCAAGCGCAATTCAGTTTTGGCTTGCTCTTTAAGCCGACGAAGAAAAGAGGCCGGTGCCTTCTCTGGCACCGGCCCCGCTGACTGAACTGACAGGGGGGAGTTTTCAGTGGTATCCACTACCTGCTGTTACCTTTCCTCTAAATACGTAATAGGTCCATGCGGTGTACATCAGCACAAACGGAATGACGAATAGTATGCCGATTAACAAAAACAGTTGGCTCTCAGGCGCTGAAGCGGCATCGTGAAACGTGTAATTCGGTGGTACTACGTAGGGCCACTTGCTAAATAATAAGCCGGCATAAAACAATCCAAACAAGGCAATGGTGCCAATAAATGGCAACGCGTCATGGCCTTTTCGCAACCACGAGTACACAAGTCCTGCCGTGATCAAGGTTAACGCAGGCATCACCCATAGCCAAGAGACATTACCGAACCAACGCTCGTTAACATAGTCATCGATCATTGGCGTCCACACGCTTACGATCACAAAAAAGACCATGATCGCCATTAATAGACGATAGGCCCATTGCCGAACCCGAGTCTGGAGTTCACCTTCAGTCTTTAGGATGAGCCAAGTTGCGCCGAGCAGGGCGTAACCCACAACCATGCCAAAGCCAGTCATGACGGTGAATGGTGTGAGCCAGTCAAACGCACCGCCCACATAGCGAAAGTTTTCGGTTTTAAAGCCTTGGATATAGGTCCCCACAACGGCACCTTGTGCAAAAGTTGCCACCAGCGACCCACCACAGAATGCGACGTTCCAAGCGCCTTTTTTACCGGGCTCGGCCTTAAAACGAAACTCAAAAGCAATGCCCCGAAATATCAGACCCGCCAGTAGCAAGAAAACACCAATATATAAGGCGGGTAAAAACACGGCATACACCAAAGGAAAGGCCGCCAGTAAGCCAGCACCACCTAAGATCAGCCAAGTCTCATTGCCATCCCAGACGGGTGCGACAGTGTTCATCATGATGTCGCGCTCTTCTTCATTTTTGGCAAATGGGAACAAAATGCCCACGCCCAAATCGAAGCCATCTGCCAGCACGTACATCAAGACGCCAAAACCGATAATGCCGACCCAAATGTAAGTAAAGTCATACATGTTCGACCCCTTAAGCGTTAAAGAAGGCGGGTGCAGACGGCGCGCTGGAATTGTCAGCCGCAGACATGGGACGCTTTGGTCGACCAGTATCAGAGCCAGTTGGCGCCAAATCAGATATGCCCGCGTTAACCAGTTTACGTAGGTAGTACAGACCGGCTGTGAAGACCACGGCGTACACGGCGGCATAGCCAATTAACGTCAGCAACGCCATCCAGCCTTGCAAACTCGGTGTTAAACCCTCAGCGCCTGTCATCATGCCGTAAATCACATACGGTTGACGCCCGATTTCAGTCACGAACCAACCCGCCAACACCGCAACGAAGGGGGCTGGGATCATAAGGGTCAGAAAACGCAGGTAACGGCGAGAGTCCAAAAGGGTGCCGCGCCAGACTTTAAAGGCCCCCCAGATACCTACTAGGATCATCAACATACCGATGCCGACCATCACACGAAAACTCCAAAACACCATAAAAACAGGTGGTTGTTTGTCGCGAGGAAAAGCATCCAAACCGGTGACAGTGCCATCAGTGGAGTGGGTCAGGATAAGGCTGGCCAGTTTCGGAATCCCAATTTCAAAATGATTGGTTTGCGTCTCTTGGTATGGGATGGCAAATAGCAATAAAGGCAGGCCAGACTGTGTTTTCCAAGCACCTTCCATGGCGGCGACCTTGGCGGGCTGGTGCTTCAGTGTGTCTAGGCCATGGGCATCACCCACCAAGAGTTGCAAGGGTGCGATCACAGCCAGCAGCACAAGGCTCATCTTCAATGCTTTCAGCGAGGTTTCGACGGCGTGACCACGCAAAATATAGAGTGCTGATATGCCCGCCACCACGAAACCGCCGGTCAAAAATGAGGCCAGACCCATGTGAGCAAAGCGGTAAAAGAAAGATGGATTGAAAATGGCTTCAGCCCAACTGGTGACGTGAATCATGCCGTCGCGCATTTCAACGCCGGCCGGTGTTTGCATCCAAGAGTTGGCTGACAGGATCCAAAAAGAAGAAATAAAGGTACCGATCGCGACCATATAGGCCGATAAGAGATGCAACCCAGGCGGCACTTTGTGACGGCCAAAAAGCAAAACGCCAAGGAAAGCCGCTTCAAGGAAGAAGGCAGTCACCACTTCGTAGGCCAGAATAGGACCCAGAAAATTCGAGGCAGTGTAAGAAAAATTGCTCCAATTGGTTCCAAATTGGAAGGCCATCACCAGACCAGACACGACGCCCATGCCGAACACAACGGCAAAGATTTTGATCCAAAAGCCCGAAAGCCTGACCCAATGGGGGTTTTTGGTGCGCCAAGCCAGCGTTTCTAACACGGCGATATAGCTGGCCAAACCAATGGTGAAGACAGGAAATATGGCGTGAAACGAAACCACGAAAGCGAATTGCAAACGCGATAGAAAGAGGGGGTCTAGTTCCATGCTGGGCTCCAAAAGTCATGTGCCGCAGTGACGAAAAGTCACCAGTGATGGATCAACCGATGATTTCGACACGCTGGTAAGACATAGTACAAACCCTAATCCCTTTACCCATTGATATAGATCAAGCCCGAAGGGATTAATGGAGAAATATTCAGTGTTTTCTTGATGAAGGACCGATCTTTGTGGATCACGCACTAGATCCATTTTTCAGGCCAAGTTGTTTACACCGAGTTCAGGGCCAATGAAGTACCGGCGTTGATGGTGTGCAAGGCCCGCGCGCGAACAACGCGCCAACACCTCATCACACGAATAGTCGAGATCGCGTGTTTGTTTCATTGAACTTGCGCATTTGGGCATCGATGATGCCGTTCTTGAGCTAACGAATCCCGCTTGGCCCAATCAGCGCCTAACCCGTTCGGGGTTTTCCTCGTACGGCGGGCTGTAAATCACCAGCAACTTCACCGGATCAGCTGATGTCACCTGAAACAGGTGCAGTGTATCGGCTGGAAAAAAACAGGAGTCGCCCGGCACCATTTCAAAGGATTCCCCATCCACTTCGACGTGGGCTGTTCCCTCAAGCAGATAGCAAACCTGCTCGATCCCAGGATGGGCGTGGGGGAGGGCGCCCCCGGATTGACCCAGCGTTCCCAAAACGACTTCCAAATGCTTGGCACCAACGTTATGCCGTGAAATCAGTCTTTGATTACTCGTCTGGGTGTGATTGGCGGGATGGTATGGCTCAACGTCAGCTTGACGCACCAGGTATTTGGATTTCATTTGTGCTGTCCTCATTGTGGCGTCTTAGGGTTAGTGGCTGTTAACTGACTCGCGCCAGCGTAACAAGCGTTCAATGCCTTGCGCCATGGTCACTTCGGGCTGCCAACCAATGGCTTGGCCGGCTTTATCGTGAGGGATATGGAAAGCGCCACCAGAAGTCAATCGAACCTTACCGGGTGGATCCGCCCGCAATTCGGGCTTTAAGTCGCTGCCACAGTAGTCCAAAACGAGCTGCACCAGTTCGCCGGTTGTGGTGGGGGCAGGCCCGGAGATATTCATTGCCGTGTCCGTGGTCAGGCTTTGTAAGGCCAAAACGTTGGCGCGTGCCACATCTGTGACATAGACAAAGTGCTTTGTTTCGCTACCATCGCCAGGCATTACAGGCGCTTGTCCAGCTTTGACCTGATCGTAGGTATCCATGATGTAAAGCGCATTGGCGGCACGGTAGTGCTGGCGCTCACCGTAAACAGTGGAATAGCGTAGGACGAGATAGTCTAAGCCCCGCTGTTGGTAGTAAGTACGACAGAGCTGCTCACCCATGATTTTTGAGGCGCCATACAGAATGGCGGCCGGTGGTGCCCCTTCAGAATGAAAGCAGAGCGCTTCATGCAGCGCACCTTTGATGCCTGGCCCGTAGCCATAAACCGCATTGGATGAGGCAAAGATGACCTTTTTGACACCATTAATCGCACAGGCTTCTAGGATATTTTGCACACCCCGAAGGTTCACGTCCATGGCGTTCCAAGGTGTTTGAGAGAAACCAAGGGTCATGTAGGCCGCCAATTGAATAACGCCGTCGACCCCCTTGGTGGCATCAATGATTTCAGGCAATCGCATTAAGTCAGCCTTGATCAGGCGCACGCGTGGATTGCCTTCAAGATGCTTGATGGCATCGGCTGAACCAAAAGAAAAGTTATCCAACAGAATCACTTCTTTGACACCGGCTGCTAACAATTGATCGGCGGTGTGTGACCCGACTAGGCTCGCAGCGCCCGCAATCAAAATGACCGATTGGGCGAGATTGATGGGTTGGTTACTTTGTTTAAATTCAGACATTTAAGAATCCCTACGCGTGAATTGAATAATTCATTAAAATCTAACATCTGGTTAGACTACGTGAAACATATTTCCCGTTTGGAAAAGAAATGAAAAACGATACCCAAGCATCGGCAACCTACGTCCGGTTTTTGAACCTGATTCAAGCCATCCGTGAGTTGCCCACATTCCCTCAGGTCGATCCGGTTGAGGAGCGGCTGCTCAACGCACTGGCAGCCTCCTGGCATAACAATCACCGCGTCACTGTTCTTGAGGCGATGAAACTGGCGGTTGACGTGTCCCCCACGACCTTACATCGCCGTTTAAAGTCTTTGCGTAAAAAAGGCCTGTTGGCACTTAAGGTCGATGAGGTGGATACCCGTGTCAAATATGTCGTGGCCACAGAAAAAACCGATGCGTATTTTGCGGCCTTCGGCAAATGTTTGGCAGAGGCACGGCAGTCATAATCGTGTTTAACCTATTAGCAGTACCAAACTTAACCGTCCGCACGTTTTTGATTCAATTAAGTGTGGTCGCTGGACTTTGGACAGGCCTATATGCACTCAATGGCTGGTTATTTGATCGCCTTGCGTTTTCCGAGCAGGTGAGCTGGATCTTTTTGCCGGCGGCTTTGCGGATGATCGCGGTTTTGTTGGCTGGTTGGGTTGGCGCCTTGGGTATTTTTCTGGGCAGCGTAGCCACCTGCATTTACTTACTCGGTCTAAACGACCCGTCTTACATCTTGATTATTGCTGGTATATCGGCACTTGCCCCAACGGCTGCTTTGTTGGTCTGCGCAAAGTTTTGGAATACACAAATGAATTTGGCAGGGCTGTCTGCCGTGCACCTTTTGTTGCTAAGTACGATATCGGCTGGCTTTACGGCAGTCATGCACAACGCCTATTTCATGATGTTGGGTAAAGTCTCTCAGGTTGCTAGCAGCACGGGCGCCATGTTTATTGGCGATTTGATCGGTACTCTCATTGTTTTATACGGCGCCAAATGGCTACTTTATTGGCTGGTGCCAAAATCCGTGACAGGTGCGGTTTAGCCTAGCAAAATGCTAGGGCATGGACGCCGCATTTAAAGCCGAAGGGCAATCAGCCCCGCCACGATGACAAACGCACTGATCCATTGTCGTATGCTTAGTTTTTCACGCAGCAACGTCACACCAATAATGGCAGCAAATAAAACGGAAGTCTCGCGTGTGGCTGATACAAGCGCAATCGGTGCTACTGTTACGGCCCACAAGACAATCGTATAACCTGTGGCCGACATGGCGCCGGCAACTGCCGTACTTTTGAGGTGGGTGCCAACGTACTGATACAGCGCTCGACCTTTGCCAATGGCTATTAAGACAGCAACAAACACGATGCTCTCTATAAAGAACAACCAAGCCGCAAAACTCAACGCATTGCCAGACAAACGGGATCCGTGAGCATCAATAATTGTGAAGGCTGCGATGGTGAGGCTGCATATCAGCGCCCAGGTCAGTGTTTGTCGTGGATGTGTCAAGTTTGATCGCAAGGCGATACCAACAACACCGATACTGATCAGTGCGATTCCCAGCCATCGGTCAGGCGCAAGGGACTCACCCATAAACAAGAATGCACCGAGCGATATCATCAGTGGTACCGAGCCGCGCATAATCGGATAAACAACGCTCAGGGCAGCGTGCCGATAGGCGCTTGCCAATGCGAAGCAATAAATCAAATGAACCACCACTGAATAGAACATCACGACCATGCTCTCAGCGTTTGGCATTGGCAGAACGATCACGAAGGGCACACCAATCACCCCAGTCCAAATGATGATCGCCGCCGTGTGCAATAAAGGGTCGCTACCCCCCCTGACCAGTGCGTTCCATCCCGCGTGCATAACGGCTGCACCAAGTACCGTTAGAAAAACAGGAAGCGAGTATTCCATGAAAGGAGACTTGGCAGTAAGGATATGTTTTTTGAGTGATAAGTGCGGCGATGGTAGCATGATGGCGTTGGTTGTCTTGATGTTTTAAAGGTCAGGGAAAAATCCGGCTTATGTACAAGTGAGGGCTTTTAGGCTAATGGCAGCAAGGTTCAAACTTATCGACCTGGCAGTGGTGGCGCCTGTTACGGCGCCCACCTCTTTTTTTTATGGTTTGGACACGTCCCCAGTCGGTGACGCTTTAATTGCTTGGGATGACCTCGGGCTGCGATATCTGTCGCTCGCACCAACGAAAGAATCCGATCCAGCCTTTGAATTATCTATGCTGTGGCCGTTGTCAACGTTTTGTGAAAACCAAAAAAAAGCAAGCGTTTTGATAGACGCAGCTTTTAAGCCAAACTTCCCGTTGCCGATTGTTCTGCAAGGCACCGAGTTTCAGCGACGAGTGTGGCGCGAACTCATCAATATACCATTTGGTAAAGTGTCTACCTACGTTGATTTGGCCACGCGGGTTGGCAAACCGGGGGCGGCGCGCGCTGTCGGTAGCGCATTAGCGGCCAATCGAATTGCCAATCTCATTCCATGTCACCGAATCGTCAAAAAAACAGGGGGTATTGGTCAGTTTCGATGGGGGACTGCCGTCAAGGCGGCTTTGTTGGCTCGAGAGCGCCAGAGCCAAGTGCCCGAATACTGATGGCACGGCAAAAGAAAGCAAAGATTTTTTTGCGTCGTGGTTCATTCGCGTCGCGATCAGTGTGGTGGTGGTTTAAACGAGCTTTTTTGCTGTTATTTGGCTTGTTTTTTTTGTACCAACTCACTATCGCCACACAGGTGGTTTGGTTTCGCTGGTTTGATCCTCAAAGCACCGCGTTTATCGACGCCGAACGGCGGCGCCTAGCCACATTAGATCCTCCCCAGCAGATCAATCAGCGTTGGGTTAATTATCAAGACATTTCAGTGAACGCCAAAAGGGCTGTGATTTCAGCAGAAGACACTGGGTTTGTGGATCATGCCGGTATCGAGTGGGAGGCCATTGAGCGCGCGATGCTGGCCAACGCTGAATCTGGTTCCATTCGGTTTGGTGGGTCAACAATAACCATGCAACTGGCCAAGAACTTATTTTTGTCGTCTGACCGAAGTTATGTGCGCAAAGCGCAAGAGATTGCCATCGCGCTATTGATTGATGTCGTTATGGACAAGCCACGCATTCTCGAACTGTACCTAAACGTCGCCGAGTGGGGGGCGGGTGTGTTTGGTATTGAGGCCGCTGCACAGCATTATTTTGGTCGCTCAGCATCGCGGTTGACCGCGCGCCAGGCAGCGTGGTTAGCTGCAATTTTGCCATCTCCGAAACGCTACGACTTAAATCGTCAGTCTCGTTGGGTTGATCGTAGGACTGGCATTATCATGCGACGCATGCCACAAGTTGCGGTGCCCGAGTAGCTGCCATTCTTGTCATCTGAGCCGGGGCTATTCAAACGTTTAACGCTAACCTTGTTCGCTTGCCAAACGCTTCATCTGTTGCGCCGATGGGTATACTCAAATCGAATCAAAAAGATGGTCAAACATAATTTTTAAAAATCACAGATAAAAGCCGTTTCAACGGCCACACAACACTTTACTTGGAGGAGTGACATCATGAAGCGTCAATTTCTAAAAACATTAACCGTTGCAGCGATGGTTTCAGCTGGTTTCTTATTCAGCACCGACGCGCTAGCAGATCGCACCTTGCGATTGAGCTTGCAGGTCAGCGCCAAGCATCCGATTGGTGCCAACATCGTCTTTTTTAAACAGCAAGTTGAAAAAGCCTCTGACGGCAAGCTCAAGATTGAGATCTATGATTCGGCTCAGCTATACAAAGGCAGTGAAATCCCACAGGCTGTGGGTTCAGGCGCCGTTGACATGGGTCTGGTATTGATTGACGAGTACGCGGGCACAATTCCAGCGGTTGGTTTGTTTTCAGTGGCATTTTTGTTTCCCAGCTACGAAGTTCTTGGCAAAGCAGCCGATCCTTCAAGCCCCGTGCGTCAAGAAATTGACGAGCTGATTCGTAAGACGGGTACCCGCGTCATGTGGTGGCAGGATTATGGTCCCATTCAATTGCTGTCTAAGGGGGACCCGATCAGTGAACCGGCCCAAATGAAAGGAAAAAAGGTTCGTGTGCTTGGCAAACCTTCGGGTGATTTCATCAATGCCCTCGGTGGTATTCCTGTCAAGATTGGTGGTTCTGAGCAATTCATCGCGTATCAGCGCGGTACGGTCGATATCGGTATGACAGGTACCACCGCAATTGAGTCACGTAAGCTGTTCGAAGTGATGAATTCGGTCACCATAACGAATCACGCACAGACTGAGTTTTTGGTGGTGATGAACGACAAGTTGTTTAACTCAATGTCAGCGCAAGAGAAGAAGTGGATGGGTGATGCTGCGCTTGCTGCTGAGTTGAAAATGCGTGCTGAAACCAAGAAGGATAATTTGGATTCAGAGCAATTTATCAAGGACAAGACCTCAATGAAAGTCATCAATTTGACGCCTGCCCAAGTCAAATCTTGGCAAGAAGCTGCCAAGCCAGCCATTGAGGCATACATCAAGGATGCCGGCCCAGCAGGTCAGCGTTTGGTGGATGAAGTACGTAAGTTTTATTGAACGACTGTACTGACTAGAAAAGCCGCATGCAAAACGATCTCATTGGTCATTCAGCCCCCAGATTAAAACCTTTAAGGGTTGTTGACTGGGTGGCTGAGGCATGCGGCCAAATAGGCTTTGTGATGGTGATTGCCATCGGTTTGATGTTGACCTATGAAGTGATTGCTCGATACGTCTTTTTGGCGCCCACGCAGTGGACGCAAGACATCGCTGTCACCTTACAGATTTGGTTTACTTATTTGGGCATGGCGCTGGCTTTAAAACAGCGTCAAATGATCCGAATCACCGCTTTTTTGGCCATTGCGCCTCTGTGGATGCGTTACCTGATGGAAACTTTAGCCCTGGTTGTGATTGCCGCGTTCTCAGCGGTTGCCACGGTCAAAGGGTTTGACATGTTCATGGACTCTATACAAATGGGCCGGCGTCAACCGACCATGCTTGCATTGCCCAATTGGATCGCTGAAATACCGATTGTGATTGGTTTTGGACTTTTGTTTATTCAGGCCTGTGCTGACTTAATCCGCTTACCATTTGGTCCAGCCCCAAGCTTTTCACTTACTGGTGAACATGATGCGGAAATGATCGAGGCTGAGGCTGATGCCCAGATCCAGCGGTCATGACGCTGCTTTATATTGGTTCAGCGCTATTGCTGCTCTTATTTCTGGGCGTGCCGGTGGCGTTCTCGTTGGCTGGCTTGGGTGCTGCGCTTTTGGCCATCAAGGGCTTACCAATGGCTATGGTAGCGCAAAATCTTCAAGGCGCGCTTGATAGCTTTGTACTTCTTTCAGTGCCACTTTTTCTTTTGATGTCCAACATCTTGCTCAAGGGTGGTGTGGGACGAGATTTGTTTGAGGCGATGCAAAAGTGGGTTGGTCACTGGCCCGGCGGCTTGGGTGTCGCTGCGTTGCTGTCATGCGGCCTTTTCTCTGCGATTTCGGGCAGCTCTGTGGCGACGGCTGCGACCGTTGGAACGGTTGCGATTCCTGAGATGACCAAGCGAGGCTACAGCAAGGGCTTTACGCTCGGGCTATTGGCGGCTGGTGGCACACTCGGAATTTTGATACCCCCTTCGATCCCTTTGATTGTTTATGGTGTGATCACGGAAGAGAGCATCGGTAAGCTGTTTCTCGCGGGCGTAGGCCCAGGCCTTTTATTGATTTTGCTTTTTGGAATTTACACCGTGCTCTACGCTTTGGTGTCTAAGACACAGCAGCGCATGTCAAAAGCATCGGGCCCTGAGCGCACGAAAGCCACTTGGCGTGCCTTGCCAACCTTAGCCCTAGCGGTATTGATTCTTGGTGGCATTTATTCTGGCGCATTTACACCCACAGAGGCATCGGCCGTGGGTGTTGCCTATGCTTTTCTGTTGACTGCTTTTTTCTTGCGCACGTTATCTTTTAAAGCATTCTACGAAGCGGTCAAGCAAACACTCAGCACCACCATCGTCCTGTTCTTGATTGTGATTGGAGCCAAAATTTTTGGCAAAGCCATCACGATTTATCAGATTCCTGCCATGATTTCTGAGCTGGTTGACGTTCACTTCGCGTCAGCTGACAGCTTTATGATGGTGGTTACTGGCATTTTGCTGGTACTTGGTCTCTTTTTAGAGAGCTTGTCCATGCTATTGATCATGGTGCCAGTGCTCTATCCCACCGTGATGGCCCTGGGCATTGACCCGATCTGGTTTGGTATTTTCTTTGTGATTCTGATTGAAGTGGCTTTGATCACGCCACCGGTTGGATTAAATCTTTTCGTGATTCAGGCAATCGCCAAGACACCGCTTGGGGTGGTCGCCAAGGGCGTGTTCCCCTTTATTATCTTGATGATGTTGGCGGTGGTGCTCGTCTATGTCTTCCCTGGTATCGTGCTGTGGTTGCCGTCGGTCTTTTAATCATCAACGGCCACTCAACGATCGGCTATTTTTTGAGCCTGCGCTTTGGGGCTGTCCCAAAACTCAGGTTATTCAAACAACATTCGTCTGCTAGCTCGCTCACTTAAGCGACTGATCTAACCACCCCTTTCAAGCTGGTATTCACGTCAATCAGTACCGGCGCTTGAAGGCTTCGGGCTTGGGCAATCACAGCATCGACTTCATCAAGCTGATTAATGCGCAATCCTGCCATACCAAAACTTTTGGCCATCTCAACAAAATCCGGATTGAACAGTGTAGTACCGCTGGTTCTACCGGGATAGTGTTCTTCTTGATGTTTGCGAATCGAACCGTAGGTTCGGTTGCTCGAAACGATAAAAATGATGGGCAATTGGCGTTCGACGGCCAGAATCATTTCTTGGCCTGTCATTAGCATGCCACCATCGCCGACCATGCAAATCACTTCCCTTGAGGGATCGCGCATCGCGCATGCTAGCGCCGCTGGCGTGCCGTATCCCATCGCACCAGCCAGAGGTGACATGAGTCGACGGCCCTTAGTGAATGGGGCATAGCGGTAGACGGGTGCGGCAAAGGTTCCAGCGTCCAAGCAAATGGTTGTCTGCTCAGTAGCGTGCGCCATGACTGCTCTAACCACTTGTACAAACTCAACGCCATCTTCGGCTGTTTGCTCAGGCCATGTCATATAGCGGGTGCGAAAGGCATGCCAGGCCGCAAGCCACGCCCGGTTTGGCTGGCTGGCAGGCGGTAAGGATTGCATTAACAAATCAGCAAGGGCAATGGGATCGGCTACCAAAGGAAAGTCAGCCTCTGTATCCCAGCCGACAACGCGACTGTCTGGGTAGCAATGAATCAAAGTCTGAGCTGTGCGACCATAAGCTGGGAAACGATAGTTTTGAGTGGTGATGTCGCCCAGTCGGGTACCCAGGGCAAGAATTAAGTCAGATTCGGCCAGCAGTGCCATTTGATCATCTGGATTGGCAAGCCCCATATTGCCGGCATAGAGCGGGTGATCGTTTTCGAAAAGATCTTGACGGCGAAATGTCACGACCACAGGGATTTGGAAGTGTTCTGCGAACGCTTTGAGGCAATCGCGCCCACCGGGGCGTTCGAAGCAACCACCCGCCAAAATCAGGGGTTTTTGGGCCGTGGCGATTTGGGCACCCACCATGGCCATGACGCTCGGGGATGGCACGCTAGCCATTTGTCGGTGTTGTTTGAATTTCTCTAGAGCAACGGTTTGCTGCTGAATATCCTCCGGTAAAACAATAACCACCGGCCCACACGCCCCCGAGGTGGCAACGCGAATGGCTTTGGCTGCTGTTTCGGCCAATTGCGTTGGATGTCGACATTCGAAGACCCATTTGGCAATGCCACCAAACATGTGTTGATAATCGACTTCTTGAAAGGCCTCTCGACGAAGATCTTTTTCCGCGACCTGCCCAATCAACAAGATGAAAGGTATCGCGTCCTGTTGGGCGGTGTGCACGGCAATGGCCGCGTGCGACGCCCCTGGCCCGCGGCTGACCATGGCCACACCGGGCCGACCTGTTAAGCGGCCGTCAGCAACAGCCATAAAGCCGGCACCACCCTCATGGCGGCAAGTAACCGTGTCGATTTGAGGGAAGTCAACGAGTGCATCTAGTACACCCAAATAGCTCTCGCCAGGCACCAAAAAGACTCGATCGATACCTGCCTGAGCGAACACGTCAAGCAAGGCGTGACTAGAGGTAAAAGAATCACGCATCAAAAAAACTCTCCAGATGGATAAATTGCGCTTATTTGCGCTGCCATATTCTGAACAAGGGATGTCCTTCGCACAACCGACTTAACACTGTGCTTGTGTACAGTACTGTATTGATGTACAGTACATTATATTAATTCTTAATCAAGCAAGGATATCGACATGACAGCATTCACCCATACGGGCACAATGATTAATCCTGAATTCTTGGGCAAAACGGTACACGCGAAATCTGACGCCAAAGCCATACGCGCTGATATTGCCTTGGTTGCCTTCTGGGCAGCACTTGTTCCTGGTTTGATGTGGCTTGGCGCTATTGTTGGCTTTTAAAAAACCATGTTTTACCCTGCGGCCCATTTGCGCTAGAATAGTGGGTTACCAAAGTATCCTCTGCCCAGTACCATCGTTTCGAATGGGTTGAAACATGGAAAAGAAACAATGGCAATGCTGTTAAAAAGCAACGCACATGATGACTGAGAGCATGATGCAGACGGAGTCGTAAAATGAATTTAATCGCAATTCTTGAGCAAGAAGAGTTGGCTCGATTGACTGAAGGTAAAACCATTCCTGAATTTGGTCCTGGTGATACGGTCATCGTTAATGTCAACGTTGTTGAGGGTACCCGCAAGCGTGTGCAGGCCTATGAAGGTGTCGTCATCGCACGGCGTAACCGTGGTCTGAATTCCGCATTTACGGTTCGTAAGATCTCGTCAGGTGAAGCAGTGGAAAGAACTTTCCAGCTGTATTCACAACAGATTGCATCGATTGAAGTGAAGCGTCGTGGCGATGTTCGCCGTGCCAAGCTTTACTACTTGCGTGACCGTTCAGGCAAGTCGGCTCGTATCAAAGAGAAGCTCGTTCGTCGTTCTGTTGCCTAAAGATAGGCATGAGCGAATGATGAGACCCACAAAAAAGCACCTTTGGGTGCTTTTTTGTTTGCAGGACTCATTTTTATTGATGACTTAAGACATGAGCAAATCACCTGACCGACATGTTTTGCCAAATCGCATAAGGCCACGACTGTCCTTTGACCCTAAGGTGCAACCGTGGCGCGTCTCTGACGCTGAGTTTTGTGTCATCCCCGCAGCATCGCTGCAACCGTCGTTTGTCCGAGGTGTCCTCAGCGCTTCGATTGATCGCCCCTTGTTTCTGCCCGACGAACGTAGCTTTGCGGCCTCTGAGGTCATTTACCCACCAACAGAGGCGGCGGTTCTCGTACCGCTGGTGATGCGCGCAGCTGGTTTAACGGTGCTGTTAACCAAAAGAACAGATCACTTACGAGACCACGCTGGACAGGTCAGTTTTCCCGGGGGACGGGTTGAGGCGCATGACGAAAGTCCGATGGCCACGGCATTGCGTGAGACATTAGAAGAAACAGGTCTTTCACCTGAACATGTTGATATTCTGGGGCATTTGCCGCGTTATTTCACAGGTACAGGTTTTGCGATTACGCCAGTTACCGGACTGGTAAAGCCTGACTTTACTTTGACATTGGATACTTTTGAGGTGGCGCAGGTGTTTGAGGTGCCGCTTTCACATTTGACCGATCATCGGAATTACCGATTTCACGAAGCAACGCTGCCCGATGGGCAAATCCGTCGTTATTACTCGGTGGCCTGGGACGGTTACTTTATATGGGGTGCGACTGCTGCCATGCTCAGAGGCATGTATCAGGTTTTGGCTGAAGCCTTTTCTTCTAACAATCGTCCGTAAAGCTGGTGCCTGATGGCGTCAATGAGCCCTTTATCGAGGGCTGACAACACACCACAACCGGGCTCGTGTTGATGTGAGCAGTTGTAAAAGCGGCAGTGACGCTTGTGCTCAACGAATTCAGGGAACCCCCGTTCGATTTCATCTGGGCTCAGGTGAGCCAAGCCAAATGCTTGCACACCAGGTGAGTCGATGATGTCGCCCGCATTATTAGGCAGGTGATACAAGCGAGTCGTGGTGGTGGTGTGTTTGCCAGCACCGAGAGCGACCGAATGTTCTTGTGTCAGTGCTCGTGCGTTGGGCACCAAGGTATTTAAGATTGTGGACTTGCCCATGGCACTTTGACCGAGTAACAGGCTTGTCTTGCCAGTGAGAAATGGCATCAGCCGATCAAAAACAACAGCCGTTTCTGTGGCGACCAATTCAACCACCGGTACGCCGAGCGATACGTATGGGGCAAGGCGAGTTCGCGCTTGGTCCACACGGGACCCAAGGTCGACTTTGTTGAGCACGATCACGGGCTCGACATCGGCAGCCCAAGCACCCGCAAGGGCTCGGCCCAATAAGTCGTCAGAAAACGTCGGTTCTACGGCCACCACGATAAACAGGCGGTCAACATTGGCAGCGAACTGTTTGGTGCGCCATTCGTCTGAACGGTACAGTAAGTTTTTACGAGGGTGAATGGCAAAGAGATAGCCTTCGCTGTCACCGTCTAAGGTGATATCTACCGTGTCACCAACAGTGGCTTCATTTCGCTTGCCTTTTGGGTAACAGCGTCGCACATCACCATTGGCAAGCTCTACGTCGTAGTGACGGCCATGGGCACCAATGACGCGAGCACTGACGACTTGTTCGCTCATGCTGGCAAAAGCTGCCGAAGGCGAGTGCGTTGAACGGTGGAGTCAGCCGCGCGTTGGTGACTTTGGAGTCCGATTTTTTTGGCAAACGCCTCGGGCACTTGATCACGGTGTGTTTTGATGTGTGATATCTGTCGAGTGGCGAGCCAAATGCGCACAGAGGCGAGTAAAAAGACTAAAAAGAGTATCGTTAACGTCGTGGCAGTCATGTGAGAAAATGTTGATCATTGGGCTTATGCATCGCTTTTACTCCAAAGCGCTGCAACCAGTCTACCCAACATTTTCCACGGATGCACCCGTTAACCCCAATCACCGATAGGTTGATGCCATGAAGCAACGTCCAGATACAAATTCTCCAGCAGCGGTTGCCTCAGCGGTGCGTTCCGAAATGAGAATGGTGTGGGTCGATATGGAGATGACGGGCCTTGATCCGGAGAAAGAACGCATCATCGAAATCGCTGCCGTTGTGACTGAGCCCGATCTAACGATTGTGGCTGAGGCGCCGGTTTTGGTGATTCATCAGTCAGATGAGTTGTTGAACGCCATGGACAAATGGAACCAGTCGACCCATAGCAAAAGCGGTTTGATCGAAAAAGTCAAAGCGTCAACCCTTGGCGAGGTCCAAGCCCAAGCCGAATTGATCGGGTTTTTGTCTCAGCACGTCCCGCCCGGTAAGTCGCCACTTTGTGGCAACACGGTCAGTCAAGATCGTCGATTTATGTTTAAGTACATGCCAGAGCTAGAGGCATTTTTTCACTACCGTACGATTGATGTCAGCACCATCAAGGAGTTGGCAAGGCGTTGGCAGCCCGCACTGCTCAAAGGGTTTGAAAAACACAGCAAGCACGAGGCTTTGGCTGACATCCACGAGTCGATCAACGAGTTGCGCTATTACCGCGAACACTTTATCAAGGTTTAAGGCGGATACGTTGTACCTGTCCTAGCCTGAATTTGGGTTTAAAACGCACGATATATTGATACCAACAGAACAACAACAGGGTAGATAAACTTAATCCTACCGCCGCCATCAGCCACATGGTGGCGGCACCTGGCGGCGCATCGACCAAAATCACCTGTCGCACAGGTTCCATGAACCCTTGACCAGGACCAAAACCCAAGTACCATCCGCCGCCCAGGCCAACCAAAGACAACGCCAATGTTTGCATGACCAAAGGCACCATGGCTATCTTGTGAGCGCGTAATAAATAAACGTTGGCGCAATGCATGGCGTCAATGACGTGAAACCACGGCAAGATGACTAGTAGTGATAAGGCGATCGTGGCAACAGCTGGATCACTGGTATACACCGACACGATTTCTACCCTAAAGAGAAACAACACCAAAGCCGTGATCATGGCGCCAGTGAAAGCCACGGTCAGACCCGTCATGCCAGTTCGGTGTGCCAACTCATGATCCTTTGCGCCGAGGGCCTGAGCGACTTGGGATGCGGTCGATAACCCAATGGCCAGCGGCATCATGAAGCATAAGGCCGCCAAATTAGACATGATCTGGTGGCCGCCGATGATGGTTGTGCCTTCGCGTGCAATAAAAAGTGCCATGAAGGTAAATGCGGCCACTTCGACCACGTACGAGGCACCCATCGGAATCCCGAGTTTTAGGATTTCGGTGATGCCTTTGCGATCGGGCCGTCGCCACTTCAAATCAAATTGTCGGTAAAAGGGTTGGCGCATGATCCACCACAGACCAATGCCTAGGCTTAGCCAATACACAATGGTTGAAGCAATACCAGCACCCACTACACCAAGCTCAGGGGCCCCCAAGTTACCAAAAATAAGCACCCAGTTCAGAAAAGCCTTTACCCCGATGGCAACCAAGTTGATCATCATGATCATTTTGGGACGCGAAACGGCGTTGGCCATGGCATAGATGGCTCGAAACATGAGCGCAGCAGGCAGTCCAAATGTCAGGGCCATCAAATACCCGCCCAAGCGTTCGCGTACACCTGGGTCGACGGGCCCTGAAAATGAGAGCCACATGTCCGGAAAGCTCAATACCAGCCCTCCAAAAACGGACAAAATGATGGATACCCAAAGGCCTTGGCTAAAGGCTTGACCGATTTCACCATACCGCTTCGCACCAAAAGACTGGGCTTGGATGGGTATCAGGGCGTGCATCACGCCCATCAGCCCAATAAATACGGTGATGAATACGGCAATTCCTAAAGCCAGCGCGGCCAAGTCTTTCGGGCTAGCGTGTCCTGTCATGGCAGTGTCTAGCACGCCAAAGGCGATGCTGGCCCATTGACTGATCAGGATTGGCCAGGACTGTTTGAGGATGCCGCGCAATGGTGATGGGTTTCTGGATATCTGCGCAGGTGCCGACGATGTTGTCATTGGGCCGGTTTGACCTCAAGCAGTCGGTAGCGGTCAAAGCGGTCAGCCCCTCTGGATCCTGTCCAAAGGGTTCGGGCGTTGGTGTCAAAGCCAGCGTTTCCGAGCTGTAAGCGCTCGGCTGTTGTTTGTTGCAGCATCAGCGGGCAGGCCGTGTTTCGTGTTACTTCAATACGATCAAAAACGTAGAGTGACGCCTGAGGCCCTATGGCAAGGCCAGTGGCCTGAACGCATAGCGGTTGGCCCGCTTCGGTTTGGGCCTGATTGATCACCGATTTGATCTCTGCTGACATGGGCCGGTAACTACGCACATAGTCGACCGTCGGCAGCCATAGCAGCACCAATAAGACCCAGGTGCTCGTTAACCCAGCGGCACAAAGTAAGGCCCCTCGCCAAGCCATTTTGGGTTGGCGTTTCAATCGCCAGAGAATGACCAAAATCCAGGCAATGCTTATGACCAAAGCCATGGCAACAGCACCACCAGCAAATGACCCGTCGTAACCGACGGTTTGTCGGGCGATATTACGTGCCATGCCCGAGGGCCAGCCTGTTTGTTGCGCGATCCAACCGAGCCAAACCAGCAGGCCCGAGACAGAAAAGCACATCAGTGCAAACCAATCGACTGCATTGACGGCGCCGCGGCGAAGCGTTGGCACTGAAAACGCTGCCAACATGGCGCAAGGCACTGCCAATGGCAAGTAAGCCAGTTCGCCGGCTCTGGGTGTCAAGGCGATGTTCATCAGTTGAGCGAGAAAAAAGGCCGTTGGGATCCAAACATGTGGTGATTTAAAGTGTCGCCGCCAATGCCAAATCGCGATCAAAGCGAGCGGCCATGTTGGCCACAAAAACCAGGGCAGGTCTCTTAGGGTTTTGATGTATCCATCAAGAAAGCGCCAACCAAATTGGGGTTGATTCCAAAACCACCACTCGCGTGCCCAGACGGGATTGATGTGCTGGACCGCTTGGAACCAAAGCCAGGTTAAAAGTAAAGCCAGTCCCACACCACAAATCGTCCATATGCGATGTCGCAACGAAATGCTAGGACTGGCTACCACCAAAAGTGAGCCCACAAGAAGGGGTAAACCGCCCGTGCTACCATTTGAAAGAAAGCCGCCGCCAACCGCAAAGCAAAGAAGGCTTGCACCTTGAAAAGGCTTATCGGTGAGGCGTATGGCCCCTAGCAAAGCGATGGCTTGACATGCGAGTAACACCGGTGCTTGTGACGTTTCGTGGGTGCGCAGAAGAATGCCAACCGTCGCAATTAAAAAAAGCACGCTGATATCAGCCAGCAAGCGACCGTATTGGGCTTCTTTGGGCTCGCCCCCGAAAGGTAGTGCCAGCGGCTGCGCTTCAGATCGGCGACCCGCCAGATAAGTGCCATACCAAATGGCGGCTAGCGCGATTAACAGCCAAGTGAGTGTGACCAGTCGTGCGGCCACAATTTCGTTCATGATGGGACTGAAAATAGTCACAAAAAAGGCACCAGCCCACATAGGCAACGGACCTAATTCAGGCACGGGCATTTGTCCAATGTGCGGGAATAGCCATGTCCAGCCGCCGAGGTCTGCGGCTGTCACCATTGAAGCCAAGACGACCACGTCTTCTGTCTTCCAAGGGTCGCGAGCAAAAAGGCCAAGCAGCGCATACAGTAAAACGACACCGACCAAGGCCAGCGTCGGAAGACGCGAGGTGGCGAGGGCTGTCAGTCTGGCTGGTGTTGGCGGATTGGGTTGCACGACTTCGCTTGGTATTGGCGCATTATGTTGACATTTGATTTTACGCGTTCGGGCAGATGACAAGGGTCTGAGCAGTGTTACCTGTGCGGGTCACGTTAATCATATTGACAAACAAAAAAACGGGCAACCAATGGGTTGCCCGCCTGAAACGACTGAACACTGCAATTACTCGGCCGCAGGCTTACCCCGTGTGCCGGATGTGCGGGCAAAGCGCTGACGAAACTTTTCGACGCGGCCTGTCTCAACGATACGTGTTTGTGCGCCGGTAAAGAAGGGGTGCGACTCAGAAGTCACATCACACTTAAATAAAGGGTAGCTGACGCCGTCGATCTCGGTTTTGTCACGGCTCGACAAAGTCGATCGGGTGATAAATGTGTTACCGGTTTGTTGGTCAAGAAACACAACATCACGGTATTCGGGGTGAATGCCTTCTTTCATGGTCTGTCCTTTTAGTCCTACTCCCAAGCCCGCTAATTTGCGTTCAGGATCAAGTAGGGGCTGAATAGCCGGAATCCGGCAGCTTTTTAACTGTTTACAAAATGTTTGTATCATTTCAGCCGTTCGTCTTTTTTGACTTTGCCGAATCAATGGCTTTGGATTGCGTCAATCCATGACTTACCAAAGACGTTGCGGTAG
This sequence comes from uncultured Burkholderiaceae bacterium, assembly GCA_937888805.1. Lineage (GTDB taxonomy): Bacteria > Pseudomonadota > Gammaproteobacteria > Burkholderiales > Burkholderiaceae_B > Algicoccus. The sequence continues at coordinate 28,766 of CALBEY010000049.1, forward strand.
AAACGTAGCCTGTGATTGTAGGGTGAAAGCCGACCAAAGGCAAACGCCTGTCTGCTAATGTGTGGTTCAAAATAGCATGTAAGCCAAGAGATGCGAGAAAAATGAAGAAATCGTCAGCCACAAAGGCACAAGAATTGGACATTCCTGCGGTGTCTGAGCATGATGGCGTGCGCTACCTACACTTTGATTCGCCTTGGGTGCAGGGGGCTATGAATATTGATAAACCCGTTGCACTGACGTTGTCATATACCCAGCAAATGATGGCCTGGTTGCTCTTTTTAGAGCCTGCGCGTGATCGGTCAATCGGCCAATTGGGCTTGGGTGCTGGGTCTTTGACGCGATTTTGCAACAAACATTTACCCAACCCCCAGGTTGTTATTGAGCGTAACCGAGCTGTAATTGCGCTTTGTCAGCACTATTTCAAATTGCCCACAAATCAGCGGTTACATGTCGTGCAAGCGGATGCCCAAGCCTGGGTGGGTAACCCCGAAAACCGTGCAAGCATGGCCGTTCTGATGGTTGATCTGTACGACACCCAAGCCCAGGGCCCAGTGTGTGGCTCTTTGTCGTTTTACCAAAACTGCGAAAGAGTCCTCGAACCGCCAGGCATACTCAGCGTCAATTTGTTCGGTCACCACAAAAGCTTTGCTGATAATTTAATGCGTTTAAGGGCGGCATTCGGCGAACGCTTGGTGGTTTTGCCGCCTCTGCCGGAAGGCAATCAAATTGTGTTGGCATTTAAGGGGCCGATGGCACGTTTTACCCGTCTTGACCTTTTTGAACGGGCTGACTGGCTAGAAGATCATTTCCAGTTGCCCGCACGCCGGTGGGTCCGTGCAATGGGTAAGATGGTATCGATTTAATTGGCATTGTCCTTTTTTAGCTTGGGGAAAACAGATAAATGGCAAACCTTTACACCGTGTTAAGCGAGCGTTTTTTAGTCAATCCTTCGCGTATTGCACTGAAAACCCCTGATAACACCTGGACGTATCAACAACTACATGATTTGGTTGGCAAGATGGCCAATTGGTTAGACGCACTGGCGCTAACGCCGGGCGCAAGAGTGGCAGCTCAAGTTGAAAAAACACCTCAAGCCTTGGCGCTTTACCTGGCAACGGTGCGGTCCGGGTTTGTTTACCTGCCCCTAAATACCGCTTATCGGGAATCAGAGATCGCTTACTTTTTGGATAATGCCAAGCCAGCTGTCTTTGTCTGCGATACGAATCATTTGGTTTGGGCTCAACCGCTCAGCACCCAATCTGGTGTGGCCCACACGCTGACATTAGACGCCAACGGGCAAGGCAGCCTGATGAGGGATATCGAATCATTTGAATCGGATTATTCGGATGCCAACAGTCTAGATGACGATTTGGCGGCGATTCTTTACACCTCAGGCACGACTGGGCGCAGTAAAGGGGCCATGCTCACGCATCGAAATCTGCTCTCCAATACTCAAACGCTGAATGGCTATTGGGGCTGGCATTCGGATGACGTGCTCCTTCACATGTTGCCCATTTTTCATATTCACGGTCTTTTTGTTGCCTGTCACGGGGCCTTGTATGCCGGCGCCCAAATGGTCTGGTTACCAAAACTCGATGTCAATGCAGCGCTGAAGTATTTGCCAGATTGCACCATCATGATGGGTGTCCCGACATATTATGTGCGGCTTTTGGCTGAAAGGGCGTTTGATCGCTCCCTGACGCAAAAGATGCGCCTCTTCGTATCAGGTTCCGCGCCACTATTGATTGACACCTTCCAAGAATTTGAGCAACGCATGGGGCAGGCCATATTAGAACGCTATGGCATGAGTGAAACGGGCATGTTGACCTCTAACCCCTACCAAACCGAAAATGAGCAGCGTATTGGCTCAACCGTGGGCCGACCGTTGCCCGGGATCGAGGTTCGAGTTGTTGATGACAATCAAAACACTTGCGCTCCCGATGTGGTGGGACATATTCAAGTCAAGGGCCCGAACGTCTTTTTGGGTTATTGGGAAATGCCTGAAAAAACACGCGAAGAATTCACCGCTGATGGCTGGTTCAAAACCGGTGATTTGGGACGCTGGGGCGGTAAAACAGCCCAAGGCCAAGCCATACCGGTACATTATCTTTCTATTGTCGGGCGCAGCAAAGACTTAATTATTTCAGGAGGCTTTAACGTCTACCCGAAAGAAATTGAAACGATCATCGACGACATGGCAGGTGTGTTGGAATCCGCGGTTATTGGTTTACCGCATGCTGATTTTGGTGAGGCCGTGGTTGCTGTGGTGGTTGCTAAGCCGGGTGCAGGGATCGATACCGAACAATTGCGAGAACAACTCAAACGGGCCCTGGCCAATTACAAAATTCCGAAAGAAATTCACTTGGTAGAAGAACTGCCGCGCAACGCCATGGGTAAAGTGCAAAAGAACCTTTTGCGAGAGCAGTTTAGCCACTGACCGTGGTACATTTGTGAGCTAATCGTTGAGTAAGTTCATGCGCAAAATATTGCAAAATTTCTGTCTGTTACCACTGCTAGCGATCCTCATCGGGTGCGCCTCAGGACCGAGTATCCGCAGCGATATCGACCCGCAAGCAGATTTTGCCCAATATCGGTCATTTGCCTTTTCCAACCCTTTGGGAACCGATAAGGCCGGATACACAACCATCCTTACCGATCGCTTAAAAGCCGCGACACGTTTGCAAATGGAGCAGCGCGGTTACGTGTATGACGAGCAGGCACCCAACTTGTTGGTGAATTTTTTGACCCAAGTTAGCAATAAATCAGAATACATACCGCCGCCGCCAATGCCTTGGGGTGCCAATTTCTATGGCTACCGAATGGGGATTTATGGCCCGTGGGCGGGTTATCAGTTTCCACCAGAGGTTATTCAATACACACAGGGCGTTTTGAATATTGATTTGATTGATGCCAATAAAAAACAGATGGTTTGGGAAGGTGTCGCAACCATGGTTATCAATGACATTAACCAAGCTTCAAGTGAAGCCTTTATTGTGCCGTTAGTCGCTGATATTTTTAAGCGATACCCCTTTGTGGCGGGTTCAAAAGTGCATCAACAGTCCAAGCAGTAAAAGCCGATTTCGGTTCATCGAGGTTCCTTGATACGTTGTTAAGCACGCTCGGTTTTGCAAAGTCAGTCGGTGCCTGGAGTCAGACGGCTCCCAGTGCAAATTAATCGCTGTTTTTAATAGGTTTTTTGGCTCACCATGATTGAACTAGGCGTAAATATTGACCATGTGGCAACGCTGCGGCAGCAGCGCCATGTCAGCTATCCGGATCCGATTGAGGCGGCTGTCAGGGCTGAGCAGGCAGGTGCTGACTTAATTACCCTGCATTTGCGCGAGGACCGGCGACATATCCAAGATGCGGATGTCTACGCCATGCGGCCTCGCTTGTTGACCCGAATGAATTTGGAGTGTGCGGTCACCGATGAAATGTTGGCGATTGCACTAGACGTCAAACCTGATGATGTTTGCTTGGTTCCAGAAAAAAGGACGGAACTGACCACCGAAGGTGGTTTAGATGTTGTCAAGGGTTTCAAAGCAGTCCATGCCGCAGTCTCGTTGTTACAAGACGCGGGCATTCGCGTGTCGCTTTTCATCGATCCAGATGCGGCTCAAATCAAGGCCTCGGTTGATACAGGCGCGCGGATTATTGAATTACACACCGGCGCTTATGCAGAGGCCCGCGATGTGCCAACCTTAGCCAAAGAAATCGATCGACTCAAAGCCTCGATCGCGCTTGCTGTCGCCGCGGGTTGCCGCGTCAACGCGGGCCACGGCTTGCATTACGAAAACGTGGCGCCGATTGCTGCGCTAGCGGGCATTGCAGAGCTCAATATTGGTCATGCCATCGTGGCGCGCGCAGTGTTCGATGGCTGGGAAAAAGCCGTTCGGGACATGAAAGCGGCGATCGTACAAGCAGCGTTGGCGGGCCAACGCGGACAAGCCATTGATCTGGAAGGTTGTTTCGTATGAGTAAAAAATCGAAAATCAATTCGTCGTCGGCCATACAGAAAAAAACACTAAAGTCACGTCGCGGCCCGGTCATGGTTGATGTTCAGGGCGTGGTGCTGTCGGGCGAAGACCGTGATCGGTTGATGCACCCACTCGTGGGTGGAATCATTTTGTTTGCCAGAAACTTTGAAAGCCGAGAGCAGCTGACCAAGTTAACGAGACAAATCCATCGGTTAAAGCGGCCCCGTTTGCTGATTGCCGTCGACCACGAGGGTGGGCGAGTGCAGCGCTTCCGTAGCGACGGCTTTACGCAACTGCCTGCCATGGCCGAACTCGGCCAGTTGTGGATGAAAGAGCCTTTGCGGGCGATGTCTATCGCCACAAGTGCCGGCTTGGTGCTGGCCGGAGAGCTTCGGGCTTGCGGGGTTGATCTCAGCTTCACGCCAGTTCTAGACTTGGACTACGGCGTGAGCGAGGTTATCGGTGATCGGGCTTTTCACCGTGATCCGCGTGTGGTGGCGATGTTGGCGCGCGCGCTAGTGCAGGGTATGTCGATGATGGGGATGGGCGCGTGTGGCAAGCATTTTCCGGGTCACGGTGCCGTGACGCAAGATTCGCACCACGACATTCCCACTGACCCTCGAACGTTGACGCGCATTCTAAAAGAGGACGCAGCCCCTTACATGTGGTTAGGCAACATGGTGATTCCGTCAGTCATGCCGGCGCATGTGATTTATCCCAAAGTGGACGATCAGCCAGCTGGTTTTTCTCGGCGCTGGGTTCAGGAGATTTTGCGCCAGCGTTTGGGCTATGACGGAGTGGTGTTTTCTGATGACCTGACCATGGAAGGCGCTCGCGTGGCGGGGGATATTACGGCGCGCGCGCAGGCCGCACTCGGTGCGGGTTGTGACATGGTCCTTGTTTGCAATCGCCCAGACTTGGCTGACGATTTATTGCACCGGTTGATCCACGAAAGCACGGTTGAGTCTGTGTCGAGGATTGAGCGATTGATGCCCAAAGTAAAGGCCATGCGCTGGAATGTTTTAATGGATTCACCAACCTATCAACAGGCACTATCCGCTCTGAAGACATTGGATGAGCGAGTCTGAAGCTGGATTCGATCTAAAGATATTCCTGGCGGGGCTGCCTCACTTGCCGGGGGTTTATCGGCATCTTGATGTGAAGGGTGAAGTCCTTTACGTTGGTAAGGCCCGTGATCTAAAAAAGCGTGTCAGCTCATATTTTCAGAAAACAGGTCACGGTCCACGCATCGCACATATGGTTGCGCGGGTTGCGCGGGTTGAAATCACAGTTACGCCCTCAGAAACCGAGGCGCTTTTGCTTGAAAACAACCTAATCAAGCGATTAAAGCCACGCTACAACATTCTATTTAGGGACGACAAGTCATATCCCTACTTGATGGTTTCAGCTCACGCCGTGCCGAGAATGTTGTACTACCGCGGATCAACGCAACGGCCAGGCGTATTTTTTGGTCCTTACCCCAACGCTTGGGCCGTGCGCGAGACGATGCAAGTGTTACAGAAGGTCTTTCGTCTTCGCACCTGTGAAGACTCTGTCTACGCCAACCGTACGCGTCCCTGCCTGCTCTATCAAATCAATCGCTGCTCGGGGCCATGTGTGGATCACATTACCCCGCAAGCCTACGCTCAGGATGTTATGCGTGCGACCCAATTTCTTAAGGGTCAAACGCAACAAGTGCTCACTGACATTGAGCAACGTATGCAACAGGCTGCGCAGGCGCTTGCTTTTGAGAAGGCAGCACAACTCAGAGACCAAATGAATGCGTTGTCACGAGTGTTGCAGCAACAGACCATGGAAGAAAGCGATGGTCAAGACACGGACGTGATTGCGATCGCTATGGATTCAGGTAAAGCCTGCGTCACCCTTGCCATGGTACGCGGCGGACGGCACTTGGGTGATCGGGCTATCTTTCCAGCGCACACCGACGGCGATACACCGGCCGATATTCTTGAGGTATTTTTGGCACAACACTATGTTGACCATACGTTACCGAGCATTGTGGTGACATCAACAGCGCCGGCCGATGAGACGTTGATTGATTTGCTAGCCATGGCTGGGAAAACCAAAACGCGCTTGATAACACGACCTCAGGGTGTTCGACGTGCCTGGCTAGAGCAAGCTGCGCGTAACGCCGCCCGGTCACTGACGCGTGCCCTCTCAGAGGGCGGGGCACGCGAATCACGGACATTGGCTTTGGCTCAAACACTTGGCTTGGATACTGATGAAGAGTCACTGAACGCCCTACACATCGAGTGTTTTGATATCAGCCATACCGCTGGCGAGGCCACACAGGCCTCATGTGTGGTGTTTCGTCAGCACGACATGCAACCGTCACTCTACCGGCGCTACAACATTGCCGGCATTACCCCGGGCGATGATTATGCGGCGATGCGACAGGTGCTCATGCGCCGTTATGCCAAAGTAGCCGATGGGGATGCCCCACTGCCAGACTTGGTGCTAATCGACGGCGGTAAGGGTCAAATTTCGGTGGCTCGAGAGGTTTTTGAAGAATATGGTCTTGATATCGTTCGTCTGGTTGGTGTGGCCAAAGGCGAAAACCGTAAAACAGGTTTGGAAACGTTGGTGTTCGCAGATGGTCGTGAATCTGTGGCATTGGGTTTGTCCTCGGCGGCGCTTTTGTTGATTGCACAAATACGCGATGAAGCCCATCGATTCGCGATCACAGGCATGCGAATCAAACGTGCTCGGGCTAGGCAGTCTTCTAGGCTAGAGGATATCGAAGGCGTTGGCGCTAAGCGACGCCAGCGTTTATTGAACCGTTTTGGTGGGTTTGGTGGTGTGAGCTCGGCAAGCGTTGAGCAACTCACCTCTGTTGAAGGTATTTCCCCTGAATTGGCTCGGCGCATCTACGATGCGCTCCATCAAGCCTAAGCTGACAGTTCTCGGGTAGCATACACCTTATGCCTCTGAATATACCCATCGCTTTGACTTGGCTTCGTATCGCCATCATCCCTTTTTTTGTTGGGCTTTTTTACCTGCCTGAGGCTTTACTTTCCCCCGCACTGCGTGATGCCATTGCTGCTTGGTTGTTTATTTTGGCCGCTTTAACTGACTGGTTTGATGGTTGGCTGGCCCGGCGCTGGAATCAGACTTCCTCGTTTGGTGCCTTTCTTGATCCCGTTGCTGACAAACTCATGGTCTGCGCAGCCCTTTTGGTTTTGTTGCACCTCGACCGAGTCGGCAGTTTGATCGCGTTGGTGATTATCGGCCGTGAAATCACCATTTCAGCCTTGCGCGAGTGGATGGCTCAAATCGGCGCGAGTTCTAGCGTTGCTGTACATTGGCTGGGTAAATTCAAGACAGCTGCTCAGATGGTGGCAATTCCTTGCCTGCTGCATTATGAAAACTGGTTTGACCTGCCGGTCTTTCTGATCGGTCAGGTTTTGATTGTTGGCGCTGCCTTGTTGACAGTGTGGTCGATGCTCTACTATCTCAAAAAAGCGTGGCCAGAGATTGAGGCTCGTACATAATAACCCCTGTTGGAATGACTGTTCATGAGCCAATCAACGACTTTAGACAGCGGTATTGAACCTAATGCGCAAGCTCTGCCACCATCCAATCAAAAGCGTGACTGGATGACGATTTCAATCGTCGGTTGCGCACACGGCAGCTCGCACTTTTTCCAACTCGTCATACCGAGCCTCTTTCTGCCGCTCGGTGCCGCTTTCGGTCTGGACTTTGCGCAACTTGGGTTTCTGATGACCCTGTTTTTTGTGGTGTCTGGTTTCTGCCAAGTCGCGGCAGGTTTTATCGTTGATCGCATTGGACCGCGACCCGTTTTGTGGTTTGGCATGGCTGGTTTTGTGGTGGCAGCGTTGCTGTTGGCAAACGCGACCGGGTTCGGCACTTTGTTGCTTGCAGCCGTGGTTGGGGGCGTTGCAAATTCGGTTTTTCATCCGGCGGACTTCTCAATTTTGAATCACCGTGTTTCGCCATGGCGATTGGGTCACGCGTTTAGCGTACACAACTTGACGGGTACGGTCGGATGGGCCTTAGCACCTATTTTTGTCGTTGGACTGACACAAATTTTGGGTTGGCGTGAAGCGGTTTTGGGTGTGGCACTTTTGATGCTAGCTGTCTTGGCTTTGGTTGTCATGGGCCGCTCATACCTCCACGTTCAGGGGACTCATGCACAACAACGTGAGCAGGCCAGTGGTTCAAAAGCAGGTGTCGCACCGATTGTTTCAGTGAGTGTTTTGACAACGCTAAAACAGTTGTTGGCATCACCCGCGTTGTGGGGTGCTTTCTTGTTTTTTTGCTGTGCCACGATTGCTTTTTCTTCTGTTCAAAGCTTCACCATTCCTTTAATGAGTAGTTTGTACGGCATGACAGCCGTCTTGGCTGGTTCGGTCTTGTCGGGCTATATGTTGGGTCAAATCATCGGCATGGTGGCGGGTGGATTTTTGGTCAACATCACAGAGAAGACGGAATATGTTGTTTTGACATCCTTGGTCTTGGCAGCGGGTATGTTCTTGCTCCTAGCGACGGGTTGGTTACCAGTGGTTTTGGTGGTGCTTGTGATGGCGCTCGCTGGGTTTTTTTCTGGTGTTTCTGCGCCATCGCGCGACATGATGGTTCGCAAGGTCACTCCAAAACAGTCCGTGGGTTCGGTTTATGGCCTGGTATATGCGGGATTAGATGTTGGTTCAGCCGTGGGACCGTTACTTTTTGGTTTGTTGCTTGACAGCGGATTGACTCGCGGTCCTTGGGTTGGTTCTGCGGTGGCGTTTGTGGGCGCCGCGTTACTGGCTGCCCAAATTGGGCGGGTCAGTCGCCGCATGCCTACTGCTGAGCGCTACGCAGCAAGTTAGGTGGCTGTGTGCCAGGTGTGGCGCGCCAAGGATTAATGTCCATGCCGCCGCGTCGCGTGTAGCGCGCGTACACTGAAAGCGATTGCGGTCGGCATCGGTCCATGATGTCGCAAAAAATTCGCTCAACGCATTGTTCATGAAAACCTTGGTGGTCCCGATACGACACAATGTATTTGAGCAAGGCGGCGTGATCAATGCTGTGGCCATGGTAACCAATGTGTAACGTTGCCCAGTCGGGTTGCCCAGTGACGGGACAATTGGATTTCAGTAGTCTCGAGAAAACGTGCTCTGTCTTGAGGTTTGGTCCCGTACTTTCATTGAGTAAATCAGCGTTCGGTTGATAGTCTGTGATTGCAACGGGCTGCTCATCTAAGCAACCCGTGAGCAACTCCTCAATGGGTTCTTGTTCAAACGCTGCGGGTAGCACCAGCGCGATTCGCGATGGTGCCCCAACCGCATGGTTAAGGTCCCGTTCCAAACAACCAAGCAGGGTTACCGTGTCGTCAAAAACACTGTGGTTGAGGCTGTTTAGATATAACTTAAACGACTTTGATTCCACGATGAATGGGCTGTCGCAAGGCACCCAAACTTTAAGAATAGCGGTGGCGGGTAATCCGCTGGGTTTGAGCCAAGACAATTCGTAGCCGCGCCAAAGGTCCCAGCCGATAAAAGGCAGTTTGATGGCTTGCGCCAAGGCGCCCAGTTGGGCGCGCCCTTGCGCCCTTGCAATGGGAAACAGCAGCGCGGGGTTGTAGTCGCGGGGATAGCTGACTTCTTTGCCCAATGGCAACGACGCTTCGTTTTCATGCGGTGGGTTTGGGTGATGAGCAGTCATGGCTTGGGTTTCGCAGCGGTGGTCGTTGGTTCAATTGTAATGGTCTAGTTTTCACTAAGCGAAACCATGCTTTCATGATGTGAAACCAATTGATGCACTGCCACAATCATTCATTTCACGAAGTCAAATAACGTTTCACTTTACAAAAAACTATATGTAACACCATGATTTTAATGATTTATATTTTTAATCTTATATAAGATATAAGACTTTTGTGCCACGCAGCAAATCGGTAGACTTACTGTCATGGTGTCCCGTTATTAGTTATCCAGATTTACCTCAATTGTCTAAAAATCAAAGGAGTTTCATCATGAGTAACCGTGAAAATGCAGTTCGTGCGCTACAAAGAGAATGGGCAGAAAACCCCCGCTGGCAAGGTATCAAGCGAGACTATAGCGCTGAAGAAGTGATCCGATTGCGTGGCTCGCGATCCATCGAGCACACGCTGGCTCGCGAAGGTGCAGAAAAGCTGTGGGACTTGTTACACAGCGAACCCTTTGTCAACACGCTCGGCGCCTTGACAGGCAACCAAGCCATGCAGCAGATCAAAGCGGGCCTCAAAGCCATTTATCTGTCGGGTTGGCAAGTGGCTGGTGACGCCAACTTGGCTGGCGAAATGTACCCTGATCAATCGCTTTACCCCGCCAACTCAGTTCCCCAAGTGGTGCGTCGTATCAACAACGCCTTGCTGCGTTCGGACCAAATCCAGTGGATGGAGGGTAAGAATCCCGGTGATTCGGGCTATGTGGACTTTGTGGCGCCGATTATCGCGGATGCCGAGGCGGGTTTTGGTGGTGTGTTGAACGCCTTTGAGTTGATGAAGTCGATGATTGACGCCGGCGCCAGTGGTGTTCATTTTGAGGATCAGTTGGCCTCAGTCAAGAAATGCGGTCACATGGGCGGTAAGGTTTTGGTACCAACACGTGAGGCCGTGAGTAAATTGGTCGCTGCTCGGCTGGCGGCTGACGTGTCGGGCACGCCGACCTTGTTGTTGGCCAGAACTGATGCAGACGCGGCAGATTTGGTGACCAGTGATATTGACGACAATGACCGTCCGTTTTTGACGGGTGAACGTACTGTTGAAGGTTTTTTTCGAACCCGTGCCGGCATTGAGCAAGGTATCAGCCGTGGGCTAGCCTATGCACCTTACGCCGATTTGATTTGGTGCGAAACGGCCACGCCCAACTTGGATTACGCACGTCAGTTCGCACAAGCCATTCACCGTCAGTTCCCAGGCAAGCTTTTGGCTTACAACTGCTCACCATCGTTTAACTGGAAGAAAAATCTAGACGACGACACCATTGCCAAGTTCCAACGCGAACTGGGTGCCATGGGTTACAAGTTCCAGTTCATCACCCTGGCCGGCTTCCACGCCCTGAACTACGGCATGTTCGAGTTGGCTCACGGTTATGCGCGGCGCAACATGAGTGCCTTTGTCGACCTGCAGCAAAAGGAATTTGCGGCAGCCGAGCTCGGCTTCACCGCGGTTAAGCATCAGCGTGAAGTGGGAACGGGCTACTTTGATGCGGTAACGCAGACGATTGAGGGCGGTCAAGCGTCAACCACGGCCTTGACCGGATCGACCGAAGAGGCTCAGTTCGAGTCAGAGAGCGTCCACGCCTAAAGTATTCCTCTGGCTAAGCCATTGATTGGCCACGAGCGAAGATCGTTTGCTCGTGGCTTCTTGGTTTGTCGCTTTAATTGTCTACCATTCACCAGTCGCTATTTGTGTTGTTTGGCAGCGCCCGTCTTGATCATGTCGGCAATCGCTTGATCGCTTAATCCCGCTTCGCGCAAAATCATTTCTGTGTGTTGCCCCAAACGTGGTGCCAAAGCCGGCGCTACCTTTGACGATTGCATGGTCACTGGGTTGCGAACGAACCGATAGGTATTGCCCCATTCATCATCGACATCTTGAAACATACCCACGCTTTTTAAATGGGGGTCATGCTCTAAATCTTCTAAGCGGTTCACCACTGCTGCTGGAATCTGGTTTGTTTCACACAAACCAAGCCAGTAGGCTGACGTTTGGGTCGCAATGATGTTACCCAAAGTCTCGTACACAAAGGCAATGTGTTCGGTACGGGCTTCAATGTTGGCAAACCGCGGGTCATTGGCATGGTCATCGTAACCGGCTGCTTTAAAAAAGAGCTGCCAATGACGGTCGGTATAAGGCATGACACTGATCAAGCCGTCGATACTTTTGTAGGGTTGTCGCCACTTGGTGAGTGCTCGGGGGTAGCCTGCTGACTCTTGGCGGTCTGCCAAGTGGTGGCCATAAAAATGTTCAACCAGAAGATAGGCAGTCATGGTCTCGAACATCGGTATTTCAATGAACTGACCCAGACCGGTTCGCTCGCGCTGAAATAATGCCGCCATGATGCCTTGCACGGCCACAAGTGCGCAGGTCTTGTCAGCGGCGATGGTGGGTAAGTAACGGGCTTGGTCAGATTGGCGCTGCATCAAGTCCACCACACCACTCATGCCTTGAATCAGATCGTCATAGGCTGGCTTGCCTTCGTAAGCGCCACCCTCGCCAAAGCCGTATAAACCGGCATAGATCAACCGAGGATTGCGCTTTAGAAGCGTCTGTGCATCCAAACCGAGTGCTGCCATTTTTTGTGGTCGCATGCTGTGCATGATGACGTCGGCTTGGTCCACCAAAGCCAGTAAAGCTGCAATGGCGGTGGGCTGTTTTAAGTCCAAGCAAAGGCTTTTTTTGTTGCGATTGACGCCCAGAAAGATGGCTGACAAGCCTTTTTCGTAAGCGGGGCCTGTATAGCGCGTTGATTCGCCATTGGGCGGTTCGACTTTGATGACTTCAGCGCCGTAGTCGGCTAATGATTGGCTGGCGTAGGGGCCAAATACAATCGCGGTTAAATCGAGTATTCGAACACCACTTAATGCGGGTGCAGAGGGATTCGGGGTCGCAGCGCTTTGAGCAGGGGTGTTCATGGTGTGTTTGGCGATCCGGTTGGGGCGGCTTATCAATCGGCAGTTAAGGGATGGTTCAACAAATCAAAAGCTTGATGCTAAGCACGGCGTGTCTAATCAAACGATGATAACTGAGTGCCTGACTAGGAGGTCTCTTTCCTTATGTTGTACCCATTGGACTACGTTGCTGAACCGACTAACCTTGCGTCGTTTCGGCAAGAAATTCGGACATTCCTGAAAACTGAATTAGCGGGTATGCCGACTGAGAATAAAGCTCGGTCGTGGATGGGCTCAGACATTGAATTCAGTAAAAAGCTTGCCCAAAAGGGCTGGTTGGGTTTAACCATTCCGAAGTCTCATGGTGGCACAGACCAAGATTTTTTTGCTCGTTTCGTGTTGTCTGAAGAGTTGCTGGCGTCAGGCGCACCAGTGGCCGCGCATTGGATTGCTGATCGTCAAAGTGCCCCGCTGATCATGCGGTACGGTACCCCTGAGCAGCAGGCCTTTTACGTGCCAAGAATCTGCCAAGCTGAGGCCTTCTTTTGTATCGGGATGAGCGAGCCAAACAGTGGATCTGACTTGGCCAGTATCAGAACCAATGCGCAGCCTAACGACGGCGGCTGGCTTTTAAATGGCAGCAAAATCTGGACGACCTACGCGCATCAATGCCATTACATGATTGCACTGGTTCGAACCAGCGGTGAATCGTCTGATCGCCACACGGGTCTGTCGCAAATTATTGTGGATCTCAAGCTGCCTGGTGTCACGATCAAACCCATCGTTGATATGTCGGGTGATGCGCACTTCACCGAAGTCTTTTTTGATAACGTTCAATTGGCACCTGAGGCTTTAATTGGCTCTGAAGGCCAGGGCTGGGAGCAGTGCACGGCTGAACTGGCCTTTGAACGCAGTGGACCTGAGCGCATCTATTCCAGCATGGCTTTACTCAATACTTGGGTTGACGAAGTGCGTGCAGCTGGCGTGGACGATGACGAAACTTTGGCCCTGCTTGGCGACCTGTTGGGTGAAATGAGTGCATTACGTGGCCTGTCGCTGGCGGTGACGCAGCGTTTGGTAGACGGGCACAGTCCGGCGGTTGAGGCTTCGGTTGTAAAAGATTACGGTACCGACTTTGAGCAGCGGTTGATTCGGTGTCTTTCAGAGTGGTTAGGTGCAAGACCGCACTTTCCTGTTTCAGGCGACTTGCTCAGGGCACTGGCTTATTTGGAACAAATGGGCGTGACTTTTTCCTTGCGCGGTGGGACTCGAGAAATTTTGCGCGGGATTATTGCCCGCGGCTTGGCATTGAGGTGATGGCTTTGCAAATGGAATTATTTGATACGTTTGATCGTTTGCTCGGCGAGGCGTGCTCGCCAAGTCAAATCCGGGAATTAGAAAAGAATGCTCAGACACCTGCCATATGGTGTGCGTTAGAGTCATCCGGTTTTGTTGATATTTTGGTGCCAGATGCCGCTGGTGGTGCGGGTTTGGGCTGGCAAGATGCCTGGGGTGTTTTGTTTGCCGCCGGCAGGCATGCCGTTCCTTTTCCGTTGGCACAGACCTTGTTTGGACGAGCGTGTTTGGCGCATTGCATGGTTGAAGCACCTAGCACGCCTTTGGCTCTGGCCGGTGTGATTGACCACAAACCTGACGGCGTGCTGAGTGCTCGCTTGGTTCAAGGTGCGTTACTGGCCAGCCATGTGCTTCTGCAAGCGGGGCAAACCGTTTATTTGTTGCCGGTTGCAAATGCCGAATGTGAGCCGGTTGGTGGGGTGGGAAGTTTTGATGCGCACCTGACTTGGCAAGCTGCGCTCATCAAGGACTCAGTCATTGGGACATTGCCGAGAGACACGGTGGCGCATGGACTCGCGCTCGGTTTGGCGGTGTTGATTGCGGGTGCTTGCGATCGGGTTCTTGAGATGACGTTGACTTATGCCAATGATCGCGTCCAATTTGGTAAGCCAATCGGTCGCCTGCAGGCCGTACAGCAGCAAATCACTGAAATGGCTGAACGGGTCTACGGTGTTCGCATGGCAACCCAGCTGGGTTGTCATTCCTTGCCTGATTTCGCTTGGCAGGCGCAACCCAATTCAGCGGCATTGGCGAAATCGCAGGCGAGTGCTGCTGCTGTTCGCATTGCTAGCGTGGCACATGCCGTGCATGGTGCGATTGGTGTGACCCAAGAATACGATCTACAGCTCTACACCCGTCGCATATACGAATGGAATAGAGCCGGTGGTGGTGCTAAATATTGGGCGACACGTTTGGGACGAGCGGCATTTGATCGTGATTACTTGCTTGATTTTGTTCGTGAAGACTTGTTTCAGGTGGGATGACGCGTTAATCCGAGATAGTTGCCGATTTCTTCACGGCTCATTCGTATCAAAAAATCGGTCGAAGAATAGCCCAGTGCGGACATACGCTCAGACAGATTAAGCAAAAAAGCCGCTAACCGGGCTTCTGAGCGCATCGAGCCCAAGGCCAATAATACTTGGTGAGAGCGTGCGATTTCTTTGCTCATGATGCGCCGCACCTGGTGTTGCAACGAGGGCACATAGCGGCTGATGTCATCGATATCGATTAATCGGATCACGCAGACCTCAGCGTCCTCCATGGCTAGCGCGTTCGAACTGTGGAGACCATCGGGCATCCCGTCAAGCCCAATGACCTCACCAGGTAAAAAGAAGCCTGTGATTTGCACTTGGCCAGAAGCCTCTTCGAGTTGCGTTTTGATGGAGCCAAAGCGCAAACTGTACAAAGCGTCTAATTTATCGCCGTCTTGATAAAGCAGTTGACCTTTTTGCAACCGAACCCGTTCTTGTACCAATTGATCGAGTTGTTCGACTTCATGGCTAGCCATGCCGGCCGGTAAGCAAACGCTACCGAGCATACAGCTCGAGCAGTGGGGCGCCTCTGGCGAAACGGGGACTCTTTTTTGCACCGAAGTCATGGTTACTCCCAAAAGAACAACCCAATCACGTCAACTGGCTTACGTCACGGCAAGTGTTGAAACCATCTTACCCAAAAAGCCTATCTTTTTGGTAATAGTTTTTGTGCCAGTCAATTGAAATACTTGCAAACATCCCTATATAACAATCATTAGAACCCAACGGGCTAGCTCGAAGTGACATCAGATCAAGCCCATCAAATGGAATTTGACCATGCGATTTGATAAATTAACCACCAAGCTTCAGCAAGCCATCGCCGATGGACAAAGTCTGGCTGCGCGCCATGACAACGCTTACATTGAACCCGTTCACGTTTTGGCCGCTTTATTGGCCGACAGTGATAGTGGTGCGGGCAGTCTGCTGTCTCGCGCTGGCGTGGCGGTCAATCGGTTAACGCCGGCTGTCGAGACAGCGATCAAGGCATTGCCGCAGATCCAAGGTGGTGATGGCAACATCCAGGTCAGCCGTGATCTGCAGGCGGTATTGACGCGAACGGACAAGGAGGCAGGCAAACGGGGCGATGCCTATATCCCGACGGAGCTGTTTTTGTTGGCTTTGCTCGATGACAAGGGGCCAGCAGGCCGCGCCCTAACCGAAGCTGGCTTACAGCGCAAACCACTAGAGGCGGCTATTGATGCGGTTCGGGGCGGCAATGCCGTGACCGATCAAGAGGGCGAAACCAAGCGAGAAGCGCTTGCCAAGTACACCACTGACCTGACTGAGCGCGCACGGGCTGGCAAGCTAGACCCGGTGATTGGTCGCGATGACGAAATCCGTCGCGCCATTCAAATTCTTCAACGCCGTACCAAAAACAACCCGGTACTCATTGGTGAACCAGGCGTGGGTAAAACCGCCATTGTTGAGGGCTTGGCACAGCGTATCGTCAATGACGAGGTGCCCGAATCGTTACGTGGCAAAAAAGTGTTGTCGCTTGATTTGGCCAGCCTTTTGGCGGGGGCTAAGTTTCGCGGCGAGTTTGAAGAACGCTTAAAGTCTGTGCTCAAAGAGCTCTCTCAGGACGATGGCAGCAACATCGTCTTTATTGATGAGCTACACACCATGGTTGGTGCTGGCAAGGCTGAGGGGGCAATGGATGCTGGCAATATGCTCAAGCCAGCACTGGCTCGTGGTGAGTTGCATTGCATTGGCGCGACCACGCTTGACGAATACCGAAAGTACATTGAAAAAGATGCCGCCCTTGAGCGTCGGTTTCAGAAGGTTATCGTTGATGAGCCCAATGTGGAATCCACGATTGCCATTTTGCGAGGCTTGCAAGAAAAGTATGAAGTGCATCACGGGGTTGAAATCACTGACCCAGCCATTGTGGCAGCTGCTGAGCTGTCCAATCGTTATATCACCGATCGATTTTTACCAGACAAAGCCATTGATCTGATTGATGAGGCGGCAGCACGTATCCGGATGGAAATAGACTCCAAGCCCGAAGTCATGGATCGTTTGGACCGTCGCATCATTCAACTGAAGATTGAGCGTGAGGCTGTCAAAAAAGAGACCGATGAGGCCTCACAGCGACGCCTACAGAACCTTGAACAAGAACTGGAATCGTTACAGCGTGAGTACAACGATTTCGAGGAGATTTGGAAAGCTGAAAAAGCCATGGTTCAGGGCACTCAGGCGATCAAAGAGGAAATCGAGCGTGCTCGCGCAGAAATGGCCGACTTACAAAGAAAAGGGCAATTCGACAAATTGGCGGAATGGCAATACGGTAAGCTGCCTGCACTAGAAGCCAGGCTAAAAACGGCTGAAAGACAAAGTGATACTGAGGCTGTGCGGCCACAACTGCTGCGTACCCAAGTCGGCGCCGAAGAGATTGCCGAGGTCGTGTCGCGCGCCACAGGTATCCCTGTCTCAAAAATGATGACGGGTGAACGCGAAAAATTACTGAAGATGGAAGATCGACTGCACCAGCGGGTTATTGGTCAAGATGAGGCGGTGAGTTTGGTGGGCGATGCGATCCGTCGTTCGAGAGCGGGTTTGTCTGATCCTGCCAGACCGTATGGCTCATTCCTATTTTTAGGACCAACAGGGGTGGGTAAGACAGAATTGACCCGTGCATTGGCTGAATTCTTGTTTGACTCAGACGAGCATTTGATTCGGATCGACATGAGTGAATTCATGGAAAAGCACTCAGTGGCCCGTTTGATCGGGGCGCCGCCTGGGTATGTGGGCTACGAAGAGGGCGGTTACCTGACCGAGGCGGTTCGACGCAAGCCCTACAGCGTGGTTTTGTTAGACGAGGTAGAAAAAGCCCACCCGGACGTCTTTAATGTACTGCTACAGGTGCTTGACGACGGCCGACTAACCGATGGACAGGGTCGGACGGTGGATTTTCGTAATACGGTCATCATCATGACCTCGAACTTAGGCTCTCAGCACATTCAATCCATGGTGGGTCGTCCGTATGAGGCCATTAAAGAAGTGGTGTGGGAAGAATTGAAAGCACACTTTAGACCAGAGTTTCTCAATCGGATTGATGAGGTGGTGGTGTTTCATGCGTTACAGAGTCAACACATTGAAAAGATTGCGGGTATCCAGATTGAACGCTTGGCTAAGCGCCTGACTGAACAAGAAATGTTTCTCGAAGTCACGCCAAGCGCCTTGGCTGAGTTGGCTCGAGCAGGATTTGATCCCGTGTTTGGGGCAAGACCGTTAAAGCGAGCGATTCAGCAAAAACTAGAGAATCCCATCGCGAAACGGATTTTGGAAGGTAAGTTTGGCCCCAAAGATGTGGTGCCTGTTGATTTTAAAGATGGCGACTTTGTGTTCGAGCGAACATTACAGTAAGCGCTTCTTTTTGATAATTGTTTCAGACCGGGTCAGACTTTATCGTCTGGCCCGGTTTATAAGTGGTCAAATCACGACCGATCGACTTGAGCCAGCAATACAATGGATCAGCGGTGAGCGGTAAAGGCCCAAAGACGACTAAAAATGAAAGTCAAGATGGCCACACTAACCAAAATAACCCCGAGCAATAATTCATAGGGCAGTTCGGTGTTTTTAAGCGTGAAGGCGTAACTGGCCTCGTTGATCAAAAAACCAAAGGCTGATATTAAGAAAAAGCGTGGCAGGCTTTTACCAAGCCCGGCATGTTGTGCCCGAAAAGTCAGTTGATAGTGACCCGTAAAGGAAACCACAAAGGCAACCAGCCAGCCCATGATGTTGGCCACTAAGGGTGCCCAGTTGGCTTGTGAGACCAAAGTCACGACAACGAGCCAGTGTACGAGTGATGCGCAAACCCCGACCATGACAAACCAACTGAGTTGATGGGATATTATTTTCATGAAGAGCGAGTCCGGAACTGGCACATGCAATGAACGCTTGTAAACCTTTGCAAATAATCAGCAACACTGAACGCCAGGTGGCATCTGTGCTGATGACTTTGATTTGACCAAGAATCAATAGCGCCATTGTAGACTTGACTCAACAAGGGCGCTTAAGCGGGACCTATATTTTGGTTGATGGCAAAGTCGTCAGAGCGTCATAACCCTTAGGCGGCTGTTAGCCCTGAGCTGTAGTAGTCGCGACCTGATCTTGTCAGCTTTTATAAAGCCAGCACGATCGAATAGCAGGTATACCAATCAAGTGTTCTCGACTTTGCCGTAAAAAGTCACCCCAAGTTTGATTCGGTCGCGGCCCTGATTGCGGCGATGACGGTTGGTGTCACGCAAAGAGTAAACACAGCCGCAGTACTCTTGTTGGTAGAACTGCTCGCGTTTACTGATTTCAATCATGCGTTGTGAGCCGCCGTGCTTGCGCCAGTTGTAGGTCCAGTAAATCAAGCTGTCATAGCGCGCTGCTGCACGCTCACCGCAGTCATTGATCTGGTTCATGTCCTTCCAGCGAGAGATGCCTAACGAACTGGTGATCGTATCGTAGCCATTTTCATGCGCGTACAGCGCCGTGCGTTCAAATCGCATGTCAAAGCATTTGGTGCATCGCTCACCGCGTTCGGGTTCGTTCTCTAGGCCCTTGATGCGGGCAAACCAGTTGTCAACGTCGTAATCCGCATCAATGAACTTGATGCCATGCTCAAGCGCAAAACGGATATTTTCTTGTTTTCTGATGTCGTATTCTTTGACAGGATGAATGTTGGGGTTGTAGAAAAACAGGTCATAGTCGATACCTGCGACCAACATGGCTTCCATGACCTCACCCGAACAAGGTGCGCAGCATGAATGTAGCAATACTTTGCGGCGTTCTGGGGGCAGGGCAAGGCTCGGTCTAAGGGGGTCAGTCATGGCTTGATCCACATCAATTCATTTTTGGTTTGGCATTAGTGTAATCCTTCAATGCTTGGCCTAAAGTATGTTGAGGGCTTGAAAGCGTCAAGTACCTAAAACAGTATCCCAAAGCGCACGGACGGCTTGTCGCGTTTCCTTCATTTCTTGCGCAGCGACGCGGGCACGCTCAGCACCTTGCAACCTAAGGGCGTGTTGCCGTTTGCGAAGTACGCGATACGCTTGAATCGCCTGCGCGGCTAACGCTTTTGGAATGAGCCCGAGTTCGCCACATCGGCCTAGCAAGGCAATGTTACCCAGATTGGGGATCAGTTCAGGATGTTTGCGGGCATGAAGCAGGACCAGGTATTGGGTGACAAACTCCAAATCAACCATGCCGCCAGCATCATGTTTAAGGTCAAAGAGATCGGATTTATTGGGGTGTCCTTGGCTGATTTTGATGCGCATCTCGCGAACTGCTTTCGTCAAATCTTCTGGGTCGCGCGGTAAAGTCAGTACTGTTTGGCGAATGCGTTCAAATGAAGCGCCAACCGCTGGATCACCAACCACGTGACGCGCTCTTGTAATGGCTTGGTGTTCCCAAGCCCAAGCATGCTTTGTTTGATATTGTTCAAACGCCGCAATCGGGACGGCAAGCAGTCCCGCATCGCCGTCTGGTCTTAAACGCAAATCAACCTCGTAAAGACGTCCCGACGATGTCATGGTTGAGAGCCAAGAGGTCAAACGCCGTGCCAATTTGGCGTATGTCTCAGCGGCATTTTCGTCGGGATCGTCAAACAAAAACACCAAATCCAGATCAGATGAATAACCGAGCTCTTTACCCCCGAGTTTGCCGTAGGCAATGATGGCGAATTTAGGGGCAGGTCTCTCGTTTGAGGCGTGCTTTAGCACCAACGGCCAGACCCATTGCAGGGCTAGTTCGAGCAATAAGTCAGCCAGTGCTGACAATTGATCGGCGAGGGCTTCAACGGACAATACCCCCGCAATATCTTGCGCTAAAAGTTGAAAGCTCACTTGCCTTTGCAAATCGCGCATCAAATTCATTTGTTGTTCGACATCGGGCGCTCCGTCAGCGAGCAAACAAGCACCCAAGTCAGCGGTCAAGTTGGCGCGAATGCGTTCGAAGTCGATGGGTTCCATGAGGCTGCGCCAGTCAATCAGACTGTCCAATACGACAGGGTGTTGAATAACGTATTGTGCCGCCCAAGGGCTAGCCGACATTAGCTTAGCCACTCGCGCTAATGTGTGCGGGAATTCAACAAGAAGGGCCAAGTAAGCGCTGCGTTGGGCGATCGTTTCGATCAAGTCCAATAAGCGCAGGGCCGTGATTTTCGGCGCATCAGTGGCTAGGGCCGCTTGCAAAAGAAGGGGTACCAATTCGTCGACCCGTGTCCGACTTTGGTTGTTAAGCCCACGGATTCGGTGGCTATCCAAAAAAGCGTCGATGCGCTTGGTTAGGTCGCTCGCGTCGGCGCCAAAGGCCTCGATAAGACTTTCCGTGTCTGATCGTTTTGGTGGACATGTGCTGTCAAGCATTTGCGCGGGATCGCTGCCATCAACGGCTGGCGAATTTTCTTGGGCGATGTCATCAGAATTTTTTGAGGGTTCGGTCAGACCCGCCAACCGAAAGGCATCTCGGAAAACCGCTGCAACGCGTGAGCGATTTTGCTTTAACGCGGCTTCAAAAGCGGCTGCAGTCATGCCCATGGCCGCGGCTAGCGCGTGGCGCAGATCGACGTCATCGGGCAGTAGGTGAGTCTGTGCATCCTCGCGATACTGCAACATGTGCTCTAAACGCCTTAAAAATTGGTAAGCGCTTTTTAGGTCGTGGCTGACTTCGCTTGGTATGAGCCCGGCACGTTCTTGCGCTTCTAGCGCGCTCAATAGGCCGCGTTGCTGTAGGGCTGGCATTTTGCCGCCTCGAATCAGTTGGGTCAGTTGAACGACAAACTCAATTTCGCGGATGCCACCATCACCGAGCTTAATGTTGCGTTCTGTGTCGAGCCCGTTGCGCACCGAAGCACGTTTTTGCCAGTCTTGCCGAATACGCTGACGCAGGTCTCGCAAGGCAGCCAAAGCGTCAAAGTCAAAGTACTTGCGGTAGACGAAAGGCACCCGCATGCTTTCAACGTGCTGAATCGTCAAGCTGCTGTCACTGTTTGACCATGCACAAGCAGGCATGATACGCCCCTTTAACCAAGCGTATCTTTCCCATTCTCGACCTTGTGTAAAAAGATATTGTTCGAAGGCATCGAGGCTCCAAGCCAGTGGGCCAGAATCGCCATCAGGTCGGAGCCTTAAGTCAGTTCTGAACACTTGGCCGTGTTGATCGAGCGCTGAGATGATTGGCATCATTTGGCGAGTCAACTTGCCATAAAACTCATGGTGGGAAATCGATCTAGCCCCATCGGTTTCACCTTCTTCGCCGTAGAGCATGATAAGGTCGATATCTGAAGAAACATTCAGTTCGCAACCGCCAAGTTTGCCCATCCCCACAATAATCATTTCTTGAGGCAAACCTGTGCTTGACTCTCGGGGTACCCCGTGAACGATGGTCAGCTCGTTGATGACTGAACGATAAGCCTGATCAACGGCAATATCGGCCAGCGTGGTCATGGCGCCAGTGACCTCTTGTAAATCGGCGACGCCTGCGATGTCGCGCACCATGACGGTATAAAAGACGCGTTCACGCAGTTGCCGCAGAACCCGACGGCAGTTATCTGTGCTGAGGCTGGCGTACTCAGGTGACACACCAGCGAGTTCTTCAAACCATAAACGTGTGATGGCTGGGTCAACAGGGGTTTGGCTGGCGCTTTCTAGCCATTGTGCAAAAGATTCGTCAGCATAAAGGCGTCGCCTAAGTGCGCCAGACCATGTGGTGGCCGGATCAAGAAAAGCTTTGTGTGTCATGTGGCGTCTTGAATGATCGAGCATAAAGCAAAATAACCGATACAGACCTGCACTTACAGGTGCAATGTCACGGTTATTCACCTAAAACGATTACGATATCTTATTAATCATCACTTATACCGTTTTTATTTTGTATTTATTGAAACCTATCGTTCGGATAGCATTGCTGCTGCTAGTTGTCGGCTACTTTGTGTCTGCCGCTGTTATGCTTTTTACACGCTACTGGGTGTTGCCGCGCATTGACCAGTGGCGTCCTGCTATCGAACAGGTTGTCAGTCAGACGGTGGGTGCACCCGTTGAAATAGGACAAATTCAAGCGCGTTGGCGCTCGCTTAATGCGGTTCTAGAGGTTCGCGACATTAAAATATTGGGTTCTGATGGAACCCCTGGACTGACGATCCCGAATGTCGATGCCGTAGTTTCATGGCGGACCCTTATTCATTTAAAGCCTGTTTTTAAATATATCGGTATTGATGGTTTCGATCTAACAGTATCTCGCCGCGGGCAAACCGAGTTCAGAGCTGCTGGGTTTGAGTTCGACACTGACGGCGTCTCCGATTCAGACACTGCGAACCTCTTAATTGACTGGCTTGCGCTTCAGGGTCGAATTAACTTCACGAATGCATCGCTCACGTGGACTGATCCTTACTCAAATACGCCAACAGTCACCATGACAGAGGTGAACTTAACCCTAAACAATTGGTTGTTGACGCATGAATTGAGCGTGCAAGCGAGTCTGCCACCTGCTCTTGGCAAGACCATATCGTTGGCCGTTAGGTCTGAAAGTGCCCGCGGGTCTATCGCTGGATTGGTTGCGCAAACAGTTGATACCAATATTTACGTGTCTTTGCCTCAAATTAGTTTGTTGCGACTGCGTGATTGGTTTGATGTGCCTTTAGTTGAGGGCGAGTTTGGCGCCCAGGCTTGGCTGACATTGCAAGATGCCCAAGTCGATCGATTGACGATTGATGTGGCCGCACGCGAGGCCTCAGGTGGCGATCACAATGATGACCAACGGACGTGGCGTGCCGATAGCGCTCAAATTCGAATGGATGGCCCAGCAGCACTATTTAATCCTCAAGCCAAATCGGTGTCGTGGCTAACCCGCGCGCCAGCCAATTCGCAATTAAGCGTCGCCTTGAGCACTCAAAATTTCACAGTACAGCATTTGACGTCTGATCTTGATCTGTTCTCGATTGACGAGGGCAAGATGACAGGGGCTCTTAGTCGCCCAAGCGATGGCGCCTTATCGGTGGTGGTGGACTCGCTTAGCCTTGCCAATCGTGACGGCGTTGTGACGCTATATGGACAGTGGAGCCAAGAAGCTGCTGACAGTCAGGGCGAAATGGATTTTGAAGGGACGCTAACGCGCTTTCAATTACCGGCACTGCCACGTTACCTTTCGGGTGTTGTTGGTGAGGACGCCGAGCAGTGGATGAATAAAGCGTTTAAAACAGGTTCTGTTTCCAAAGCAGGCTTTAAAGTCAAAGGTCCGGTACAAACTTTTCCTTACGCTACCCATTCAACGCCAGGTGTTTTTCGTCTTGATGGCGCTTTTGAAGACCTCACGCTTGACTATGCGCCAGCCGAGTCGACTGGTGAGAAGGGTTGGCCGCTTTTGGTCGGCGGCAAGGGCACCCTCAGCATGGTCAGTGACCGTCTCAGCATTAAAGCCACGGCCGGCGCGTTACAAATGCCCGATGAGCAGGAAATTGCCATTAATCGTTTAACAGCTGACATTATTGATCTTGAAACGACGCCCTTTTTAATGCTCGATGGGGTAACCGCGGGCTCAGCCAATAGCTACCGTTCGGCACTCACCAAAACAGCACTTGTGGATTTGGTGCCGCCATTCGTAACTGAAGTTTCTGGTACGGGCCAGTGGTCATTGCCCTTGACACTGCAAATGAATTTAGAAGATACCGATGCCGCTACATTTCGTGCGGTGCTAAATCTCAATGGTGGCTCAGTGGGCTACGCTGATGTACCACCTCTGATTGTGAACAGTGGTGAGGCGGTTTTTACAGAGACAGGGTTTGAAGCTCAAGGGCTTGCTGGTACATGGCTTGGTGGCGATTTTATTGTGTCGGGTGCCATTAATGATAACGAGCACACATTGCAAGCGAAAGGGGATTTGGCGTGGTCAGCGCTGGCGAAATACACCAACAGCGTTATTGTTCGAGACTGGTTTGCTGGTCAAATGCCTTACCAATTAACGTTGATAGCCGAACCAAAAAAGCCACTTGACGTCAAAATTGAGTCGACTTTGGTGGGTACAGAGATAAAGCTACCTGCACCTTTTGGAAAGAAACAACAGGCGACACTACCAACGACATTGCATTGGAAGGAAGCTTCAGCACCGGGCGCAGACACAATGGTTGTGATGCTGGGCTCTTTGGTGGGTATGCAGGCGCGATTTAGTCCCGCCAGTGCGTCGGGAAAGTCAGCCATTCTCGATGCCGCAACAATCACGATTGGTGAACAGCCGGATCGCCTCGGCGATCTCAAACCGAATGCGGGTCTGTCGATCGTTGCGCGGTTAAAGCAGGTCGATGGCGAACAGTGGCGTTCTGCCGCAAAGACAATGCAAGCAGAAATTGCTTCACCGACCAAGGGCCGACCACTGCTACCTGACTTAAGAAGCGTTGATGTGTCAGCACCATCTCTGAAGTGGGACCACGTTTTTTTAGACGCGCTAGATCTAAAGTTGGCACTCAACCCCGCTGGGGCTAACAAAGTGACAGTCAAATCTGAGCAAACCGCCGGTACGATAAGTTGGCAGAGCAAAGCGGGAAAAATTGACAGCCGCTTGGTGGCTCATTTCACCAAACTACACGTGGGTGATCAAAATGTTTCGTTGACTGAGAAAGAAAAAATCGCCGCAAGGTCTTCGTTGCCCAAGGAAGATGCCTTGTCTGAAGTGCCTGCACTGGATTTAACCATTGACGAATTTACTTTGTTTGGTTCCACGCTTGGAAGGCTCGAAGTTGCTGGTGAAAACTCGCCTGATCACACGCAATGGCGAATCGAAAAATTGCAAATCTCAAATCCAAGCGGTGAGATTAATGCCGCAGGGAGTTGGCATTTCAGTCCAACACCAGGCATCAAAGTGGCTGCATCTATGAATGTGAATGATTTGGGGCAAATGAGTAGCGTCTTGGGCTTTGGTGATCGCTTGCGTAAAGGTGCTGGCGTGATTAGCGCGAAAGTCGATTGGCAAGAGTTTCCCTGGCGCACAGACTACAGCGATTTAAACGCGCAAGTCGCCATTGATTTGAAAGATGGTGTGTTTGATGGTGTTGACTCAAGAGGTGCGCGGATACTTGAGTTATTGTCACTTCAATCGTTGAGCCGTTTGTTTAGCATCAACGCTTCGGTCGAAGGGACCTTTGCGGATGGTTTTCCGTGGCAAACCATCCGTGGCGACTTTTCTATTAAGGATGGCGTGATTGACACGCGAAACTTAGGCGTCAATAGCAGTGTGGCGATTATCTCGATTGTTGGTGGCTCAAACTTGGTTGACGAAACTTGGCAGTTAGATGCCAACGTCAAACCCAATCTGGACCTCAGCGGTGCTGCAATTGCCACAGGATTTGTCGTTAACCCCTTGGTGGGGCTGAGTGCATTAGTGGGGCAGTATCTTTTAAGAAATCCTGTCGAAAAGGCGCTGTCAGCTGACTACGTCGTAACTGGGACTTGGGACGAGCCATTGATCAATGGCAAAAGCAATACCACCGAAGTCAAACCCGCTGAAAAGGTGACAGGTGGGTAATTCAAGCACCGCTGCCAAGTCCGCCCAGTGCGGTGAATTAATCCTGACCTTTGTCGTTGGTGAGCAAGTTATGATTACTTCTTCATCATTTCAAAGAACTCGGCGTTGTTTTTTGTGGAACGCATTTTGTCGAGGATAAAGTCCATCGATTCAACATCATCCATGTCGTGAATAAATTTGCGTAACACCCAGATTTTAGGTAACAGATCCGGTCTGATGAGCAACTCCTCGCGCCTGGTTCCTGATTTATTCAAGTTGATTGAAGGATAGACTCGTTTTTCAGCCAGTCGGCGTTCAAGGTGAATTTCAGCATTGCCAGTGCCTTTGAATTCTTCGTAGATCACCTCATCCATGCGGCTGCCAGTCTCGATCAGGGCCGTGCCGATAATGGTCAGTGAACCACCTTCTTCTAAGTTACGGGCAGCTCCAAAGAAGCGTTTGGGACGTTGCAGTGCATTGGCATCCACACCGCCGGTCAGCACCTTGCCCGATGAGGGCACGACCGTGTTGTAGGCGCGTGCCAAACGGGTGATGGAATCAAGCAAAATGACCACGTCTTTTTTGAGCTCAACCAAGCGTTTGGCTTTCTCAATGACCATTTCCGCAACCTGTACGTGACGCGTGGCGGGCTCATCAAATGTCGATGCAACCACCTCACCTCGCACAGTTCTTTGCATTTCGGTCACTTCTTCAGGTCGCTCGTCAACGAGCATCACAATCATGACGGCGTCGGGATAGTTGGCTGTGATGGCGTGTGCAATGTGTTGCATCATCACGGTCTTGCCCGATTTCGGGCTAGCGACAATCAATCCGCGCTGACCTTTGCCGATTGGGGCAAAGATGTCTAGGATTCGCCCGGTTAAGTTTTCTTCGCTTTTGATATCCCGTTCTAACAGCATGGGCTCATCAGGGTGCAAAGGTGTCAAGTTCTCAAACATGATTCTGTGTTTGATGGCTTCAGGTGCCAACCCATTGACTTTTTCAACCTTGACTAAGGCAAAATAACGTTCACCGTCTTTGGGTGTACGCACTTCACCTTCGATTGAATCACCCGTGTGTAAGTTAAAGCGCCTAATCTGTGATGGCGAAATATATATATCGTCAGTGCTAGCGAGGTATGAGGTCTCGGGCGAGCGTAAGAAACCAAAACCATCAGGCAAAACCTCAAGCACGCCATCGCCAAAAATTTGTTCACCTTGCTTGGCACGGCGCTTCATGATGGCAAACATCAGTTCTTGTTTTCTGAGGCGACTGCCGTTTTCGATTTCGAGACCGGCGGCCATCTCTAGTAGTTGCGAGACGTGTTGCGCCTTGAGTTCATTCAGATGCATGAGAAGAGGGTATTTAGAAGTGGGAGAGGGCAATGGCAGACCCAGATGGGTCTGCGCGTGGATGCATTTGGGTTAGAGCTGTTCGTTAAGAAACTCAGTCAGCTGCGATTTTGAAACGGCACCGACTTTCGTGGCCTTTACTTCACCGTCTTTAAACAACATCAGTGTTGGAATTCCGCGGATGCCAAACTTGGCTGCCGTTTGTTGGTTTTCGTCCACATTAAGTTTGGCAATCGTTACCTTATCACCGAATTCGGTGGCAACTTCTTCCAATATCGGCGCGATGGCTTTGCAAGGGCCACACCAAGCGGCCCAGTAGTCAACCAACACAGGTTTACCAGCGCCAAGGACGTCAGTCGCAAAGCTGTCATCGCTGACGGTTTTGATGTTTTCGCTCATGATTACTCTCTGTTTGGAGATGATCGGTGTCTACGAGTGTGCTGCACTTAGACAGTTAGAAACTCGCAGTTGGGTTGTTTTTATGAACACTACGCTAAGAGATGCTGTAAGTGTTGTGATTTTGTTAATTTTGTTTTGCAAGCATAACACCGATTCGACTCAGAATAGCAAGCGAGATCTGAAGTTGTTCATATTTTGAGCGTTCTGGCCCTGCCCGCACAAAACCGTCAGTTTTTTCCTAAAATGCGGAAGCTTTTCCACAGATATTGGGGATAACTTGGTGGCAACCGCCTATAACGAAGCATCGATTAGAGTACTCAAGGGGCTTGAACCCGTTCGCCAACGGCCGGGGATGTACACCCGGACCGACAACCCGCTACACGTGATTCAAGAGGTTATCGATAACGCAGCCGACGAGGCGCTGGCTGGATTTTGCCAAGACATTTCCGTCACGTTGCACACCGATGGTGGCGTCACTGTTACAGACGATGGCCGAGGTATCCCCGTTGGGCTTCACCCAGAAGAGGGCGCGCCAGTGGCTGAACTTGTCTTCACCCGGCTGCATGCCGGTGGCAAATTCGATAAGCAAGGTGGTGCAGGAGCCTACGCATTCTCCGGGGGGCTGCACGGGGTTGGTGTGTCGGTAACCAATGCGCTTTCGACCCGTTTGGTGTTGACGGTTTTTCGTGACGGCGCTGAGCACACCATGACATTTGCCGATGGTGATGTTCTCAAGCCGTTGACTGTGGTGGGCGCCATACCGAAAAAGAAAACCGGTACGACGGTTAGTGTTTGGCCCAATCCGAAATATTTTGATGCCATGACCCTGCCTTTGGCTGAGATGTCACATCTGTTGCGCAGCAAGGCGGTGCTATTACCGGGCGTGACGGTGACGTTGACGCAAGAAAAAACGGGCGATGTTCAACAGTGGTGCTACGCCGGCGGACTTCAGGGCTACTTGCAAGATGCACTTGCTGATACGACTTTATTGGTGCCATTTTTTACGGGCGAACAGTTTGCCGAGGCTGGCGATGATGTTTTTGCGCTGGGTGAGGGTGCTCAATGGGTGGTTGCTTGGGCCGAAGAGGGTGCGACCGTCAGAGAGTCATACGTTAATTTGATTCCTACCCCCGCGGGCGGTACTCACGAGGCGGGTTTGCGTGAGGGCCTGTTTAACGCTGTGAAAGGGTTCGCCGAATTGCACAGCTTATTGCCCAAAGGCACTAAACTGTTGCCAGAAGACGTTTTCTCTCGTGTCAGTTTTGTGTTGTCGGCAAAGGTGTTAGATCCGCAGTTCCAAGGACAAATCAAAGAACGATTGAATAGTCGCGATGCGGTAAAGTTGGTTAGCGGTTTTGTGAAGACTGCGCTGGAATTGTGGCTCAACTCGCACATGGATGACGGCCGAAAGCTAGCCGAACTGGCCATACGTCAAGCGCAGGCCCGCACTCGTGCGGCTCAAAAAGTTGAAAAGCGTCGCAGCTCAGGGGTAGCCGTCTTGCCCGGCAAGCTGACTGACTGCGAAGCCACCGATGTCAACCGTACTGAGGTTTTTCTGGTTGAGGGCGATTCGGCGGGGGGGTCCGCCAAAATGGGTCGCGACAAGAACTTTCAAGCCATATTACCGCTGCGCGGTAAGGTCCTGAATTCTTGGGAAGTCGACAAAGATCGCTTGTTTGCCAACAACGAAATTCACGACATTGCGGTCGCGATCGGTGTCGATCCGCATGGTGTCAATGATGACGCTGATCTGACCCAACTGCGCTACGGGCGGGTGTGTATTTTGTCGGATGCTGATGTCGATGGCTCGCACATACAAGTGTTGTTACTGACGCTATTTCTGAAGCATTTTCCGAAATTGGTTCAGGCTGGGCATTTGTACTTGGCCCGTCCACCGTTGTTTCGGGTCGATGTGCCCGCCCTTGGTAAGCGCCCGTTGCGTAAGTTCTATTGTTTGGACGAAGGCGAAAAAGATGCCTTGTTGGACAAATTGCGCAAAGAAGGCGTCAAAGAGGACAGTTGGTCGATTGGGCGCTTTAAGGGTTTGGGCGAAATGAGTCCACAGCAACTTTGGGAGACGACGCTTAATCCAGACACTCGTCGATTGCTGCGCGTTGATTATGGATCGTTAAATGTTGATGAGACCAATCAAATGTTCAGCATGTTGATGGGCAAAGGCGAAGCTTCACAGCGGCGACTCTGGATTGAGGAAAAGGGTAACTTGGCTCAGGTTGACATCTGACCCTTATTGAACGAATTGAAATGAAGCGAAACCATGACAGACAGTAATCAACCCTCTTTGTTTGACCGCGCCGACGACGACGCCTTAACATTGGGTCTTTACGCTGAACAGGCTTATCTCGATTACGCCGTTTCGGTGGTGAAAGGCCGAGCGTTACCTGAACTTGGAGATGGACAAAAACCCGTCCAACGCCGTATCTTGTTCGCCATGCAAGCCATGGGCCTGCAATCTGGTTCACGCCCCGTTAAGTCCGCGCGTGTGGTGGGTGACGTGTTGGGTAAGTTTCACCCCCACGGTGACCAAGCCGCCTACGATGCATTGGTTCGCATGGCGCAGGCCTTTACCCTGCGTTACCCACTCATCGACGGGCAAGGTAATTTTGGTTCGCGAGATGGTGATAATGCCGCGGCCATGCGATATACCGAAGCACGGTTAACGCCGATCGCCCGATTGTTGCTCGACGAGTTGGGTGAAGGGACCGTTGACTTTGTGCCCAACTATGACGGCAGTCAACTTGAGCCAGCTTCTCTACCTGCGCGTCTGCCCATGGTGCTCTTGAATGGGGCGTCGGGCATTGCGGTGGGCATGGCCACTGAAATGCCACCGCACAACCTAACTGAGGTGGCGCAGGCCTGTGTGGCTTTGATCAAAGATCCAACGTTAAGCGTCGCCGCGATACAAGCCATTGTGCCGGGTCCTGACTTTCCGGGCGGCGCTCAGGTTATATCTGAAGCCGACGACATTGCGCAGGTCTATGCCAGTGGTCGGGGTTCTCTCAAAATGCGGGCGCGTTGGCAATTCGAAGAGATGGCTCGCGGTCAATGGCAACTCGTTATCACAGAGTTGCCACCGGGCACATCCGGGCAAAAGGTGCTCGAAGAGATCGAAGACATTACGAATCCGAAAGTCAAAACCGGCAAAAAAACCCTTTCGCCTGATCAGCAGCAAAACAAGGCGCAGATGCTCGGTTTGCTAGATGCTGTCAGAGATGAGTCGGGTAAAGATGCTGACGTACGCTTGGTTTTTGAGCCCAAGTCTTCGCGCGTGGACCGCGATCAATTTGTGACGCTTCTTTTGTCGCAGACCAGTCTTGAAACGAATGTGTCTGTCAACTTGGTGTGTGTTGGTACTGATGGGCGTCCAAAGCAAAAAAGCCTGCGTGAAATCTTACTGGAGTGGACTTCGTTTCGAGCGCAAACCATTTTGCGTCGTAGCCAGTACCGCTTAGACAAAGTGTTGGATCGGATCCATGTTCTTGAAGGGCGCATGGTGGTCTATCTTAATGTGGACGAGGTGATTCAAACCATCCGTGAGTCTGACGAACCGAGACAGGCGTTAATGGCGCGCTTTAAGTTATCTGAGCGTCAAGCCGAAGACATCTTGGAAATGCGCTTGCGTCAACTCGCTCGGCTTGAAGGCATCAAAATCGAGCAAGAGCTTCAAGACAAAAAGGATGAGCAAGTTAAGCTCGAAGAGCTCATTGAAAAGCCCCCGGCACTTCGGCGCTTGATGATCAAGGAAATCGAGGCTGATATCAAAGCGTTTGGTGATGCGCGGCGAACTGTCATCGAGCCTGCTGAGCGTGCGGTTTTGGCGATTAAGGTCACCGATGAGCCAGTCACCGTTATTGTTTCTCAAAAGGGCTGGGTGCGATCTCGTCAAGGGCATGGACATGATGTGGCGCAATTCACATTTAAATCGGGTGACACCTACTATGGCCACTTTGAATGCCGAAGCACCCATCAACTGATTGTGTTGGGCTCCAGTGGACGTGTTTATTCAACGCCTGTGGCGGGCTTGCCATCGGCGCGAGGTGATGGCAGTCCTGTCACGGCCCTGATTGATCTCGAACCAGGCACGCAAGTGATCCATTCGTTTGCCGCGGATGCCGATCAAATATGGTTGCTCACCACGTCGGCTGGCTTTGGTTTTAAAGCGCCGACGAGTGCCATGGTTTCTCGCCAAAAGGCGGGCAAGCAATTTATTACTTTGGATGCTGGCGAAGCGTTGATGCGTCCGATTCAATTGGATGCCTCGCACAGTCATGTTGCATTGCTTTCGAGTCGGCAGCGTCTGGCGGTGATCGATTCTACAGAGGTTAAAAAGCTCGCCGGAGGCGGCAAGGGCACAATCTTGATCGGGCTTGACACCTCAGATCAGCTCCGCCAAGTCAGGCCAGTGGGCGCCGAAGGTTTGCCAATTCGCGGCACCTATCGCAATCAGGAACGCACCGACATTTTGGCTGGGGCTGAGTTGGAGGCGTACTTCTGCAAGCGTGCGCGAAAAGGCAAGCTACTTCAGACCAGACTCAAACAGCCAGAACTGGAATAATGTTTATTTATTTAACGGACTGCTAGGGCACTTTATGTCAACTTACCGAATAACTGTTGAACCGAGTCAGCACCATTTTGATGCTACTGATAACCAAAGCATCCTAGAGGCAGCATTGGCTGCTGGCATTGTTTTGCCCTATAGCTGTCGCAGTGGTGCTTGTTCGAGCTGCAAAGGCAAAGTGGTTTCTGGGGACTTTGAAGCAGGGCCGGCACCTGAGCAAATACTGCAACCCGAAGAACTTCAGGCCGGGTTTACGTTGTTGTGCCAAGCACAAGCGCGTTCTGACATGGTCATCGAGTCGCGTGAGGTTAGGCTGGCTTCTGATATTCAAGTCAGAAAACTGCCGGCGCGCTTGACCCGTATGAAGCAGGTTGCGCCTGATGTGGCGGTGCTGACTTTGCAACTGCCGAGTTCTGAAACATTCAAGTTTTACGCGGGCCAGTACGTTGAACTGATTCTTAAGGAAGGCAAGCGTCGTGCTTATTCCATGGCCAATTCGCCAGACCAAGCCGCCGCCCTTGAATTGCACGTCAGACACATGCCTGGTGGCGTGTTTACTGACCATGTTTTTGGTGTGGGCGCGACCCAGATGAAAGAGCGCGAGATATTGCGACTTGAAGGACCATTTGGTTCTTTTTTCTTGCGTGAAGAAACGCAAAAACCCATTGTTTTTTTGGCCAGTGGCACAGGGTTTGCACCGATTAAAGCCATCATCGAATCGATGATTGAGCGTGGCGTGCAGCGTAAAGCCGTGTTGTACTGGGGTGGTCGGCGCCCACGAGACTTATACATGGATGAACTCGTGCGTGGTTGGACTAGCGCCATTGCTGACTTTGAATACGTGCCCGTGGTCTCGGACGCGTTGCCTGAGGATCAGTGGGTTGGGCGCACGGGTTTTGTTCACAAGGCAGTGATGCAAGACTTTCCGGACCTAAGTGGGCACGAGGTTTATGCTTGTGGCGCGCCTGTGGTGGTGGAATCGGCTCGGATTGATTTCAAAGGCCAGTGCCATTTGCCGGATGATTGCTTTTTTGCAGACGCGTTTACTAGCGCAGCTGACACCGTCGTGAGCTAGGGCTAAACTGCGCGTTAGCAACATTAAGCAAATTTGCATTTAAAAGCAGTCAGTCAGTTGCAAGGGGTCGTCACGATGAAAGTGGTCGTTCTTGGTAGCGGTGTAGTAGGCACGAGTTCAGCTTGGTGGCTGCAAGAAGCAGGTCATGAAGTCATTGTGATTGATCGAGAGGCAGGGCCAGGGCAAGAGACATCTTTTGCCAATGGCGCACAGATCTCGGTCTCTTATGCCGAGCCATGGGCCAATCCCCAGGCGCCGTTTAAGCTATTGAGGTGGCTGACCAAAGACGATGCCCCCTTGTTGTTTCGCCCGCAATTTGACTGGCGTCAATGGGTCTGGGGCTTGGCATTTCTGCGCGAATGTCTGCCGTCAAGGCTAGCACCAAACATTAAAGCCATGGTTCGCTTGGCCCAATACAGCCACGAAACACTCAAACAAATGCGCCAAGCGCTCGGGATTGATTACGATCATTTAGAAAAAGGCATTCTTAACTTTTATCGCGACCAAGAGGAGTTTGACGGCTCGCAAAAAGCCGCTGATGTGATGCGCGACTTTGGGGTTGATCGTCGCGTTGTTAGCGCTGATGAGGTGATCCGAATTGAACCCGCTTTGGCACCGCACAGAGCAAGCATTGTGGGTGGTGATTACACCAAGGATGACGAAAGCGGTGATGCTTATAAGTTCACCAAGATATTGGCTCAGAAGGCCCAAGCCAAGGGCGTTGAGTTTTTGTTCTCAACCCGTATTACTCGCGTGATATGCGAGCACGGTCGCGCCAGCGCCGTTGAGGTGATTCGCGAGGATGGCAGCTACGGCAAAATAGAAGGCGACGCTTTTGTCGTCTCACTCGGCAGCTTCACCCCACAATTGATGCGGCCCTTGGGTATTCATTGTTTGATTTATCCAACAAAGGGCTACTCCGCCAGCTTTCCAATAACGGACCGAGCGCGCGCGCCCTCAGTGAGTTTGACGGACAGCCGAAATAAAGTGGTGTTTTCACGACTCGGTGATACCTTGCGTATGGCCGGTACAGCCGAGCTGTCGGGCTATTCCCGAACACTTAACCCAGTGCGCTGTGAACGCATGAGCGAATTGGCGCGCGAGTTGTTTGCTGACTGTCTTGATTTTGAGCAAGTGCAGTATTGGTCTGGTTTGCGTCCTTCGACACCGTCTAACGTGCCATTGATCGGGCGAACGCGGGTACCTAACATTTACCTGAACACTGGACACGGCACTTTGGGCTGGACCATGGGTCCAGGTTCAGGTAGAGCGATTGCGGATGTGGTGAGCCAAAAGACACCAGAACCTACTTTTCCCTTTATTGGCATTTAAACAACTTTTGAATCAGCGCTGCTGACGATCAATTTTCTGAGGATAAACGCGTGAAGAGATTAAGTGCTTACATGGCAGTTGTTGGTACCACGACTTTTTTGGCTCTCCCTGCGGTAGCGCAGAAAACTGAGATTGAAGTGTGGCACTCGCTTTCTGGCCAGCATGAGACAGTCTTCAACGACTTGATCGGACGTTTTAATCGCGAAAGTCAAACAAGCTCGGTTCGCGTGCGCGACTTTTCGGATCAGCAAAAGTTGCAAACTGCGGCTCGCGAAGCGGTTGCTGGCAAACGTGAAAAGCCTGATTTGGTTCAATTGCGCGATAACCATGATCCGCAGGTCTTGGCTCAGCACAAGGACGTGATGCCTTTGTATCAGCTGTTGTCAAAGCACCCAATTTCAGATGCGTCATGGTTTCTGAACACCACGACAGCTTTTGTACGCGACAGCAAAAATCGCTTGTTGGCTTTCCCGATGATGGCCGAAGTGCCGGTCATGTTTTACAACATTGACCTTTTCCAAAATGCAGGTCTTGATGTGAAACAGCCCGCAGACTCATGGCAGGACTTGCAGGCACAGTTACTTACGCTGCGTAACGAGGGGCGCTCGAACTGCCCTTATGTGAGTAGCGACCAGGTCAACGTTCATCTTGAGAATCTTGCGCCATTGAACAGGCGCTTGTTTGTGACGCCTGATAATGGTTTGAAATCTACCCGTAATTTGTCGCTTAACTTTGACACCTTGTACATCCGTCACATGTCGTTAATGGTCAGTTGGAGAAAGACAGAGTTGTTCACTAGCAGCACCGAGGGTGATGAGGCTGAGCTTGCGTTTGCACGCGGTGAGTGTGCGGTTTTAACGGCAGGCTCAGGCGCCTTGGCCACCATCACGAAGGGTAACGCCAGTTTTGGTGTCGCGCCGCTACCTTATTACCCACAGGTTAGTAAAAAGCGCGGTGCGCCTTTTGTCACCGGCGATGCGCTATGGGCGGTCGCAGGGCAGTCAGCGGCGCGTAATAAGGGCACGGCTGAGCTGTTGGCTTTCTTTTCTAAGCCCGTGATTGCCGCAGAGTGGCATCAAAAAACAGGGTTCATGCCACTGACTGATGCTGCTCTTAGAGCCGCTGGCGTGTCTTTCTATGATCGAATTCCTGGTGCCAGAAGTATCGTTGAGCAGATGCGAGATGTTGACGGGGTGAACACGACTGGGTTCCGGGTGCCAAATTACGCCAAGGTGAAACCGATCCTGAATCAAGCGCTTAACCAAGCCTATGGCGACAAAACCAGCCCAATGAATGCCTTGCTAGAAGCCAAGGCAGCCGCTGAAAAGGCAATGCGCTAAGACCGCTTAAGTCGTGTTTACGACAGGTGACTAAGAGGGTCTTCAGTCGGGTCAGCCTCTTTTCCGATACCGGCACCATTGATTTGGTGCCGGTCAAGCGCTGCGGCGATAAAACCCTCGGCTTTTGCGCGCTCGACAAACTGCCGCAGAAAGGCACTGGCCTCTGGACCTCGTGACTTATGAACGCCCATGGCTTGTTCAATAACCATGAACCGACCTTCGAGAAGTTTCAGTGACGAATGGTTAATGCTGTCGACAATCAGTTGTTGTTTGACGCCTGCGGCCACTTCACCTTCGCCTGCCAGAAAAGCCTGCACGACGGCTTGTGACGAGTCAACGCGGTGGATTGTCGCCTGTTTGAGATGCCGGGTTAAAAACAGATCGTATGCGGTGCCTTTTCCAACAATCACGCGATGGCCGCTAACATCAACGGCGGCATTGTTTTCAATCGGTGAGCCTTCTTGAACCATGTAGGCACCTTCAATTAGGACGTAAGGCCATGTGAAAGCGATCTGTTGCCCTCTCAGTGGGTCAACCGCAAAAAAGCCAATGTCCGCTTGACTTTGCTCGACAGCCTGAACGGAGTGTGAGGCGGTACTGAACACCACCAGCTCGATGGGCAAGTCAAGTGCGTCAGCCAAGCGGTGCGCCAAATCGACTGACACACCAGTTGCTGTTGTGCCGACAGCCTTGGCCAGTATTGGGTTTCCGGTGTTGATGCTCGCGCGCAGCGTTCCAGAAGGGGCGAAAGCGTGTTGAAGTGCCGTAGGCATGGTTATCTCGCGAATGGGTTTGTTTGGATAGGTCATTTGGCGCCCCCGGCGTGACTCGAACACGCAACATCCCGCTTAGAAGGCGGGTGCTCTATCCAGTTGAGCTACGGGGACATAGGAGCGTTAGTTTAGCGCCTATTGCAAAGCCCGTTTCGTGGTGGCTGTGTTAGGCTAACCAGATATCAAAAATATGTCGAATATGAGCCAATTTCTGACCCTGCACCCAAGCCATCCGCAGCCTCGCCTAATCGCCCAAACGTTACAGGCCCTTGAGGGCGGCGGCATTGTGGCACTGCCAACTGATTCGGGCTATGCCTTAGTGGCCCATCTGGATGACAAAAACGCCGCTGATCGCTTGCGCCGTTTAAGAGGATTGGATGCGAAACATCATTTGACTTTGCTTTGCCGTGACTTGTCAGACATCAGTCACTTTGCCCGAGTCGATAATCAGCAATACCGTCTGTTGAAACTGGCAACCCCCGGGCGATGGACATTTATTCTTGAAGCCACTCGGGAAGTGCCCAAACGGGTCTCGCACCCGTCGCGTAAAACCATCGGTATCCGGGTGCCTGAGCATCCCGTTGTTCAAGCCCTGCTGGCTGAAATCTCAGGGCCTTTGTTATCGACCACGTTGATTTTGCCAAACGAAGAGGCCCCTCTGGTTGACCCGCAAGACGTACGTGCCAAACTGGATAAGCTATTGGACATTATTTTGGATGCGGGCAATTGCCCGTGGGAGCCGACCACTGTGGTTGACTTAACCAGTGGTGAGCCCGTTGTGGTGCGACGGGGCGCAGCTGACCCAGCACTCATTGGCCTTTGATTGTGAGCGGCTTTAGGAAACATTTTTCATGACCGATTTGATCCAAACCATCGCTGTCTTTGCCTTGCCTGTGATTTTTGCTATCACTTTCCATGAGGCGGCTCATGGTTATGTGGCTCGGTTGTTTGGTGACCCCACGGCAACTTTGGCGGGGCGAGTCACGCTTAATCCCATTCCCCATATTGATCCCGTGGGCACGATTATCGTGCCACTTGGTATGTTGCTGACTTCAAAGCTTTTGGGTGGGCCGCCGCTGCTGTTTGGCTGGGCCAAGCCCGTGCCCGTTGATTTTGGTCGGTTGCGTAAACCCAAACAAGACATGCTGTGGGTTGCTTTGGCGGGCCCAGCAGCGAACCTTTTAATGGCGGTCATGTGGGCGATCACCATTCGATTTGTGCTCGAAGCCGGACTTGGGCGAGATAGTTTCTTCTTCCAAGTGGCGGCGGTTGGGATTCAGATTAACTTGGTGCTGATGGCCTTGAATCTGTTTCCACTGCTGCCTTTGGATGGTGGCCGCATCCTTTTTAGCCTTTTGCCGCATCAGCTGGCTTGGCAGTATGGTCGCTTAGAGCCATATGGGATGGTGATTCTCATCGTGCTCCTGTTGACGGGCAGTTTATGGGTGTTAATCGAGCCCTTTATGGCGCTTGGTCGCTGGATCGTCCGACTGTTTCTTTGAGTGTCTTGGTGCCCGCACGGGCGTGGTTGGTTCCGTTACACTACGTGATAAATAACTTACCCATGCGACTGTGCAGGGTTCCACAGCATAAATTTGTTCGGAACGCGTCATGACAACCTCTTACTCATCCTCGGCAAGCTCACGGTTCGGCGGCAGCATGGTTGCATTGGTAACCCCCATGCATCCCGATGGCAGTCTTGATTTGGCGAGTTATCGGCAATTGATTGATTGGCACATTGATCAATGCACCGACGCACTTGTGGTGGTGGGGACATCGGGTGAGTCGCCAACGGTTGACATGGATGAGCACGCTGAATTAATAGAGGTGGCGGTCAATCATTCGGCTGGCCGTATCCCTGTGATTGCGGGTGTTGGGGCGAACTCGACCGCAGAAGCCATTCACTTGGCCCATCATGCCCTTAAAGTCGGTGCGCAGGCTGGCCTCTCAGTGGTGCCGTATTACAACAAACCCTCGCAGGAAGGGATCTATCGACATTTCAAAGCCATCCAGGATACGGTCGATTTGCCGACCATTTTGTATAACGTGCCTGGCCGCACGGTTGCCGATATGGCTCACGACACCGTGCTGCGATTGGCTCAGATCCCAGGCATTATTGGCATCAAAGATGCGACTGGCGATATTGCGCGTGGTGCGTTGTTAATCAAAGATGTGCCAGAAGGGTTTATGGTGCTCAGCGGCGATGATCCAACGGCAGCTGCCCTCATCATGTTGGGTGGGCAGGGCAACATCTCGGTGACAGCTAATATTGCGCCACGTGCCATGCATGATCTTTGCGTGGCAGCAGCGGCTGGCGATTTGGTTACAGTTAGGGCACTGAATACCAAGTTGGCAGTCTTAAATAAACTATTGTTTGTTGAAGGAAACCCAGTTCCTGTGAAATGGGCATTGGCACAGATGGGTCGTATGCCAGGGGGTATTCGGCTACCACTTTTTGAATTAAGCCCGCAGCATCATGATGCCCTGCGGGCAGCGCTGTTGGAGGCAGGTCTACTGTGATGACGGAACACCGAAATGTTCGGCACGTGGTGTTAAAGGGGGTCTTGCTCGTGACGAGTGTGGCTTTTTTAGGCGCTTGCACCTCTTTAAGAGAGACCATAAGCGGTCAAAACGCCATTGACTACCAGTCAGCGGTGCGTACCGATCCCTTGAGCATTCCACCTGATTTGACTCAAGCTGCGGCTGACCCACGTTATCGGGCGCCAGCGACTGGTTCCACAACGCTAACAGCATTTCAGTCGCAAGGCTCGCAAATTGACGCCGCTGGCAGCAGCGGGCTTAATCGAGATGCTGTACTTCCCTCATATCCCGATATTGAGGTCAAGCGAGATGGCGATCTCAGGTGGTTGGCCATCAAAACATCGCCGAGCGAATTATTTCCCAAAATCGAAAGCTTTTGGTATGACTCCGGTTTTAGCCTTGATCTCATTGATGCCAAAGCGGGGTTGATGGTGACCAACTGGGCCGAAAATCGGGCAAAGATACCGTCTTCGTGGTTACGCGAAATGCTCGGGACGGTCCTTGACCGTGTTTACGACAGTGGCGAACGCGATAAATTCCGAACTATTCTTGAGCGCAACGGTGATGTGGTCGAAGTCTACATTTCCCACGAACACATGGTCGAGGTACGTATTGGCGTTGATGAGGCGCAAACCCGCTGGGAACGCGGTCGCGAAGATCCAGGCCTTAACGCCGCGATGTTGGCCCGTTTGATGGTTTACCTTGGCGAAGAAACGGAACTGGCTCGTCAAAAAATGGCGCAGGCCGAGCAAACGGCACTCAAACCTGTCGTTCAGGACAATGTATCGGTGGATGGCACCTTGACCATTGATGAGTCCTTCGAAATGAGTTGGCGACGCGTCGGTTTGGCACTCGATTCGGGTAATTTTGCTGTAGATGACCGAGACCGTTCTGCGGGTGATTTCTTTGTGCGTTACGTGGACACTGATACGGGTTTGATTCGCGAAGAGCCATCCATTTTTGGCCGATTGTTTGGTGCCAAAGACCCTGAGCCTGCCCCACAGTACCGTTTGCATTTGCAAGGCGAAGGTGATCGAACGATTGTCAGTGTTTTTAAGGGTGATGGACAGCCCGATACCAGTGAGACGGCCAAACGCATGTTAAGTGTTTTGGCCGAGCGCATGCAAGCCTTGTAAGGCTTGATATTTGGTCGGTCCAATGTGGTGCCTGCTGATCGATAAAGCCCCATATTGGTGCAATTGACCCAATATGGGGCTTTTTATCGGGTTTGCCTGGAATTGGCCCAAAGGTGACAGTGGGTTCATCTTGGCCGAATGATTGACTCAATATGGCATGAAAATTGCATTGGTCATGTCAAATGTCAATAACCAGGAAACAGCCGTGATTGTGTGCACCAGCGAGCATGAGCCCATTACTGGCTCTGCCCCCAGCCAATCAACAAGGCGATGGCACGGTGAGTTGCGTTTGGATTTCCAAGCCCGCCGCGATGCACAAAACCAGCTTGAGCGAACGGTCTTGCATTTTGAGCATAAGGGCCCGTTGCGCATACAAAAAGCGCTTTATCCCGACAGCAATCAGTGTTGTCATGCCGTCATCATTCACCCGCCAGCCGGTATTGCTGCGGGTGACTTCTTAGCCATTACGATTGATGTAGAAGAAAGTGCGCAAGCCCTCATCACCACACCTTCGGCGACCAAATGGTACGGGGCACATGGTGGCGCGGCAGCGGCTCAGCACATCGAGATGAACGTTAAAGGGCATTTGCAGTGGTTGCCAGCCGAAACAATCGTCTATGACCACGCATTTGTTCACTCGGTTTTGACGATGGATATTGCTCCCACGGGTTCTGTCATGGGCTGGGATACGCTCATCTTTGGCAGGCATGGGTCAGGCGAACGCTACTCATATGGCACCTTCAACCAAACTTTACGCCTATCTCTCGCTGAGGATGTGGTGTGGATTGAGCGCCTTCGATTGGTTGGTAACGACCCTTTGTTTAACTCGCCTGTGGGCTTGCAGGGACATCACGCGCTAGCCACCTGCTGGGTTGTCGTGCCAGCCGACGCGAACCTCTCAGACGATTGTCTGAGTGCTTTGCGAGCGCATTGTCCAAGTGTTGCTTTCACCCGTTTGCATCCAAGGGTGTTGGTTGGGCGCCTTCTGGGGGCGCCAATCGCATTGCGAATACAGTTGGAGGCGACTTGGCAGTGGTTAAACACCCATTTACTGCATCAATCAACGGGTACGCCGCGCCTGTGGGCCACTTAGGTCGCAACAAAGCAACTCAAGCACCACCTGATCCCTATTAGGAAAAGTTTTTTTGGAAAATGAACGATGGACCTGACACCACGAGAGAAAGACAAGTTACTGATTTTTACCGCAGGATTACTGGCTGAGCGTCGATTGGCCAGAGGCCTAAAACTGAACGTACCCGAGGCCATCGCCTTCATCACCGCTGCGATTTTAGAGGGTGCACGCGATGGTCAGACAGTCGCGTCATTGATGAGCGAAGGTCGACGGATCCTTGGGCGCGACCAAGTCATGGTGGGTGTGCCGGAAATGATTCCGGATATTCAGGTCGAGGCGACGTTTCCGGATGGCACTAAGTTGGTCACAGTGCACCAGCCCATTACTTGAACCCTTGGAGTTTGACGATGAAATCTAAACTTAATTCTTTGCGTGTACTCGCAACCCTTGGGTTGACGGTCTTGCCCCTGTCCGTTTTAGCCCATCAAGGTCATGGCAACAGCATCTGGCATGCTGTTTTACACAGGATTGAAGATAACAGTTTGTGGTTGGTGTTGGTCTCATTGGCGATCATTGCCTCATTCGTTTGGAGGGTCGGTCAGCGTCGCCTAATATGTGCCGTCCGGCCTGCAACGATTCGCAAGGAGCAACAGCATGATCCCCGGTGAGTTCGTCATTACGCCGGGTGACATTGCGCTGAACGTGGGGCGTCAAACGTGCGCCATACGGGTCACCAACACAGGCGATCGACCCATTCAAGTGGGCTCGCACTACCATTTTGCTGAAACCAATGAATTTCTGTCCTTTGACCGTTCGAAAGCAAGGGGTTATCGCTTGAACATTGCCTCAGGCACTGCCGTGCGTTTTGAGCCGGGCCAATCCCGCGATGTTGAACTGGTCATGTACGCCGGTGATCAGATGGTTTATGGTTTTCGTGGGCAAGTCATGGGAGCCCTTGAGCCATGAAGATTTCACGCCAAGCCTACGCAGAGATGTTTGGTCCAACCATCGGTGACCGTGTCCGGTTGGCCGATACGGCTTTGTTTGCGCAAGTCGAAGAGGATTTCACCATTTATGGTGAGGAAGTGAAATTCGGCGGGGGCAAAGTCATTCGTGACGGCATGGGCCAGTCACAACGGATGAGTCAAGATTGCGCCGATACGGTTTTAACCAATGCCTTAATCATTGATTGGTGGGGCATTGTTAAAGCGGACATCGGTCTAAAAAATGGTCGTATTAGTGGCATTGGAAAAGCGGGTAATCCTGATGTGCAGCCTGGGGTGACGATCGTGATTGGGTCTGGCACGGAAATCATTGCCGCCGAAGGCATGATTGTCACCGCTGGTGGGGTTGACAGTCATATTCACTTTATTTGTCCCCAGCAAATTGAAGAGGCGTTGACTTCAGGCATCACCACCATGCTCGGTGGTGGCACGGGTCCGGCGACAGGTACATTTGCCACGACGGTGACACCGGGTCCTTGGTATCTTGGCCGAATGCTGCAAGCC
Source organism: uncultured Burkholderiaceae bacterium (assembly GCA_937888805.1). Lineage (GTDB taxonomy): Bacteria > Pseudomonadota > Gammaproteobacteria > Burkholderiales > Burkholderiaceae_B > Algicoccus. The sequence goes on from CALBEY010000049.1 coordinate 72,334, forward strand.
GCTGAAGCATATCCGATGAACTTGGGTTTTATGGGCAAAGGCAATACGTCGTTACCCGAGCCGTTGATGGAGCAAATCCAAGCCGGTGCGATTGGCTTGAAGCTTCACGAGGATTGGGGCAGCACGCCCGCCGCGATTGACAATTGCTTATCGGTAGCAGATCTGACCGATACGCAGGTTGCGATTCACACTGACACGTTAAACGAGTCCGGATTCGTCGAGGCAACATTGGCAGCGATCAACGGTCGCGTGATCCACACTTATCACACCGAGGGTGCGGGTGGCGGTCATGCACCAGATATCATTCGCGCTTGCTCGCAGCCCAATGTCTTGCCGTCTTCGACCAATCCCACTCGACCCTATACGGTGAATACCATTGATGAGCACTTGGATATGTTGATGGTCTGTCATCACCTTGATGCCTCGATCGCCGAAGATATTGCCTTTGCTGAAAGCCGTATTCGACGCGAGACCATTGCTGCTGAAGATATCCTCCATGACATTGGCGCTTTTTCCATGATTGCCTCTGATAGTCAGGCCATGGGTCGAGTCGGTGAAGTCATCATGCGCACGTGGCAGACGGCACACAAGATGCGCGAGCAGCGTGGTTCACTGTCATCCCCAGGTTTGAGCGATCCCGCTGAGCATGACAACGCCCGGATCAAGCGTTACATCGCCAAATACACCATCAATCCTGCGATCGCGCATGGCATCGCGCACGAGGTTGGGTCAATTGAAGTGGGCAAGCTTGCGGATCTGGTGATTTGGCGGCCCGCTTTTTTTGGGGTGAAACCCACCACCGTGATCAAAGGCGGCATGATTGCCATGGCGCTGATGGGTGATCCCAACGCCTCAATCCCCACCCCACAACCCATGCACTACCGGCCACAGTTTGGCGCCGCAGGGCGAGCGGTTTTTGAGACAAGCCTGACTTTCATGTCGCAAGCAGCTGCGCAAGCTGGTGTGGCAAATGATCTTGGGCTTCAAAAGCGTGTGGGTATCGTGCATGGTGTGCGACAGATCACCAAAGCCGATATGAAGCTTAACGATGCCACCCCACAAATCAAAGTCAACCCTGAGAATTACAAAGTCTATGCCGACGGTGAGTTATTGGATTGTGAACCTGCCACGGTGTTACCAATGGCGCAACGGTATTTTCTTTTTTAACCATGGCCGTCTTGTTTGAACAAAAGCTGGCTGGCAGCGACGATCATCCGTTTGAAGGTGAAGAGGTGTTGTCATTGAGTTGCTCTGATCGGCAACGCAGTCGACTCGCAGCCATGCTACCCAGCGGGCATGCAGTGGCCATTATCTTGCCTCGCGGAGAAGTGATGAATCCGGGCGATGTGTTGGTGAGTGCTTGTGGACAGCGCCTACGGATCGAAGCGCAGCCTGAGGCTTTATTGCGTGTCAGCACCCAAAGCGCTTTTGATTTGATGCGGGTGACCTACCACTTGGCCAATCGACACGTCAGGGCGATGTTGACACCCCATGCTATCTATATTGAGCCCGATGCTGTCTTGCAGCAGATGGTTCGTCTTCTTGGGGCGTCTGTGACGATTGTGAACCAGCCTTTCTTGCCTGAGGCAGGTGCTTATTCGTCTGGCCACCGTCATCACCATGGTGAGGTGGTGGCTCTAGACGACGAGATGGGGCAGGTCGGTGAAGCGTTATCGATTCAGGCGCACCGTGTGAGTCTGGGTGATTCAAAATGAGTCAGCCCGCTAGCGGTGTTGATTCGGCTGATCAATGGATCGATGCACTACACCTAGCCAGTCCTTCGCTGCCGATTGGTGGATTTGCTTATTCTCAAGGTCTAGAGCAAGCGCAAGCGTCGGGTTGGGTGGCTGATCGCAACAGCGCTGAAGTATGGATTCGTGACGCATTGTTGTTGGTATTGGCCCAACAAGAGTTGCCGGCGTGGTTGGCGTGTTTTAGGGCCACTCGGCGCAGTGATTGGGCCACTGTCATTGAGTTGGCTTACGAATGGACGGCGCTCAGAGAAACCGCTGAGTTGCGACTTGAATCGCGACAAATGGCCTATTCAATGGTGCGTTTGTTCGAGCAGTGGGTGGTGCCTAAGCGTATGCCACCAACGGGAGTGATGCAACGAATAGCAACAAACCACACCGTGGCTCACGCCACGTTGTGTGGTTTGCGGTTTCACGATGAGACGATTGCTTTGTCCGCCTTTATTTGGGCTTGGCTAGAAAATCAGGTGCTGTCTGCCGTGAAGATCGTGCCATTGGGTCAGCTTGATGGTCAGGTACTTATGCACTCGCTTAAACCCGCTGTTAGGCAAGCGATAGAAACGGCCAAAACGACTGATTTAAGTGCCGCCGGCAGTGCCCCTGTCGGTTTAGCCATGATCAGCAGTCAACACGAAACACAGTACACCCGGTTATTCAGAAGCTAGGCATAAAACAATGGAAAAAGTATCATGATAAAAACGCCATTACGAGTAGGCATTGGTGGGCCTGTTGGTTCAGGCAAAACCACCTTGGTCGAGATGTTGTGCAAGCGCATGCGTGACAAGTGGCAGCTCGCGGTTGTAACCAATGATATTTACACCAAAGAAGACGAGCGATTGCTTGTGGCCGCTGATGCCTTAGCGGCTGAGCGCATCATGGGGGTTGAGACAGGGGGGTGTCCCCACACGGCTATTCGAGAAGATGCCTCGATCAATTTGGAGGCTATCGATCGCATGCAGCAACGGTTTCCGGACCTAGATATTATTTTTGTAGAGTCGGGCGGTGATAACTTGGCGGCGACCTTCAGCCCTGACTTGTCGGATTTGACGATCTACGTGATTGACGTGGCGGGCGGTGAAAAAATCCCTCGCAAAGGTGGCCCTGGCATCACCCGCAGCGACTTGTTGGTGATCAATAAAATTGACCTTGCGCCCTATGTGGGTGCGAACTTGGATGTGATGCGCCACGACACGGCTCGCATGCGACCAGAGCGCGACTGGGTGATGACTGACCTTAAGCGCAGCGAGGGCCTAGAGACCATCGTTACCTTCATTGAGCAAAAAGGATGTCTTGGCCTGGGATAAAAAACAAGACCCTTATTTGAGTCTCTGTGTCGTGGCGTGGTCTTTTAATGAACACTGGGTTGCCAATGAACCCAACCGGCGTCCAGCCAATCGTTCAATGTGTCAATGGTTTGATTTTGGGTATGGCTTTTGCCACTGGTTTGGGCAGGGGTTAGGGACACACTTCTTGTGTTGGCGAGTTGCTTCAATAACGCGTTGGCTGCAGTGGGGGCTTTTTCGCCATTGATAAAGAGCCGTCGCTGCCAAAACAGCATGCGCGTGCGGCGATCGAGCTTGATCCGTCCGGCTTGTCCGGGCTCAATGAATCGATCAGTGGACTCAAATCTCGCCATCTGGTTTGGTTCGGTCATCCAAGCGCCCAAGCACTCGACAGCCAAAGATTGGTTTAGGGCAATTTGCCCGACGCTCTTTAATGCCGCTTGGATCAGTCGTTCAGGCAGTTCAGCCGATTCGTTCACGGCGTGTTGGTTGGGGTCACGAAAGTGACGTTGCAACTTCGTAGGGGTTTCTACGCCAAGGCCGTCGGCGGCGGCTTCAAACAAGCGCTGTGCCATCATGGCTGCCGTTGGCGCTTTAAAACCCACGGAGAGCGTCATGCAGTCATGGTCTAAGGCAATGCCATCGTGAGCGGCATCGGGGGGGAGATACAGCATATCGCCCGGTTCAAGGACCACGTCTTCTTGGGGTGTGAATCGGGATAGGATTTTCAGGGGCAGGTCTGGCACCAAAGAAAGGTCTTGTTGTTGACCAAACCGCCAACGGCGACGGCCCTGCGATTGAATTAAAAATACGTCGTAGCTGTCAAAGTGTGGACCCACACCGCCACCTTCGCTGGCGATGCTAATCATCAAATCATCGAGCCTGGCCGAGGGCACAAAGTTAAATTGGTAAAGCAGGTCTGCGGCAGCGTCGTCGTAAAGATCAACGCTTTGAACCAACAACGTCCAGTTCGGTGACTGAGCGGCAGGCATTCGACCAAAGGGGCCGTGTTTCATATGCCAGCTGTCTGCATCGCGCCAAATCAGGCGTGACTCGACATCATCGCGACGGCTGAGCTTTTTAAGTTCAGCGACGCGCACGGGTGGCTTTGAGTTCGCAAATGCTTGTTTCACGACCAGTGGTTTCTTTTGCCAATAATCACGCATGAATTGATTAGGGGTCAGGCCACCAAGTAGCGGCAAAGGCTGATTAACTGTGTCAGGGCGAGTGCTCATAAAAGTTTCCGTTTCAGTGAGTAGAGCGCTTCAAGAGCGTCTCGCGGTGACAGGCTGTCAGGATCCAAATCGATAAGCGCTTGGGTTAACGCTTGCTCGAGGGCTGCGGCATCATCGGCTGCTGTCGATGGATCATGATTGGCGGAGTTAGCAAACAAACCCAATTGCGGCGAGGGCGTGCCTTGCGCTTCGAGTCGCTCGAGCTCTTTGCTGGCATGACGAATAACACTGGCTGGGATGCCTGCGCGTTGGGCCACTTGAATGCCGTAACTGCGGCTCGCTGGGCCGTCGCGCACCTCATGTAAGAAGACAACGCCAGAGGGCGAGTCAGCCGCAGCCAAGTGAACGTTGGCTGCACAAGCGTTGTCAGATGGCAAGCGTGTCATCTCAAAATAATGCGTTGCAAACAAGGTCAGCGCGCGGTTATGCGTCAAGAGCCGATGGGCGATCGCCCAAGCCAGCGACAAGCCATCATAGGTGGATGTGCCGCGACCAATTTCGTCCATGATGACCAAACTGTGGGCTGTGCTGGCCGCGAGTATCGTGGCCGCTTCGGTCATTTCCATCATGAAAGTCGAACGCCCGCCGGCCAAGTCGTCAGCCGCACCAATACGGGTAAAAATTCGATCGATGCTGCCGATGGTGGCGGCCTTGGCCGGCACAAAACTGCCCACTCGAGCCAACAGCACAATCAGGGCGACTTGGCGCATGTAGGTGGATTTACCACCCATATTAGGGCCAGTCACAATCAACAGTGAACGCTGTGCGTTAAGAACGCAATCATTGGGTATAAAGCGCTCGATGCTGCGCTCGACCGTGGGGTGGCGGCCGGCATCAATGGCAATGGTTGGGGTGGAAACGATTTCTGGGGCGACCCAGTCGTTACGTGCGGCGTGCTGTGCCAAGGCGCTGGTGGCGTCGATTTGAGCCAAGGCTTGACTGGCCAAGTTTAAATGTGTGACCCACTTAGACAGATTTTCAAGTAACTGTTCGTAAAGCCACTTCTCGCGTGCCAAGGATCGGTCTTGCGAAGAGAGAATTTTATCTTCCCACGACTTGAGTTCTGGCGTGATGAAGCGCTCGGCATTTTTAAGGGTTTGACGGCGCCGATAGTCATCGGGCACCTTGTCGAGTTGACCACGCGTAACTTCAATAAAAAACCCATGCACGCGGTTGTACTCAACGCGTAAGTTAGCGATGCCGGTGCGGGTTTTTTCGCGGGTTTCGATGTCAATCAAAACGTTGCCTTGATCGCTTGATAGCGCGCGTAACTCGTCGAGATCCGCGTCAAAGCCATCGGCGATAACTCCGCCATCCCTGACCTGCAGGGCGGGCTCCGGAGCGATCGCCAAAACGAGCTGGTCTGTGAGTTGCTTATCCACGGCCAATTGCGTGATCCATTGCGCAACCGTGGGCTGATCGCTTGGCTCAAACAAGTGCAACGTTTCTATCAGTGCGGGCAATTCGCGCAGTGCGTCTCTAAGGCTCGCCAACTCGCGCGGCCGAACGGTTTTGAGGGCAATGCGAGTGGTGATGCGCTCAAGGTCTGGCCAACAAGCCAGCGCGGTCGTTAATGTTGACAAGGCGCCCGGCATCGGCGCGCTTAAAAATCGAGTCACTGCGTGTTGTCTGGCGAGCACCGCCTCGTTGTCTCTTAATGGGTGGTGCAGCCAACGTCTGAGCAGCCGGCTACCCATGGGCGTGGCACAGTGATCCATCAAAGAAAACAGTGTTGGTGCGGCCTCGCCTGAAATGGTTTCGCTGATTTCTAGGTTTCGCCGAGTGGCGGGATCCATCATCAGAAAGTCGCCGGCGCGCTCGACATGCAATTCGTGCACGTGCGACATGGCTTGTGCTTGGGTGCGGCTGGCGTAACGCAGTAGTGCGCCGGCGGCGCTGATCCCGGCCTCGAGATCGCTGATGTCAAGCCCGCTCAAGGAATCAACCCCAAAGTGCTGGCACAGCTGACTTTGAGCATCTTTGCGCTCAAAGTGCCAAGTCGGTACCGTGCTCAAGGCACAACCTGAGGGTGCTGGGTAGCGATGGTCTTCAGCGACGATCAGTTCGGCCGGTCCGATTCTGTGCAAAGTCGCGTCTATCAACGAGGTATCACACTCGGTGACGCGCCATTGGCCACTCGCTAAATTGAGCCATGCAATGGCGGCCAGGCCGCTGGGCTTGCCGGCACGCATGGGTTGCCAAAGTGCCGCCAAGCAACGGTCTGATTTTGAGGGTAAAAGCGCCTCGTCAGTGAGTGTGCCTGGTGTGATGATGCGAACGATTTTGCGTTCAACAGGTCCTTTGCTGGTGGCAGGATCGCCGATCTGTTCGCATACGGCCACCGACTCACCCAAGGCAACCAGTTTGGCCAGATATTGCTCAACCGCGTGCACGGGCACACCCGCCATGGGAATCGGGGCACCGTTCGAGGTGCCGCGTTTGGTCAGCGTCAGGCCGAGCAGGCGAGCGCCGCGTTCGGCATCGTCGTAAAACAACTCATAGAAGTCCCCCATCCGATAAAAGAGCAGCAACTCGCCTGCCTCTTCTTTCAATCGAAAGAACTGCTGCATCATCGGGGTGTGTGCTTGCGCTGCGGGGGTGGGTTTAGCCAAAATGTTTTGTGCCGTTGTCGCGATTGCCGTTAAAGATATCGGTATGAACGGAAAATATCCGCTCAATCAAACAGAAGTCGTTCTATTTTACCCATCCAGCGCGTAAAGCCCCGCTCTTCAGGCCGGGGAGGCAGTCAACTTTTGATATCGATGGACTGAGTCGCACTGTGCCAACACCAAACTTTGGTTTGGGTTTTCTAAACAGACACACGCCAAATGATGTATCTCAAGTAGATTCGGTGCTATGGCCAGTCCTTCTCCAAGTAAGAAGCGTATCGTTGTGTAGAAAGCGGCTTTTTCGCTTCAAAGCAGTTTTTGGTTGGTTCTTGACTCAATGGTTGCACACGCGTTTAAAAGTTCTTCGAACGCAATCGTGTGCCCGATCATGATTTGATCGGCTAGCATCGCAGCATAGTCATTTTCCAAAGCGTCTTTAGCCATTCCTGTTGGAATGATTCTTAGACCGCCAGAAGCAGCGGCTTCGTAGTCGATTGTCTTTCCCTCGGCATCCTTTTCACTAAAAAAAAACGACTTGTGTTGAGCGACTGCCAATGCGGTTTTACGGTCGTTAATCACAGTTTCAGAACCAGGGTTGCTAGCAATCGAAACCAAATCGTACCAATGTCGCGCGTAACGTTCGCTCCGAATTCTTCCTTGTGCGCAAAATACATGTGCCGCCGTTGCCTTTTCCCAAAAAGTGCGGCTTACATTCATGACCTGAGGTGACGCCACGGGAAACGACAAGGTTGGTAGATGCTCAGCGATATCGCAGAAAACTCGATGTCGCTGGTGAGGCTCGCCGCTGGCGCGCCCGCCAAATTCAAGTGTGATGACTGGTGCGACATAACCCGTCCCTTTGGTTAAGGGTGAAAAGTGTAAAAACAGTTTGTCATTTTCCTTACCCCCGAGTTCTATTTCTGCCCTGAGGTGAGATTTTTTCAATGCTTGTTCAAGAATGGGTACCACCACGCTTGTTATCCAGAGGGGAAGCC
>CALBEY010000050.1 GCA_937888805.1 uncultured Burkholderiaceae bacterium
GCTTGGCCGATGTCTCTGACACACTGCCCGTCATGATTGCTGGCGGGTTTGTCATTCTCGGTGTGGCACTCAAAGCGGCACTTTTCCCGATGCATGCGTGGATGCCCAATGCTTATCAGCACGCGCCAACGCCAGTTGCGATCTTCTTTGCGGCGTGCGCAACCAAGGTCGCTTTGTTCGTGATGTTGCGCGTTCAATATGAACTGCTGTTACCCAATCTTGGGCCGCAAGCTGCCTTTTTGACATCTTGGTTGATTCCGCTATGCGTGGGTGGCTTCTTAGTGGGTTCAGCCGTTGCCATGTTTGAACGGGACCTCAAACGCATGCTGGGTTATTCCTCAGTCGCGCAACTGGGCTACATCGTATTGGGCATTAGTTTGGCCAACAGCGCCGGTGTCACGGCTGCCATGATCCATTTCTTTAACCATGCTTTGATCAAGGTGGCTTTGTTTGTGGCTGTGGCTGGCATGGTTCTTCGTTTTGGTTCATCCAATATCGAACAGCTTGCTGGTGTGGGTAAGCGCATGCCATGGACCACGCTAGGGTTTATGCTGGCCGGTGTTTCGCTGATCGGGGTTCCTTTGACGGCTGGTTTTATCAGCAAGTGGTATTTGATTCAAGCGGTGCTTGAGTTGGGTGGTTTGGGCATTTTGTTGACCATTCTGATTTTGGTGAGCTCGTTGATGGCCGTGGTTTATATCTGGAAGGTGGTGGAAGTGGCTTACTTCAAAGAGCCTGTCGATGGACAGTCGATGGTGGGCGTGCGTGAGGCGCCGATGCCTTTGTTGGTGGTTCTTTGGGTGTTGGTTTTGGCGAACGTCTGGTTTGGGATTGACCCGAGCATCCCAATTGCGTTGGCTGAGCAGCAAGCGGCTGGATTCTTTGGGGGTGCGCGATGAGTGACGCTTCTCTGATCCTTACAGCCATGGCTTTGCCTTTATTTTTTGCAGGGGTGATTGCGCTAACGGGATCGAACCGCAATCTGCGCGACAGTGTGATGGTGGGTTCAACCCTGATTCTTTTTGCGACGGTGTTGTCTTTACTGCCCAGCGTGAACGCGGGTGGCCGGCCTTCGGTTGCGCTCTTTGACATCATGCCAGGTTTGACATTGGGCTTTTCGATTGAGCCTTTGGGCATGATATTCGCGCTGGTAGCCTCTGGCCTCTGGGTGCTGACCTCACTCTATGGCATTGGTTACATGCGCGGCGCCAAAGAAAAGCACCAGACTCGATTTTTTGCGTGTTTTTCGA
>CALBEY010000051.1 GCA_937888805.1 uncultured Burkholderiaceae bacterium
TGTTAGGCATTTTTTGCACTGGCTTATCGCACTCCTTGTTTGTGTTTAGCTTGGCGCGCATGCGCGTCAATGTCGCGGGTTTGGTGATCGCGCTTGAACCGGTCTATGCCATTGTTGCGGCATGGCTTTTGTTTCAAGAAACACCGTCCTTGCGTACCATCGCAGGTGGTCTAATAATTGTGAGTGCCATCATTGGCATCAACTACGCCAAAACCCGCCAAACGTCATAACGACACTAGGGCTCGTTTGACGGCGACTCGAATCTTGGAGAGCACGTATGCAAACGCTTGGTCATCACTATCACGCCTTGGTTATTGGGTCGCATGGTGCCATCGGTCGTGCACTGCTTGAAACGATTACAGCTGACCCCAACTGCGCACTGGCCACAGGGCTTTCGCGCGCGACCCACGCCGGTTTTTCCTTAGAAGATGAAGCTAGCATGGCGCATGCCGCCGACGCATTAAAAGCCGATGGGCCCTTTGATCTCATCATTGATGCAACCGGTGCGCTCACCATTGACGGTCATGGCCCAGAAAAAACCCTTGGCGCACTCAATGCCGCCAAATTACAACGCGCCTTTGAAGTCAACGCCATTGGTCCAGCCCTATTGATTAAACACTTTGCGCCACTATTGGCCAAAGAGCGTAGCGTCTACGCCAAGCTTTCTGCCCGTGTCGGTAGTATCTCTGACAATCACAAAGGCGGCTGGTACGGCTACCGGGCTTCGAAAGCGGCATTGAACATGTTTTTGCAAACCGCCGCCATCGAAATTCAGCGCAAAAGACCCCACGCCGCCGTGGTGGCCTTGCAACCGGGCACCGTTGCTTCAAGCCTTTCGGGCCCGTTTGCCGGTGGGCATGACGTCATCACGCCTGAGGTCTCAGCCGAAGGTTTGTTACAGACGCTAGACGCGACTGTGGCCAAACCAGGGGCTCAGTTTTTGGATTACCGCGGCCAAACCATCACTTGGTAAGCAATCACTTGGTAAACGATCACTTTTCTACGACTGGGTGCGATGCATCAAGCGCTTAAAGGGATGGTCATGAATCAGCATGCCTGCGATCATGGCCACCACAAACACCAAGGCTTTGCCATAACCCGCACCCAAGGCCACCAGCGCTGGACCGGGGCAAAACCCAGCCATCGCCCAACCCGCACCAAATATAAAGCCACCCACAATCAATGATCGATCAAGGTGGGTTTTACCCGGTAGGTGCAAGGGTTCTTTAAAAACCGTCTGAGCTTGCTTTTCTATCAAGCGTAAACCCACGAAGGCAACCGGTATCGCACCGAGCATCACAAAGCCCAAACTCGGATCCCAAGATCCCGCGATGTCTAAAAAATGAATCACTTTGGCGGGATTGCTCATGCCTGACACAATCAAGCCAATCCCGAAAACCAAACCCGAAATAAAAACCAAAAATGTTTGCATGGTGATCCTCACCAGACGTGAAACAACAGATAAGCCGTCACAAAACCACTCACCATGAAACTCAAGGTCGCCGCAATTGACCGCATCGATAAACGGCCGATACCGCAAACCGCATGCCCACTGGTGCAACCAGAACCCATCCGTGTCCCGAACCCGACCAACAAACCTGCGACAATCAACAACGGATAACCTGAATCAATCACTGCGCTTGGCATCTGCCAAACCAAACCGTAAATGGCACTTGACAGTAGCAAGCCAAAAACAAAAGCCAAGCGCCAACTGAAATGACCCTTGGGCACATTTGAAAACTGCATTAATCCGCCCAACACGCCACTAATGCCGGCAATACGGCCCTTAAAGGCCATCAGCATCACGGCTGACAAACCGATTAATACCCCACCAAAAAGTGATAACCAAGGCGTGAAGTTTGCCCAATCAATCGTCATGTTCATCTATGCCTCCTTACTCAATGGCTTGCGATTGTCAGTGCACAAGTTAATACGTTTTTCTTTGTTTCAAATGGCGCTCATGTCGCGCCCGATCACCAAGGCCGTTGGGTCAACTTCAACGTCAACCCAGTCACCAATTTTGGCGCAATCAACACCAAACCAATAGCCTAACAGGCAAACATCGGCTGAAATCGCCACGCTCACAGCGCCACCGCTGTCATGCGTGACATTCTCAACCCCATCAAAGCCCCTGATTTGACCGCGCAAAACGTTCCCCTCAGGGTTCTTGCCTGCCCCTTCCCTGCGGCGAACACTGACCGCACTGGCTTTGCACATCGCCACCACCGACAAGCCCGGTGCCAGTCCCAACAATTGTTGGCTTTCGGGCGTGATTTGCGCCCAAATTTTTTGACCATCAGATAACCGACACACAATGCGTGCCCGTGATGCATGACGCTCGCAGCGCTCAACGGTCACGGGGCACTGATTACGCATACTCGTTTGCATGCCCAGATTTAACCCCGTTAACCCCATTAACCCCGAGCGTGACAGACCCAAGGACTGGTGACCGCGTTGCTTAAACCACGCTTGTTGCAGCGTCTGCCACTGCGCGCTGGCTTGCAACAATCCCGCGCCGGCTGTTGTCAACCGAGCACCACCACCACCGGCCCCGCCAACCGCTTTCTCAACCAATGCTGTGCCAGCCAAGTTGCTGAGCGTCTCGATGGCTTGCCAAGCTGACTTGTAACTCACGCCCGCTTGACGCGCGGCTTCTGATATTGAGCCCGTATTGGCCACACCACGCAAAATGGCTAGCCGCTTGTCGGTCACGCCATCGGACAGCGCCTGCGAGACGTTTGGCACTGCAACAGCAGCGCTATCTAGTATGTCGACTTCGGACCGCTTTTGTGCCACTGAGAACGCCTTCGAATGTGGTGGGTCGGCCAGGATTGGGCTGCCATCCTCAAATAGCGCACCCCACAATGACATCTTAAAAATAACATCGCTATTCTCAAAAAGAATAACGAATGCTACCATTGCGCTATTCTAAAAGCGAATAGCGCACATGCCAAGCTCAAATAAGCCCAGCCCTACCAGCCGCAAGCGGCGACAAGCTTTGCAGGCTAGCGCCACCATGCTGGTACTAAGCATGGTCAATCTACCCACCCTCGCAACCGAACAAACACCATTACGGCTAGCGGTCGCCGCCAACTTTGCTGGTCCGATGCTGACATTGGCAGAACAATTCGAGCAGTCAAGCGGCATCAACATATCAATCAGCGTTGGTTCTACGGGCAAGTTTTATGCGCAGATTCGCCAAGGCGCACCCTTTGATGTACTGCTGGCCGCCGACAGCCTCACCGTAGAAAACTTAATCGACCAAGGCCTGGCTGATCCTAAAACACGCCTAACGTATGCCATTGGCCAATTGGTGCTCTGGAGCCCTGAGCCGGGTCTGTTTGGCAATCAAGCGCAAGCGATTGAAACACTCAAAGCCGGCGACTTTACGCGCATAGCGATTGCCAACCCGGCCGTCGCCCCTTACGGCGCAGCCGCTCAAGCTGTACTTAGGCACTTGGGTCTAGCCGATGCTTGGCTCAAAAAACGTGTCCAAGGGCAAAGCATTGCGCAAACCCATCAATTTGTCGCCTCGGGTAATGCTGAGCTGGGGTTTGTGGCGCTGTCGCAACTTCAAGCAACAGGCCAGACTATGGCTGGATCCGTTTGGCAGCCACCGCAAAACTGGTACCCACCGATTCGACAAGACGCGGTGTTGTTAAGCGCCAGTAAAAATCCCGCCATCGGCAAAGCCTTTCTGATCTTTTTAGCAAGCGCACAGGCACAAGAAATCATCAAAACGTTCGGTTATCAACGGGAGCCCCTTCAGTGAATGATCTTCACACAATACTGAGCCAAAGCGCCATTGATGCCCTCTTGTTGACCCTACGTTTGGCCGCAGTCACCACGATTTGCCTACTCATCATCGCCACACCCTTGGCCTGGTGGCTCTCGCAAACACGGTCACACTGGCGTGCCCCCGTCAGCGCCATGGTGACATTACCGTTGGTGTTGCCACCCACAGTGCTTGGGTTTTACCTGTTGGTGGTGATGGGCCCGAGTGGGCCGATTGGTCAACTCACTGAGGCCATCGGCTTGGGTTTGTTGTCGTTTACCTTCTCGGGCTTGGTGGTGGGTTCTATCGTGTTTTCTTTGCCATTCGCGGTGCAACCGATTCAACATGCCTTCGAATCCATGGGCCCAAGGCCCATGGAGGTCGCGGCCACACTCAGGGCACGCCCAATGGATGCGTTTTTTAGTGTCGCCCTGCCCATGGCCAAACCGGGCATTCTGACAGCGACAATCTTGAGCTTTGCGCATACCGTGGGTGAGTTCGGCGTGGTGCTCATGATCGGTGGCAATATCGCCGGACAGACCAGTGTCGTTTCAACTGAAATCTACACCTACGTTGAATCCATGCAGTACGCTCAGGCCCACTGGCTGGCGGCCATCATGGTGATTTTTTCTTTTGCGGTGCTGTTATGGCTGGCCTTGATGAAGCGACAAACCCGAGCGATGCCCTCATGAGCGACGTCATACAAATCCGCGTCGATCTGAATCGCCCCAATTTCAAGCTTTACTGTGATTTGGTTTTGCCTGGTCGTGGCATCACCATTTTGTATGGGCCTTCTGGTAGCGGTAAAACCACGCTGCTTCGCTGCGTGGCTGGTCTTGAGTCATCGTTTAAAGGTCGTATCGCCATTGGGCAAGACATTTGGCATGACAGTGAACAGAAACAGATCAGTCCGGTCTGGCAAAGACCCATCGGTTATGTGTTCCAAGAAGCCAGTCTGTTTGAGCATTTGTCCGTTGAACAAAACTTACATTTCGGGCTCAAACGCAGCCCATCCAAACACCCTCTTGAACACAGCATCGAGCTTCTGGGCATTGGGGCACTGCTTGAACGCCGGCCTGAGTCGTTATCGGGTGGTGAGCGCCAACGCGTGGCCATCGCCCGGGCGCTGGCCACTGACCCTCGATTGTTATTACTGGATGAACCGATGGCTGCACTTGATGAGGCCCGGCGCCAAGACATCATGCCGTGGTTGGAAAGGTTACGCGACGAGCTTCACACACCCATGCTTTACGTCACCCACAGCAGCCAAGAAGCCGCCAGAATGGGCGATCATATGGTGCTGCTTAAGAACGGCCAAGTGACGCGCTCAGGTGACGTGGCTGATGTTTTCAGTCGCGTTGATGATCACGACACTGGTGCGATCCTCACGGCTCGCGTCGTGAGCAAAGACTCCACTTGGCAGCTTGCCGAACTGGCCTGTGATGACATCACCCTTTGGACCGCCGACCACAACCTGGCCATCGACCAAACCGTGCGCCTGCGTATTGCAGCGCGCGACGTGAGCATCAGCACCAGCAAACCCATGAACACCAGCATCCAAAACCAGATCACCGGTCGCATCATCGCCATTGAAAACGACAGCCAACCCTCACATGCGCTAGTGACCATTGGCTGCGGCAAGACCCAACTGTTCGCTCGCGTGACTCGCAAAGCCGTTCACACCCTCGGCCTTTCTGTCGAACAAAAGGTGTGGGCCCAAGTCAAAGCCGTGGCGCTGCTGCATTGACTGCCATTTTGACTCTCTTTGCCGTGTCATGCCGTGCGGCGCAGCCACGCATTGTTTAGACCACCGCCGTGTCGACCCAACGGCCATCGACTGATAACTGCTTGACCAACGCCATGGTCGCCTGCCAAACCAACTTGGCCGCCGCTGACGGTGGATTGTGGGCGGAGCGACACAAACAAACCGTGCGTGACAGTCCTGGCGCTTTCAGTGCCAATGCCCGCAAGGCACCACTTTCAATATCGGCCATCAACGGCATCACAGGCAACAGTGTGCAACCCATCTCAGCGAGCAGGGCTGTACGCAAGATACTGATTGAGCTGATATCTGCCACCACGTTTGGCGCTGAAAGACTGGCTTGAGTCGCCGCTCGCTCGATGATGGGCCGAACTCCATGGGGTGGCGCTGGCAAAATCAGCGGCAGTGCCAACGCCTCTTGTAAAGAAAGCGTGCGCCGGTTGGCAGTAACCCACGGTTGACTGCTAACCGTGGCGGGCACGATGACTGACAATCGCTCGAAGACCAAAGGCACCACATCCAGATCATCAAGTGAGCCATCATCAAACAACACCGCCATGTGTAACTGTCCGCCGTGTAACTGACGGATCAAGTTACCCGTTAACTCCTCAGTCAGTTCAAGCTCAATTTTGGGCATACTTAACCGTATCGATTGAAACAAGGGCAATGCCAAGGCGTTCGATACACTGTGAGGAATACCCACAATCACTCGTCCTTCGGGTGTGTCAGACAAGCTGGCAATACTGGTTTTGGCGTCATCGACTTGGCGCAAAACAGAACGCGCGTGCGCTTGCAACAACTCACCAGCAGGCGTTAAAGTCACACCACGCTTGGTACGATCAAACAGACTCGCCGCGAGTTCATCCTCGAGCAATGCCATTTGGTGGCTTAAGGCCGATTGTGCAACATAGACTTTTTGAGCGGCCTTCAAAAAAGACCCTTCGTGCGCAATCGCCAAAAAGTACGTCAACTGTTTGAGCGTCATGACCGATGCCTATTATCATTTATTTAGATATTGATGACTAAATATACTATTTTACAGATAACAGAGAAAGTCGTTTAATGAGTTCATTAGCAGTAAGCACAGGCGTTTGATGACCGTTAAACGAGACCTCGAGTGGACCCACCCAAGCATAGGCCATTCGAATCCTGAGCTTTCAACTTTGACGCCATGACTGCTAAGGTCTGTTACCGCAGATCAGACAGGCCTCTAGTCGAGCGGTTAAGCACTTAATCGCTTGCTAGACCGAGCTTTGCTCGCCCGACTAGGGGCCCAGTCATTTAAGGTTGGTTTTCTGCGAGCAGTCGCGCTTGCCATCCTTGCGCATCGGTGCTGTCTAAAGTGGCGTTGTGGCGATCGGTTAAGGGTCCACCGCCAGGCACCCAGTCGCCCACCTCATCACGCCAGAGAGCTTTGAATTTCCACGTGCCGTTGATTCGCTTGATCTGCCCCATGACCACGCCTTGGGCATTGGCGACCAATTGCACCCCACTATTGATGGGGCGCAATTGCAAGGGCAAGTCACTATCAAATAAGGCCATAACTAGAACAAGAGACGGGTCCGAATGGTACCGTTGATTGACCGCAGTTTTTCAAGCGCTGAGGCCGAATGGGCGGCGTCAGTGTCGATCACCACGTAGCCCACAGAATCGCGGGTTTGCAGAAACTGTGCTGACACGTTAATGCCATTTTCTGAAAAAACCCGATTGATTTCAAACAAAATGCCAGGCACGTTTTGATGTATGTGCAATATCCGGTGTTTGCCAGGGTGCGCTGGCAGGGCAACTTCGGGGAAATTCACCGCTGAAACTGAAGTGCCGTTATCGCTATATTTAATGAGCTTTTCGACCACTTCTGTCCCAATACTGACTTGCGCCTCCATGGTCGAACCACCCACGTGCGGTGTCAAAATCACGTTATCGAGGCCGCGCAATGGCGATTCAAACGTGTCTTGGTTACTGCGCGGCTCTTCTGGGAAAACATCGATGGCAGCACCGAGCAGATGCCCTGATTTAAGTGCTTGCGTCAGGGCATCAATGTCGACAACCGTGCCGCGTGAGGCGTTAAGCAAAAGACTATTGGGCCGCATTTGAGCCAATTGCTCGGCCCCGATCATCATCTGCGTTGCGGGAGTCTCTGGCACATGGAGTGTCACGACGTCCGCACTCTTTAAAAGCGTCGCCAGTGATGGCACTTGTTGCGCGTTACCGAGGGGCAGCTTGGTCGACACGTCGTAAAAGATGACATCCATACCCAAGGCTTCGGCCAAAACCGACAGTTGCGAACCAATTGAGCCGTAACCTACGATTCCAATGGTTTTACCACGCACCTCAAAAGCATTGTGTGCCGTTTTAAGCCACTGACCGTCGTGTGCCGCCGCACTCTTTTTAGGGATACCGCGCATCAACAAAATCGCTTCTGCCAACACGAGCTCTGCCACCGAACGTGTGTTAGAGAACGGCGCATTAAAAACAGGCACCCCTTTGGCCAATGCGGCAGTCAAATCCACTTGGTTGGTGCCAATACAGAAACAACCAACCGCATTCAAGCGAGGGGCTGCTTCAAAGGCTGCCGCGTCAAGCTGTGTGCGCGAGCGAATACCCAAAAAGTGCACATCATGAAGTCGCTTATAAAGGGCGGGGCCTTCAAGTGAACCTTTCTCTGTTTCGATGTTGCTGTATCCCGCCTCACGCAAGAGATCCTCGGCACTTGGGTGGATACCCTCGAGCAACAAAAATTTAAGGTTTTTCTTATCGACAGAGGTGGTTTTCATGAGGGGTTGGTGCCTTCACAGCAAAAGGATAAGGCTCAAAGAGTATCGCTTGGCCGATCGTGTTACCCCTAAAACCCCTCTGGCACAGACACTTTAAAAGCGCTCAACTCAGCAGTATGCCGAATAACGCACTAACCCAAAACCGCTTCGATTGGGCCTGTCTCGGCGCACAGTTGGCGTTTGCGGTGACCCGAGTCAGGGTTGACCTGCCAGCGGTAACCCGTGTTGGCCCAAATCAACAAAAGTCCATTTTCTAAGCAGGCATTGAGCGCACCAGGCACAGAAATCTTCCGAGTCACACCAGAAGGTTTAAGCAAATAAACCGCTTCTTCTTTAATGCTAATTCGATCGATTATCCAATCCATGAACCCAATGTACTGAAGTGGTCAGACCAAATGTCCAAAGCTTGAGTAAAGCAACCGCTGTCACCCCATTTGTTACAAATTGTGTCTCAAATTAGCAACAGCCCCTTGTATCATTCTGTTCAGTAGCCGACTGAACAAAATGAATGGGAAACTCATACTGGTGATGCGATCAACATCCCGCATTGGTTTGTAACGTTTTAGCCTAGCCAACGAATTGCTAGATACAGACCAACGTTCCTCTTTTATTTGAGACTTGCGATGCGACCAACTTTTTCATTATTAGTAGAGACTGACTTTCCAGCCATCAAGCGTGACCGACTGCAAACGCTACAAGTTAATTTGGGCTACCGATGTAACCAGACCTGTGTGCACTGCCATGTGAATGCGGGTCCGAATCGCACTGAAATGATGGATGCCGACAATATTGAACATATCTTGGACGTACTTAATCAACATCCGATTGAGTTATTAGAATTAACGGGTGGTGCGCCGGAGCTCAGCCCCTACTTTCGCGCTTTGGTCCAGCAAGCGCGGGCACTTGGCGTGCGCGTCATGGATCGCTGTAACTTAACCATCTTAAGTGAACCAGGACACGAAGATTTGGCTGCATTTCTAGCCGAGCAACAGGTTGAAATCACCGCTTCCATGCCCTGCTACAGCGCCGAAAATGTCGATAAACAGCGTGGTGACGGTGTGTTTGACCGAAGCATTGCGGGTCTTCAGGCACTCAATGCGCTGGGCTATGGACAACCTGGTTCAGGACTGGTTTTGAACTTGGTCTACAACCCCCAAGGTGCTGTCCTGCCGCCGCCTCAAGCGGCCCTTGAAGACGACTACAAACGTGAGCTTAAGCAGCACTTTGGTATTGTGTTTGACCAACTCTTTGTCATCACCAATATGCCGATCCAACGCTTTGGTAGCACGTTGGTCAGCAAGGGTCTGTTCCATGACTACATGGCAACACTGAAAGGCGCATACCAAGCCAGCAATTTACCCACCGTCATGTGCCGAACCATGGTCAGCGTCGATTGGCAGGGTTACCTCTACGATTGCGACTTCAATCAAATGCTGGGCATGGCGCTAACCTCAGAAAGCCAAGCGCGGCTCCACCTCAAGGACTTGCTCGCACATGATCTGAGCGGTCAGGACATTCGTGTTGCCAATCACTGTTATGGCTGCACAGCTGGGCAAGGCAGCAGCTGTGGCGGCGCCTTAGAGTCGGCCGATAGACCGCAAAAGGCGGCAGCATAGTTCGGTTTTGTTCAGACTAGCCAACCTATGCCTGCGCAGCTATCAGTCATCGTCATTTGCTTAAACGAAGGGGCGGCTATCACACGAACCCTTGCCCCCATGGACGCCTGGCGCGCGCGAGGTGTCGAAGTCATCGTGGTTGACGGCACCAGTGAAGACGATACCGTTGAACAAGCTTACCAACACGCAAATCGAGTACTCGTGGTTTCAGCGGGGCGAGCGCGGCAGTTAAACGCAGGTGCAGCTGTGGCGAAAGGCCAAAACTTACTTTTTTTACACGCTGACACCATCGCTCCAAATGATGCCGATCAGATCATCTGCTCGAGCATTCGCCAAGCGGACAACCCAATGACTTGGGGACGCTTTAACGTGCGCATTGAAGGACAATCGCAATGGCTCGCGGTGATTGCTTTTATGATGAATTGGCGTTCTCGCATCACTGGTATTGCCACGGGCGATCAAGGCCTATTCATGACGCGTGCTGCCTATGATGCCGTGGGTGGCTTCGCCGATCAACCGATCATGGAAGACATTGAAACCAGTCAACGCCTGTGCCAATTATCTTGGCCGATTTGCTTGCCCCAAAAAGTCACGACCTCAGGACGACGCTGGGAGACCCGTGGGGTGTGGCGCACAATCATGCTGATGTGGTCATTGCGTTGGCGCTATTGGCGTGGCGAATCGGCAGCGTCTTTGGCCAAGGACTACCGCTGATGCCCCAAAAACAACACCTCATTGTGTTTGCCAAAGCACCCAAAGCTGGCTTGGCCAAAACTCGCTTAATACCAGCGCTAGGCGCTGGTGGCGCGGCTGCATTGGCGAAAAGGTTGTTTGAACACACGATGGCATTGGTTTCACCGCTCAGCCTACGTGCAGATACCGCGCTCGAGCTGTGTGTTGCCGACGACCACGCGGATTGTTTTTTTAAATCATGGCTAGAACAAAAAAACCGCTCTACGCAATGGCAACTCACCCACCAACAAGGCCATGACTTGGGTAGCCGCATGCAAACCGCGCTCAATAGAGCCCTAGATCGGGCTTGCCACGCCATACTCATTGGCACTGACGCGCCGAGCTTGAATGGTGATTTGATAGCAGTGGCATTCAGCGCTTTAGCAACTAATGATGCTGTTTTTGCACCAGCCTTTGATGGTGGCTACACACTCATTGGTTTGAGAAAGCCCATCCCAGCGCTGTTTCATGACATCGAGTGGGGCAGCACACGGGTAATGCAGACGAGCCGCGATCGGCTTCGGGCAGCAAAAAAAACCTGGCATGAATTAGCCCCCATGCATGATATTGATGAACCGACCGATTTGATTCACCTACCACCCCATTTACGAAATTAATCAAACGAGGAATAAACACGATGTTAGCCATCATTGGAGGCACCGGACTGTATGAGTTACCTGGACTGAAAATCATCTCAAGCGAGCATCAAAGCACGCCCTTTGGCGAACCTTCGGGCGAGTTGGTTCAAGGTGCGCTACACGGCCATGACCTGTTATTTCTAGCCCGACATGGCAAAAGCCATCGTTTGTTGCCCCATGAAATCAATTACCGCGCCAATATCTTTGCCTTAAAACGGGCCGGTGCCACCATGGTGCTTGGGTTTTCCGCCATGGGGAGCCTAGACATACGGTTTGCACCGGGCGATCTGGTGATGCCAAGTCAATACATGGACTTTACCCGTGGTCGACGTGAGCAGACGTTTTTTGGCGGTGGCGTTGCCGCTCATGTGTCCACTGCTCGCCCCGTGAGCCAGGCCTTGGTTCAAGCTGTTCAAGCAGCGGCTGCCCTGGCCAACCAAACCATACACACAGGCTTAACCTATGCCTGCGTTGAAGGCCCTCGACTAGGCACCCAAGCTGAAAGTCACTTCATGCGGGCTGCCAACTGTCATGTGGTCGGCATGACCAATGTGCCCGAGGTTTTTTTGGCGCGTGAAGCACAAATGACTTACGCCACAATTGGCATGGTGACAGATTACGACTGCTGGTTAGAGGATCCCAGCCAGCACGTGGTGGCGAGCACCATTTTTGAGCTTTATGGCAAAACACTGGGCCGAGCCAAGCAGTTGCTTGACACGCTGTTGCGCCAGCCGTTGCCCACGCCTGAAACAGACATTCGCCAATCACTCTCCCACGCGCTCTTGTGTGATCCCTCAACACTGTCGCTCGATCAACGGGCATGGCTTAAGATCTTACAGCGTTAGCGCTTAGCATGATTTGCCCACAACGGTCAGCGCGACAAGCCACCTAGAAAAACTGCCATGGTCACTGAAGTCCCACTGCCCCAAGTCTTGAACATCTTGACATCTTCCCCATCCTAAAGAACGAGGATTCCGACATCGCCTCCGATCAGCATGCTGACAAATACGCAAATGCTCACTGAACCTTCTTAAACACCTTCTTTGACTGGTGTCATGATATCAACCAAAGCAGCCACCACATGATCAACCGCACTGTTGATGGGATACAACACAGTCGGTACGCCCATTGTCTTAAGTACCATACCGTCTGCGTTTTCGCGGGCGATCACGGCCATCTCACCAGTAAAGTTCATTTGCCGAAGTTCTTTGATCAAGATACGGTTGGACTCTAAATCCGGCATGGTGCTGATAACCCAGCGGGCATTTTTAAGCGGTAATGCTTCTAAAAATGCCCCATCGATGGCATCACCAAAACGAATTGATAAGCCCTCTTTTTTTGAATGCGCGACGACGGTAGGATCAAAGTCGACTCCCAGCACACTCAAACCAGCATCAACCAACCCATAGGCCATGCGATGACCGTATCGCCCAAGACCAAAAATCACCACATCCGAAGCAAATGACAGTTCAGACTGGGGGGTACTTTGATTTTCACGAAACGGGACCTGACGCTCAAAAACACCTAAAAATGGCTGCAACTTTTCATACAAGACGTGCGAATACAAAATCATGTAAGTCGACAATGCAATCGTTACTAGCCCGACCAAGGTGGTTAAACCCAAGGCCTCAACCCCAATGTGACCAAGCGAAATACCCATGGCCACGAACACAATTGAGAACTCACTGATTTGGGCTACCGTTAGCCCTGCCAAAAATCCCGTGCGCTTGCGATAACCCATGTAACCCATGATGGCCATCACAATCAGAGGATTGCCGATCAAGACAAAAACGGAAAGCACCAATGCCGGTGTTATTTCAGCACCCAGGGTGCTGAAGTCGAGCGTGGAACCCAGATCGATAAAAAAGAACAGCAGCAAAAAATCGCGGATGGCTGTCAGTCTGGAATTGATCGCGTCTCTGAATTCAGTCGAAGCCAAAGAGAACCCTGCCAAAAAAGCCCCTGCTTCTTTAGAAAATCCAGCCCATTCACCGAGTGCGGCCAATCCCATGCCCCACGCAATCGCAAAAATGAGCATCAGCTCCAAAGATCGGGCCATTGACGCCACCAATTTGGGTAGGACATAACGCATCAAGAAATAAAGCAATACACCGGCAATGGCGATGCGTATGGCGATTGATCCCATCACGATCAGCACATCACTGTCACCCGTGCGTAGGGTGCTCATGACCATCATGGCGACCACCACTGCCAAGTCTTGCACGATCAGAAAACCAACCGCGATCCGACCGTGTAAGGAATCAATTTCGCGCTTATCAGAAAGCAGCTTAACAATGATGATGGTGCTTGAAAACGTCAGCGCCACAGCAACATAAATCGCTTCAAGCGTGGTTTTACCGAGTACTAACACCAGAATAAAGCCAAACACAATCGTAAATGTCAGCTGTCCCAAGCCAGTGGCCAGTGCGACGGGTCCGATGTGCTGAACGTGTTTAATATCAAGCTTCAAACCCACAACAAACAACAACACGGCAACACCAATTTGAGCCAACAGGTGAATGTGATCAGCAGCCGAAGTGATACCCAAGACCGCAGGTCCAGCCAAAATGCCAACCACGATGTAGGCAATCAATAGGGGTTGGCGCAAAAGCAACGCCAAACCTCCAGCGAAAGCTGAAATAACCAGTAATACAGAAAACTCGCCAAATGCGGATGCCACCCAAGGTGCTCCCTACTGTTGCCGATCGTTATTAACCAATCAATTGATCAGTTGATTGATTGCTCGCCCAGATGCAAATTGTCTATACATGTTGCTTGGGTTTGAATGGTGATTGATTGAGTTTTGAGCAAAGCGCAGGCTAACCAAAAGCCAACAGCCGTCATGATTGAATCATGGTAGCAAAATATATTTATTTGGACTTGATCCCAAACATAGCAACGAAAACGCTTTCACGCCAGCATGGCTGTCATATTCCCCACAATCGAAACCAGATCACCGCTTCTGCTCACTTGTCGAGCTGGTTGGCGATAAGCTTTTGCGAGGTGTTGTCATTGCTTGAAACATGCAAATGCCTCGGTTCAATTATCCTGTTGAAAGACGCCCGCAGTCATCAGCTGACGGGCAAGTTCACTCGCCGCCAAAATTTCCTTTTAATCACACCCAAAAGACATCGGTTTGCGCTACTCTGACAACAATCTTCATCCAAAATCTTCAAGGTGCTACGACCGCCAGCACCCTAACAAAATCCATATCCCGACTGATCCACGCCGAATCCGCACGGATCACCAGCCCTACAAAAATAAATATTTTGCTGTCAAACATGCTTTTCATTGCAGGAACCCGTCATGACCAACATGCGCTACGAAACCGACAGCCTAGGTACTGTTGAGGTGCCCACCGATAAGCTTTGGGGTGCACAAACCCAACGCTCTTTAGAACACTTCAGTATCGGCAAAGATTTGATGCCCCGCGAAATGATAACGGCCTATGCCACGCTTAAAAAAGCCGCCGCCAACGTCAATCACGCCAGCGGTCGGCTACCAGACCAACAACACAACTTAATCGTCAAAGTAGCCGATGAGGTTTTGGCAGGTCTTCACGACGATATGTTTCCCTTACATGTTTGGATGACAGGCAGTGGCACCCAATTCAACATGAACGTCAATGAAGTGTTCTCAAACCGTTGCTGCCAGATTGCTGGTACCGACTTGGGCGGCAAAGTACCGGTGCACCCCAACGATCACGTCAATATGTCGCAATCGTCTAACGATTCTTTTCCGACAGCGATGTATGTCGCCGCAGCCGTAAATACCACTGAACGGCTTATTCCTGCCGTGACAGCATTACGCGATGCCATGGCGCTTAAAGTCGAGGCTTGGAAAGATATCGTCAAAATCGGACGTACCCACATGCAAGACGCGACACCGATTACGCTTGGCCAAGAATGGTCGGGCTACGTGGGTATGCTTGATGATGATTTGCTGCGCATCCAAGACGCGCTCAAAGGCGTTTATCACTTGGCACTGGGTGGCACGGCCGTGGGCACCGGTATCAACACCGCTCCAGGGTTTGATGTTGACGTGGCCAATGAAATTGCCAAACTTACGGGCCTGCCGTTTGTCACGGCACCCAATAAATTCACCGTGCAAGGTGCTCATGATGCACTGGTTCACTTATCAGGCGCGTTTCGGACCTTAGCGGTGTCTTTGTTCAAAATCGCCAACGACATCCGTTTGATGTCATGTGGCCCGAGAGCCGGGTTTGCAGAGCTAAACATCCCAGAAAATGAGCCTGGCTCCTCCATCATGCCAGGCAAAGTAAATCCAACGCAGGCCGAAGCGCTGACCATGCTTGCCGCACAAGTCATGGCTAACGATGTTGCCGTGGGTTTTGGGGGGGCCAGCGGTTACCTTGAAATGAACGTCTACAAACCTTTAATCATTTACAACATCGCACATTCAATCACGCTGATGACGGACGGTTGTACCAACTTCCGTCAATTCTTGGTTGAAGGCACCGAACCGAATCGCCAAAAAATCGCTGAATATGTCGAGCGCTCGCTGATGCTGGTTACTGCGCTCGCACCTGTGATTGGTTACGACAAATCGTCAAAGATTGCGCACTACGCCATGGATCACGATCTAACCTTAAAGGCCGCGGCTTTGAAACTCGGTTTTGTCACTGAGGCGGAGTTTGACAAAGTCGTTGACCCCGCCAAGATGGTTCACCCTTACGTGGCCAAATAAATCTTCCACTAAAAAATTACTCGGATCCATGGCACACATAAACAAACACAAACAAAGCCGTACCTAGGGATTGGATGGCCAGGGGCGCTATGATTTCGCATTTTTCAAACTGTCAGCGGCGGCACGGATATTGTTTTGCCGAAGGGATTCGTTGTCTTCAATCCAGGTTCGGCCTCACTGCGCCTATCGGAAACACGAACAATTTCATCTTTTCATGGCAAGGTTTACAACCAAGGGGAACGCTTCACCGCATAAATGGTCTCGCCACTTAAAACAAATATAGTGCTCTTTTTAGTGACAGCCTTTTAAAGCGCACGGATGTCTTTGTATGGGGATCGTACGGTTATAACTTTTAGACCTTTGGCACCGCAAAAAATACAATTATTGGCTCCAGCATTTGGCATTCGGCATTTATTTTTAAGACGACTCACCCAAGGAATACCCGCATGGCAACCGCTCAAAAAAAACAAGCAAAGACCAAAAGTAGCAATCCATTAGCAAACAAAAAAAGCACCAAAACAAATACCAAAACGAACACCAAAAAAAAACCTTTGAACATCATGCATGACGCCACGCTAAACCGCGGCAGCGCCTTCACGACTGAGCAGCGCCAAGCCGCTGGCATCGAGGGCTTGTTACCCGTTGGTGTGGACACCATCGAATTGCAATTGGCTCGGGTGCATACCCAGCTTGACATGCTCGATTCAGATTTACAGCGCTACTTGTTTCTGATGGACTTGCAAAGCCGTAACGAAACCCTCTTTTATGCGGTTCTGATGGGAGACCCCGCACGCTTCATGCCGTTGGTCTACACACCGACTGTGGGTGAAGCCTGCCAGAAGTTCGATCATATTTTTCGGGCTTCACGTGGCGTGTATTTACCCATCAGCGCCAAGGGGCGTTTGAAAGACATACTCTCAAACTGGCCACAGAAAGACATTCGCTTTATCGTCGCCACTGATGGTGAACGGATCTTAGGCTTGGGCGACTTGGGCGTGGGCGGTATGGGTATTCCCGTGGGCAAGTTGGCTTTGTACACGGCTGTTGCGGGTGTGCCACCCGCGCTGACATTGCCCATCACACTAGACGTAGGCACCAACAACGAAGACCTAATTAACGACCCACTCTATCTTGGCTTGAAGCAACCGCGTGTGCGCGGCAAAGCCTATGACGCTTTTATTGCTGAGTTTGTTGATGCGGTGCAATCCCTTTATCCTAAGTGTTGCCTGCAATGGGAAGACTTTGCCAACTTTAATGCCGTCTCGATTCTTAAAACCTATAAAGACAAGATTTGCACCTACAACGATGACATTCAAGGCACCGCTGGGGTGGCATTGGCAGGCATTTACGGCAGCTTACGTATTTCTGGACAAAAGCTCACCGATCAGCAGTTTTTGTTCATGGGTGCGGGTTCTGCTGCCACCGGCATTGCTGAGCTCATCAGCGAGGCCATGGTGATGGAAGGCCTGACCATTGAAGAGGCGCGTGGGCGCCATTGGTTGTTTGATATCAATGGCTTGGTTGAATCGACGCGCAAAGACTTGGCCGATTTCCAGAAACCATTCGCGCACAAGCACGCACCCATGAAGTCTTTTATTGATGTTATCAACGACATCAAGCCCAATGGGATTGTTGGTGTTAGCACGGTACCCAAGCTCTTCAATCAACCTGTCATCGAGGCCATGTCGCGCGTGAACGCCCGACCCATCATTTTCCCTTACTCAAACCCAACATCTCGCTCGGAATGCACTGCTCAAGAGGCCTACCAATGGTCTGACGGCAATGCCATTTTTGCCAGTGGCAGTCCATTTGACCCTGTGACCTTCAAAGGCAAGACCTTTGTGCCCGGCCAAGGCAACAACGTGTACATTTTCCCGGCCATGGGCATGGCGGTTTTGGCCACTGAAGCGACTCGCGTCACCCAACAAATGTTTATTATCGCTGCCAAAGCAGTGGCCGAACAGGTCACTCAAGCTGAACTCAACTCAGGCTTGATCTATCCGCCGCAGTCGCAAATCCTAACAGCCTCTTTACACACAGCCGCAAAGATTGCTGAGTACATTTTTGAGCAGGGCTTGGCACGGATTAAAAAGCCCAAAGATGTGGCAGCACACATCCGTCAAATGGCCTATAAGCCTGTCTATGACAACTGATGCACTGAGTGTCGTTTGGCGTGCCGCTGAAGTGCTGCACGCCAATGCGCAAACAACGCAACGCACCATTGTCGATGTCACGCGTCTGGCCAAAGCGTATGGTTTTGAAGCAGCTGTATTGCCCCAATGGGATGCCATCGTTTGTCGCACGCGACCACTCAATGACCCGCAAGCCCATTGGCAAACTGCCCTTTTGCAAGCGCGACCCACGGGCGTTGACATGCACAAGGTCGCACGAACCAATCAACTGATTGATCAAGTTTGTGCCGATCCCAACCGGCACGCGGTCGCTCAAATTGATGTGGTCAGCGAATCGTTGGCAACGATTTCAACTTATGCGCCGAGCAGTCACTTGCGCTTTGTTTTGATGGCCGGTGCGGGCGCTGTTGCCCTAGGCGTGATTTTTGGGGTGACTGACCCAGCCACGCTCGCCATGATTTTCATGGCAGCAGCCTTGGGTGCTGTCGCCCGCAGGCTCTTGGCCAAAGCCTCTGACAACCTCTTGATACAACCGTTTGTGGCTGCCCTCATCGCTGGGCTTATCGGCGGCTATTCGCAACACGCCTTCAGTGGCGATGGCTTGCCATTCGTGGAGATTGCCCCTTGCATGATTTTGGTGCCCGGCGCGCATATCCTCAATGCTGCCCTCGATTTGGTCCGAGGCCGCTTGGGGCTCGGCATGAACCGCGTCGTGTATTGCCTGCTGATATTTCTGGCGATCAGTGTGGGCTTGATTTTGGGGTTAAGCCTGATGAACGCATCCCTTACAGCGGGTATGTCGACTACCCCGACCCCACTCTGGCTAGACATGATTTGTGCCGGCATTGCGGTGGCGGCTTTTGGTGCTTTCTTTTCTTTGCCTTGGCGCCTCTTGGCAGCACCCGTCATCGTCGGCATGCTATGCCATGGCAGTCGCTGGGTGGTCATCGATCAAGGCGCTGGATTGGTCACGGGTGCCTTGGTGGCTTGTTTGATGGCTGGCACTGTCATGACGCTTTTGTCGCACCGGCTGAGGTTGCCTTTTGCCGCACTGGCTTTTGCATCAGTGGTGTCGATGATGCCGGGTATTTTTGTGTTTCGCTTCGCCGATGGCCTTATCAATGTTTACTTGGCTGGTCACGAGGCCACGCTAGCCATGCTCACCGCGGTTTTTTCTGACGGCACGGCTACCCTACTGATTGTCTTGGTCATGACCTTTGGACTCATCTTTCCCAAGATGTTGATTGAGGGCCTGTGGCTAAAGGATCAAAAACCCTGAAAAAAAGTCAAAACTGCACTTCCCGATAACTCATAGCCCGGGATGCTTGACTCAAGCGAGATGAATAAATCTCATCACCACCGCGCAGCGGTTAAACGCTAGAGGAACTGGCATTGGACTTACTCGCAACAAACCTGTCCGGATCTGAAATCTTTGGAGCACTTTACGGCGCTCTTTGAAGGCCTTGTACTCAGCTATTTTTATTTTTCAATTTTTATGCCAAGCCTCATTTTATGCAAATCCGGAGTTGAACTCCGGATTTGCATAGTTTATGATGGAAATATGATTCCACGTTATATCAAATCCGAACTCCAAACCCAATTGTTGGAGTTCCCCATCGTTACTGTGCTTGGGCCACGCCAAGCGGGCAAGACCACACTCGTGCGTGCCGTTTTGCCTGACTTTAAGTACGTCAGTCTTGAAAACCCCGACACGCGGGCGTTGGCAACCAATGATCCTAGGGCGTTCCTTAAACAATACCCAACCCGAGTGATCTTTGATGAAATCCAGCGAGCGCCGCATTTGCTGAGTTATTTGCAAGGCATTGTCGATGAAAACAACGCCTGTGGACAATTCGTACTCACGGGCTCTCATCAGCTTGAACTGCGCGAATCAGTGACCCAGTCGCTGGCTGGTCGAACAGGCATCTTACATTTACTGCCGCTGTCTATCGGCGAATTGACAGCGGCAGGCATTGTTTCTGACAGTGTTAGCGAGTACTTGTTTAAAGGCTTTTTACCAAGGGTTCATAGTCAACAACAACGACCACATGTTGCCTACGCCACCTACTTTCAAAGTTACATTGAGCGAGACGTTCGCCTGCTGATCAATCTTAAAAATGTGGTGTTATTTGAAAAGTTTATTAAGTTGCTGGCTGGCCGCGTGGGACAGATCATCAATTTTCAATCGCTTGCCAATGACACTGGCGTCGATGGCAAGACCATCAAAGAGTGGTTATCCATACTCGAAGCCTCATACGTGATTTTTCGATTGCCGCCTTATTTTGAAAACTTTGGCAAACGGGTCATCAAAACCCCAAAGGTCTATTTCACAGACACCGGTTTGCTGTGTTATTTGCTTGGCATTGAACGCATTGAGCAGGTTGCCAGAGACCCCTTGATTGGCAGCCTATTTGAAAACCTCATTGCGCTCGAAGCCCTTAAAACCCGCTACAACGCGGGACTAACACCGAACCTTTATTTTTTTAGAGATAGTCAAGGCCATGAAATTGATTTGCTGCATAAACGTGGGCACGAACTTTTTGGTATCGAAATCAAGTCAGCCAGCACTTGGCATGCCAGTTTCAAGCGTGCCCTAGACACCTTTCACCAAAAGGTGCATCCACTGGCCCAACAAACGGTGATTTATAGCGGCAACGCGATTGACTTCAGCGATGGGGTCAAAGCGGTGAACTTTAAAACCGTCGCTGAGGTCATGCTTTGAAACCTTTCGCGTGGTTATACAGGCTCATGTCAGGCGTTTCTTCGCATGAATGGCGCAAACACTGGCAGCGTGAACATCATAAAGCCGTGCTCAGTGCTGTAGGTCATGCCCTTGTTGATGATGCTGACGTGTTCGCCTGAGCATCTGCAAGTTCTTGCAAGGTTTGGCGGTGAGTTCTCTCTCTTGCCCTGTTTGCTATCTTTGACACACAGAGATGGTTATCATAAGTAAATTAGTTTATTTAAGTTGTCGTGCTTATGGCGTTGAACCTGTCTAACGTGCTTAAAAAATGCCATTGACTCTTTTATGTCCAAAAATAAGGTGCTTTTATGCGCAATAAATCCTTTATCAGCTCACAATTGGCTCTTGGGGGGCTGACCGCTTTGTTCGGTGCAACTGTCCTTGCTCAAACCAACACAGCCATGCCCAGCGTTCCGACTGAAGATCAAGAGGTTGTGACTCGCTTTAAAGCCGCTGACAAAAACGGTGATGGCAAACTCACCCTTGAAGAAGCACAGTCGGGCATGCCCAGGGTTGCCTTGGCTTGGGACAAAATTGATGTGGACAAGAAGGGCTACATCACCCTTGAACAATTGCTGATGATTGTCGCTGCAAACAAATAATCGCTGATGCGAGGCACACCCTCTCGACTGGCTTGTCATCATTGTGGTGCCGTGTATCGACGCGTGCCCCTGGAAAAAGATCACTTGGCGCTTTGTGCACGCTGCGACACTATTCTTGAAACCAAGAGTGAGTTTGCAGCGCACAGCTGGCTGGCAATTGTCATCACGGCCATGATCACATTCACGATGGCCAACACCTACCCGTTGGGCACGCTCGTGGTTCAAGGCACAGCCAAATCGGCCACCTTCTTGGATGCCGTGGCTGTGGCGTGGCAGGCCGGTTACCCCGAAGTCGCGCTTTTAACGGGTGCGGTTGGATTTGTATTACCGGCGGTGCACTTGTGCCTGCTTCTCTGGGTTTTGGGGCCATTGGCAGTGGGCCGGTTACCGCTATTTTTTGAAAGCACGGTACGGATCATCGATCACTTGACGCCGTGGTGCATGGTACCCGTGTTCTTGCTCGGGGCTTTGGTGGCGATTGTCAAACTGATCGATTTGGCGACTTTGCACCTGGGCGTGGGTCTCTTTGCGACTGTCGCCACCGCTGTTTTGATTACCAGCTTACTGCGTCTTAACGCCGAAAAACTGCGCCACATGGCCCATGACCTGGAATTGTTCTTCAATGAGCCACCGCCCGCCAAATCGCCCTCGCCTGCCTTGCTAAACCGAACTTGGTCGCTCATCTTCACGGCCATTATTCTCTACATACCAGCCAATGTACTTCCCATCATGCACGTCGATGCGCTAAATAGCGCATCAGGGCACACCATCATGGGCGGGGTGATTGAGCTGTGGCAAATGGGCTCTTGGGATATCGCTGCCGTGGTTTTTATTGCCAGCGTGTTCGTGCCAGTGTTAAAAATCATCTCACTTGCTGTGTTAGTTTGGCTGACACAAAAACGCTCAACACTAGACTTAAAAGCACGAACAAAAATATACGCCATGGTTGAATTTATTGGGCAATGGTCAATGTTGGATGTTTTTGTTGTGATTTTGTTATCAGCACTGGGTAAATTCGGTAATCTTTTGGACATCGCCCCAGGTGCTGGTGCGGTTGCCTTTGGCGGTGTCGTTGTGGTCACCATGCTGGCCGCCATGGGCTTTGATCCACGACTGGCTTGGCGACAAGCCGGTCACAGGCGGCACCAAACAAGCCATAAAAACAAACCCGATCACTCCCCTCAACCACAAGGAAATTTCGTTCAATGACCGACGCACAAGACCGATCAACGGAACGATTGCCCGCACCAACAGTAACTCGAAAAAAGAAACGCAGCGCTTGGCTGGTCTGGCTCATACCCGTGGTGGCCGCTGTTATTGGACTTTCCATCGCCTGGAATGACTATTCGAATCAGGGACCCGCGATCACCATCAGTTTTGAGTCGGCAACGGGGCTGGAACAAGGCAAAACCCAAATACGGTTTCGAGACGTGGTGGTTGGTACTGTCAGCAACATTCGGCTTAACGACACGGGCGATGATGTGCTGGTGGATGTACAGCTGAATAAAGACGCCGAAGGCTTGGCTAGGCAAGGCACACAATTTTGGGTGGTGAAACCGACCATCGGTTTGAGCGGGGTCTCAGGTTTGGCGACGCTTTTGTCAGGCGTCTATATCAATGCTGACACCAAAAACATTCGCGGCGACACACCCAAAGAGCGCAATTTCAAAGGTCTTGAACAACCACCACCCATTTCGAGTGATAGCCCAGGATCCAAATTCAACTTGCGCTCTGATACTTTGGGCTCGCTAGGGCCTGGCGCACCGATTTATTTTTTGCGGATTCCGGTTGGCGTTGTCACTGAATACCATCTTGATGACGATGGTAAGTTCGTTGACCTCGAAGTCTTTATCAATGCCCCGTACGACAAGTACGTCAACGCCAACACTCGGTTTTGGGATGAGAGCGGTATCTATGTCAATGTTGGTGCCCACGGCTTAACCGTTTCAACTGAGTCACTGGTCAGCATCTTAGCGGGCGGCTTGGCATTTGGTAATTTTGGGCCATCGATGGTGATGACCAGTGATCATGTCTTCACCCTCTACGACAACAAAGTTGCCGCTAGCGCCGTTCCCATCGGCATTTCTGTGCCGATCACTATGAAATTTTACCAAGAAACCCGGGGTTTAGAATCTCAAGCACCCGTTAGTTTCCAAGGCATTAACATTGGTACGATCTCGTCAACCAAACTCGACTTTGACCCTTACAAAGGCAAATTCTTCACACAAGTCGATGCCACACTCTATCCTGCGCTCCTCGGGACTTTGTTCCAAACCATGCAGCGCGCCAATCAAACGCCTGAGCAAATTGCGCAGTCATTTGGTTTGTTGGTCAAACGCGGGCTGCGAGCAGAGCTTAAAACCGCCAGCCTAATCACCGGTAGCTTATACATTTCGCTTTCGCTCAAAAAAGGGGTGTCTGCTCCAGAGAAAATAGCCACAACGTTGCCATTTGAAATGCCAACAGCTGAATCCACCGGCATTGATCAAATTCAAGAACAGATTGTGACCATCTTGGCCAATGTTGAAAAAATTCCCTTTGAAAAGCTTGCCAAAGATTTGAGTGCCACATTGAGTGAACTCACTGCATTCACCAAAACACTAGAAAACACCCTGACCCCAGAGCTGTCAGCCACACTCAATCAACTACAAAAAACACTTAAGGGTGTTGACGACATTCTGCTTTCGAGCACAGCGCTACCCTCACAGATTGATGGCAGCTTAAAAGAGATGGACCGAGCCATCCGAGCGACTCGATCGCTCATTGATGAGCTACGCGCCCAACCGAACTCATTGATCTTTGGTGAGTCAACCAAGTCTTATTCTCGTGAAACCCTGGGAATTGATCCATGAAATTGCTGCCCCTATTAACCCTCGCCGTCGCATCGATTTTATTGACGGGTTGCGCTTCTCAAAGCACCGCTTATTACACCTTAAGCGCACCGCAAAATGTGGTTAACAAAACGAATGCTGTGAGCGCGACTCCCACTTACATCGTGGCGCCAGTCACCGTGCCAGCGGCCGTTGACGACATCCCACTGATCGTTCGTCAGTCCAACGACCAACTGATGGTTTTAACCAACGACAAGTGGACCGCGCCTTTGGGCGAGATCACAACCGGTGCGCTAGCACAGGCACTGACCCAATTCGTTGGCATGCCACCCATCCAAGGGGTCATGGTTCAGAGCCTGCCACGGCCTACCAACACTTTTGAGGTCAAGGTCGATATTCAACAGTTTGAACTTGAACCCGCCAAACAAGCGTCAATTGGTGCGGTCTGGCGCGTGAGTTTCAACGACAAAGCAAAACGATCTTTAACCTGCTATTCCTTGCTCTCCACACCAGCCACCCCAGGTGTCGTGCCGTTGGTCACGGCTCAGCAGAAGAACATCATCGCCTTGGCCGAGCAAATTACCTTTGTGCTGCAAAACCAAAAAGCGCCCACGGGGGTTAACTGCCAAACGGCTAGCTGACACGATTTAAAACACAAGCGTTTGACCCAACTTAACTTG
>CALBEY010000052.1 GCA_937888805.1 uncultured Burkholderiaceae bacterium
CGGGTGGTACTGGCGTGGGTCTTGATCTTTTGGCGTGGCCAAAGGTTGATTTTGCGAAGTTTGGGCCGATTCAGAGCAAACCGCTATCGCGCATCAAGAAGTTGTCTGGTGCCAATTTGCACCGCAATTGGGTGATGATCCCTCATGTCACCAACAATGATGAAGCCGATATCACTGAGTTGGAAGCGTTGCGTGTTCAGCTGAACAAAGAAAACGAGAAGTCAGGCGTCAAAGTCACGATGTTGGCGTTTTTGATGAAGGCGGTGGTTGCGGCCTTGAAAAAGTACCCCGAGTTCAATGCCTCACTCGATGGCGATAGTTTGGTGCTCAAGCAGTACTACAACATTGGCTTTGCGGCCGATACGCCCAATGGCTTGGTGGTGCCGGTGATCACTGAAGCCGACAAGAAAGGGGTGATTGAGCTTGCGCAAGAGACGTCTGCCATGGCCAAGCTCGCTCGCGAGGGCAAGTTGTCGCCCACGCAGATGCAGGGTGGCTGCATTTCGATTTCGTCGTTGGGTGGCATTGGTGGCACGCATTTCACGCCAATCATCAACGCACCTGAAGTCGCTATCCTTGGTGTGTCAAAGTCATATCAAAAGCCGGTGTGGGATGGGAAGGTGTTTGTGCCCAGGCTGACGCTGCCATTGTCGTTGTCTTATGACCATCGCGTGATTGATGGGGCTTCCGCGGCTCGCTTTAATGCCTATCTGGGCGCCTTGTTGGCGGACTTCCGTCGCATCATCCTGTAAGGGGGCCGTATGAGTCTGAAAGATATTCTGGTCCCTGATATCGGTGACTTTAAGGACGTTGAGGTCATTGAGGTGTTGGTCAAAGTTGGCGACACGATCAGTGCCGAAGACAGCTTGATCACGGTTGAGTCTGACAAGGCCTCGATGGAGATTCCCGCCTCTGATGGTGGGGTCGTGAAAAAAGTCTTGGTTAAAGTCGGTGACAAGATCAACCAAGGCACGCTTTTGTTGCAGGTTGAAGCCAGCGCGGGTGCGACGGCAAGTGCTGGTGCTGCTTCCGGTGCAGCAGCCTCGCCAGCTGAAGTCAAGAAAACAGACGAGAAATCAGCAGATCCCAAGGCAGCGCCAGCGGTCAGTGCTGCGCCGAACCCCGTGCAAACTGCTCAGTCAGCTGTTCAATCAACCGCTGCTGCGCCGTCTGGTCCGCTGGTGGTGTTGGGTGCGGGCCCCGGTGGCTATTCGGCGGCATTTCGCGCAGCTGATTTGGGCATGGAAGTGATTTTGATTGAACGATATCCCACCTTAGGCGGGGTTTGTTTGAATGTGGGTTGTATCCCTTCTAAGGCGCTGTTGCACACGGCGGCGGTGATGGAAGAAGCGCAGGCCATGGCTTCGCATGGGATTACGTTTGGGGCGCCGAAGATTGATTTGGATAAGTTGCGTGCCTTTAAAGACGGCGTGATTGGCAAGTTGACGGGTGGTTTGGCTGGGATGGCCAAGGCCCGTAAAGTTCGGGTGGTGCATGGTGAGGCGTCGTTTACCGGGCCGAACACGATTGAAGTGAAGCTTCAATCGGGGTCGGAATCCATTCAGTTTGGGCAAGCGATCATTGCTGCCGGTAGCCAGTCGGTGAAGTTGCCGTTTATGCCCGATGACCCACGGGTGGTGGATTCAACGGGCGCGTTATTGTTGAAACAAATCCCCAAGCGCATGTTGATTGTGGGTGGTGGCATTATTGGCTTGGAAATGGGCACGGTTTATTCGGCCTTGGGTGCACGCCTTGATGTGGTGGAGATGCTCGATGGTTTGATGCCTGGCGCGGATCGTGATTTGGTTAAGGTTTGGCTCAAGAAAAATGAGCATCGGTTTGATCATTTGATGCTTAAGACCAAGACGATTGGTGCTGTGGCCAAGAAAGATGGCATTCACGTGACGTTTGAAGGTGAGGGCGCACCGGATAAGCCTCAGGTCTATGACTTGGTGTTGCAAGCGGTCGGGCGCGCACCCAATGGCAAGCGCATTGGTGCTGAAAAGGCCGGGGTGACGGTGACTGATCGTGGCTTCATTGAGGTGGACAATCAAATGCGCACCAATGTGCCGCATATTTTTGCGATTGGCGACTTGGTGGGTCAACCGATGTTGGCTCACAAGGCTGTGCATGAAGGTCATGTGGCGGCTGAAGCCGCTTTCGGTGAAAAGAGTTACTTCGATGCGCGGGTCATTCCGTCGGTGGCTTACACCGATCCTGAAATTGCCTGGGTTGGTTTGACCGAGGAAGAGGCCAAGAAAGAGGGTCTAAAAATCAAGAAGGGCATGATGCCTTGGCAAGCGTTGGGCCGTGCGATTGCCAACGGTCGCGATGAGGGGTTCACCAAGTTGTTGTTTGACGAGAGCACGGGCCGAATCGTGGGCGGTGGCATTGTCGGCACCAATGCGGGTGACTTGATTGGTGAAGTGGCTTTGGCTATCGAGATGGGTGCTGATTCGGTGGATATTGGTAAAACCATTCACCCGCATCCAACGCTCGGTGAGTCTATTGGTTTGGCGGCTGAAGCCGCTGATGGTCATTGCACGGATTTGCCGCCGACGAGAAAAAAGTAAGGCTTTCGGTTTTGGTTCAACAAGGCAGCATGGCAAGACAACAACGCCCGATTTTTCGGGCGTTGTTGTTTGAGTGGCGTGGTTCAGTGGTGTGATCGGTTGTGTGATTAAGTGGTGTGTTTTTGAGGCTTTGGTTAATTCGGTCGGGCTGATTAAATCATTTCGGGCGATTGTTTCTGAGCCACCAATTTTTTTAAAGGTTGTGTTTATGTGTCAAAAATAGTGTGGCTTGAGGGTTTCAATCATTTTCGATCGGCGTTGTTGTCACTCACTGAGTCGTTGGATCAATTCACCGCGAATGTGCCGAGTATTATCAAAAGTGGGATTTTGCACAGGTTTGCATTGACCCACGAATTGGCATTTCAAACCACGATGCAGTATCTTTCGAGTAACAGCTCTTTTAAGGCTAAGGGACACCGCGCGGTATGTCAGCAGGCATTGCGTATGGGGCTGTTTAAAGGAACGTCAATAGACGATGGTCTGATTTGGATGGATATGATCGACAGTCGCCATCGTTTTTTTACTCACTTACAGTGACACGATACTGCAGGAGGAGTTTCTCAAAGTTGGCCATCGTTTTGCGCCTGCTTTGCGGCAGTTCGAGCAGCACATGACTCGGTTGATATTGTTGGAAACTGGCGGCACTATTGGCAAATAGTAGTAGTAAGCCTTAATTAAACGTCGCTTTAATATTATTTTTCAAATTAAACCGTTCTTTAATTTGAATCGCAAGCATGAAAGCATCATTTGATAGGTCGCGAAGAACAAGCAAAGACCCAAGTTGGGTTGGCATGAGAGCTGCATCTTTTAATTGTCTGAGCAAAATCAAAAGCCACAACAGTGCCGTCAGCCTGCCTATGCGTTGGGGGCTTTTGGTGTGGTTCTAGACGATGAGAACAGTGGTTGTCTTTGTGAGTCAGCGCGGTTTGAAGTGTTGTGCCAGAGCACGGCGATGGAAACAGGGCAGTCAAAAGGGCTAAGATAGGAACGACAAGATAACGAGATGACGGTTACGCCAAGGCAGTGGTCTAACCTTGGTTGAATGGCCAAGACTAATAACAGAGAGCAACATGAAAACACCGATGATTGTGGGTTGGGGTCACACCCCGTTTGGCAAGCAGGACAACGTTGATATTGAGGCCTTGATTGCTGAGTCAGCCAACGCGGCGATGGCATCGGCTGGGATTGAGCCTGAGGCAATCGACGGGATTTTTGTGGGGACGTTTAACGGTGGCTTCGTGCAGCAGGATTTTGGTGGTGCCATGGTCGGGGTGGCCATACCAGCGTTGCGCCATGTGCCAGCGGTGCGCCTTGAGAACGCTTGCGCCACCGGTTCAGCCGCGATTTGGACTGCCTTGGACGCCGTTGCCGCCGGTCGCATGAAAAATGTGTTGGTGATCGGTTACGAAAAAATGAACACCTTGCCCAACGCCCAGATTGGCGAGATTTTGTTGAAGTGCTCGTATGTCAAAGAAGAGGCCGGTATTCCAGGCGGCTTTGCCGGTGTGTTTGGTGAGATCGCTCAAGCGTATTTTGATCAGTTTGGTGACCAATCCGATGCCTTGGCGATGATTGCGTCTAAAAATCATCGCAATGGCGTTGACAATCCGTTTGCACATTTGCGTCGTGACCTGGGTTTTGAGTTTTGTCGTCAGGTGTCCGACAAAAACCCTGTGGTGGCTGGCCCACTCAAGCGCTCAGACTGTTCGCTGGTATCGGATGGTGCCGCGGCCATGGTCATTTCGACCGAACGCTCATCTGAGGCCAAGGTGCCAGCGGTGCAATGGCTGGCTCGGGCGCACGTGAACGAGTGGCTGCCCTTAAGCCGACGCGACCCAACACGATTTGAGGGTGCGGCCATGGCCTGGCAAAAGGGCCTGTCTGAATCAGGCTTGGGGTTAGACGATTTGAGTTTCGTGGAAACGCATGATTGCTTCACCATCGCTGAACTTTTAGAGTACGAAGCCATGGGGCTGGCAGCGCATGGCAAGGGCGCACAAATTGCGCTTGATGGTGTCACGGCTGCTGATGGCCGATTGCCTGTCAATCGCTCAGGTGGGTTGAAGTCCAAGGGCCACCCCATCGGTGCCACAGGCGTGTCGATGCATGTGATGGCGGCCATGCAATTGACAGGACTTGGCGGTGACATGCAGTTGCCCAATGCCCACACGGGTGCGGTGTTCAACATGGGTGGCGCATCGGTGGCCAACTATTTGAGTTTGATGCGGGCGGTCTAAGATGCATGCCGCACAAGTCATGAACCTGAGCCAATTGTTGGCTCAGACGGCTCGATTGCACCCGGATTTACCAGGATTGATTCACCGCGATGATGTCTGGACTTGGCGCCAGATCAACGCCCGCGTGGACGCCATGTGCTTAGGCTTGAGTGCGATCGGTGTGCGCGCAGGCGACCGCATTTTGACGCAGTCTCGCAACAGCCTACAGACGTTTGAACTCGGTTGGGTCTGCTTTCGCATGGGCTGTGTATGGGTGCCAACTAATTTTCGGTTAACGCCCGATGAAGTGGCTTACCTGGGGCAAAGCAGTGGTGCGTCGGTGATGGTTTACGACGATATCTTTGCGGGTCATGTCGATGCGGTACGTGCGGCGAGTACACACCTGACACACGTGGTTGCCATTGGTGAACCCCGTGCGGGCGAACACGCTTATGAACCAATGGTCAGTGCCCACTTGGGACAAGCTTTCGAAGAAGCCACCGTCCAAGAAAACAGCCCCGCTTGGTTTTTTTACACCTCGGGCACGACAGGCAAACCCAAGGCTGGGGTACTGACGCACGGGCAATTGGCATTTGTGGTGACCAATCATTTGGCGGACATGATTCCGGGCACGCGCGAAACCGACTGTTCAATCGTGGTGGCGCCACTTTCCCATGGCGCGGGTATTCACGCGCTTTTGAACGTGGCGCGTGGTGCCGCTTCGGTCTTGATGCCCGGCGACCGGCTTGAGCCAGTGGTTTTTTGGGGGTTGGTTGAGCGTTATCGGGTCACCAACGTCTTTACTGTGCCCACGATTGTGAAAGTGTTGGTCGAAGACCCTTCGGTTGATCAGTTTGACCACAGCAGCTTGCGATATGTGATTTATGCCGGTGCACCGATGTACCGTGCCGATCAAAAGCTCGCCTTGCAAAAGTTAGGTTCTGTGTTGGTGCAGTACTTCGGGCTCGGTGAGGTAACCGGTTGCATCACCGTGTTACCCCCTTACATGCATTCGGCTGACGATGATGATCCCAACGCCCATATCGGCTCGTGTGGTCGACCCAGAACCGGCATGGAAGTGGCCATTCTGGATAAGGACATGCAGCGATTGCCAACCGGTGAGGTTGGCGAGATTTGTGTGCGTGGGCCGGCGGTGTTGCTTGAATATCACGGCAACCCAGATGCCACTGAAAAAGCGCTTCGGGGTGGCTGGTTTCACACGGGTGACTTGGGCAGGCTCGATGCCAAAGGGTTGCTTTACATCACCGGCCGTGAGTCGGATATGTACATTTCAGGTGGCTCAAACGTTTATCCCCGTGAAGTCGAAGAAGTGCTCTTGACCCACCCCAGTGTGTTGGAGGTGGCCGTCTTGGGTGTGCCCGATCCCAAATGGGGTGAGGTGGGCGTGGCGGTGGTGGTGTTGCGCCCTGACGCGCCTGTGATTTCTGCGGATGATCTGTTGGCTCACCTTGATGGGCGTAGCGCCAAATACCGCTGGCCAAGGTCGTTTTTCTTTTGGGAGGCCTTACCCAAATCCGGTTACGGCAAGATCACCAAGAAGGATGTCCGGCAGTTGTTGATCGAGCGCGGTGAGGTTCCCGCGCATTGAACATGGGGGTGTGTTTTGGCTCGTGTGACTAACCGTCTTTGAACGATGACCACAAGATCACAGACCCCTTCAAAACACGCAGTCGCAGACCGGATAAAATGAGCCTGCTGAGGATTTTTTTCAACGGGCTGTCATCGGGTTGTCATCGGGTTGTCATCAATAGCCGCTGGTGATTCTTTGGCTTGGTTCGGTTTTTGTAGTGCCCGTTTTTTGTCCCTAGGTTTCTTTTCACCCCTTTGTTCGGTGCCGTCCTGTGTCTGATTCTGACCATCTCATTACCCAAACCCTGCTGGGCCCGTCTGCTTTGTCTGCCTTTCGGGCGCAACGCTTACTCGATCTGTTGCGCCAAGCAGCGCTACCCATTGCGGCCGTGCAGGCGCGCTTTGAGCATTATGTGTGGCTCGATCAGCCCTTGAGTGAACAAGCGGCAGGGCGTCTTGCCGCGCTACTGGATTATGGGTTGGCCCCCGAGACGCCGTCTTCGGCTGAAGATGGTTTGGTGTTGCGGGTGTTGCCGCGTTTGGGAACGGTTTCGGCGTGGGCGAGCAAAGCGACCGACATTGCGCGTAATTGCGGCTTTGATGCGGTTCGTCGCATCGAGCGGGGCATTCGTTATGTGCTGATCCCCGAGCGGGGAACAGCACCGGGTGAGTCAGCCCTTGTTTTGACTGCGGCACAGTTGGCCTTAGCCGCCAGTCTTTTGCATGACCGCATGACCGAGACAGTGGTCGACGAGTCGTTTGATGCCAAGCAATTATTTGTGACTCGCACGGCCAAGCCGCTACAGACGGTGGCGGTTTTAAGCGAAGGTCGCGCCGCGCTTGAGCGGGCCAATGAGGACTGGGGTTTGGCGCTCTCAGTCGATGAAATCGACTACTTGGTGCAATCGTTTGAAGGCTTAAAGCGGGACCCGACCGATGTTGAGCTCATCATGTTTGCGCAAGCCAATAGCGAACATTGCCGACACAAGATTTTTAACGCGCAGTGGGTGATTGATGGCCAAGAACAACCCAACACTCT
This sequence comes from uncultured Burkholderiaceae bacterium, assembly GCA_937888805.1. GTDB lineage: Bacteria > Pseudomonadota > Gammaproteobacteria > Burkholderiales > Burkholderiaceae_B > Algicoccus. The sequence continues at coordinate 7,419 of CALBEY010000052.1, forward strand.
CTTTGGGATGATTCGCCAGACCCACGCCAAGCAACCCCTGGGCACGGTGGTGGCTTATTCAGACAACGCGGCCATCATGCAGGGTGGCCCAGCGGTGCGTTTTGAGCCGATGGCAGCAGCTGTTGCGGACCGATCAACTTCTGCTTTCACTT
>CALBEY010000053.1 GCA_937888805.1 uncultured Burkholderiaceae bacterium
ACATGCACGCCATTGGTCCCGGGCGCCCGCGTAGCGAGCGCGCCATGGTCTTTGCTACTCACTCAACCCACAAGCTCTTGGCCGGTATTTCACAAGCCTCACAGATCGTGGTGCAAGAGCCTCAGACCCGCAAACTTGATCGCAATATCTTCAATGAGGCCTACCTCATGCACACCTCAACGTCACCGCAGTACGCCATTATTGCGTCTTGTGACGTGGCGGCGGCCATGATGGAGGCACCAGGCGGAACAGCGTTGGTTGAAGAAAGCATTCGCGAGGCAATGGATTTTCGGCGTGCCATGCGTAAAGTCGAAGCCGAATTTGGCGACGCCGATTGGTGGTTTAAAGTCTGGGGGCCAGATCACTTGGTCAGCCAAGGGATTGGCGGACAAGCCGATTGGGTTTTGAAGAGCGGCGATCACTGGCATGGGTTCGGTGATTTGGCTGAAGGCTTCAACATGCTCGACCCTATCAAGGCGACCATCGTTACCCCTGGCCTGGACATGTCGGGCAGCTTTGGTGAGACGGGCATCCCCGCGGCGCTGGTCTCGCGCTATCTGACCGAACATGGTGTGGTGGTTGAGAAGACGGGTCTGTATTCTTTCTTTATTCTTTTCACCATTGGCATCACCAAAGGGCGTTGGAACACGCTGTTGACCGCACTGCAGCAGTTCAAAGATGACTACGATCGTAACCAACCACTGTGGCGCATCCTGCCTGAGTTCTGTCGCGATCACCGTCACTACGAACGCATGGGCTTGCGGGACCTTTGTCAAAAAATCCATGAGTCTTACCGAGCCAGCGATGTGGCGCGCTTGACCACCGAAATGTATTTGAGCGACATGGTGCCAGAGCTCAAGCCTTCGGATGCTTTTGCTCGCATGGCCCACGGCGAAGTTGAGCGCGTGTTGATTGATGAACTTGAGGGCCGAGTCACTGGTGTGCTGCTGACTCCCTATCCACCGGGGATCCCGTTATTAATTCCGGGCGAACGATTTAACGCCACGATTGTGCAGTACTTACAATTCGCGCGTAATTTCAATGCTTCTTTTCCAGGGTTTGAAACCTACATTCACGGTTTGGCGCAGGATACGGGTCCGGATGGTCAGCCGCGGTACTACGTTGATTGTATTATCCGGGATGATTAGAGTTTGTTGCGATGCACACCGTTGATTTAGTGGTGGTAGGTGCCGGGGCGGCCGGCATGATGTGCGCGGCCACCGCCGGTCAGTATGGGCAGCAGGTCGTCTTAATTGATCATGCCCAGAAACTGGCTGAAAAAATCCGAATCTCGGGCGGTGGACGTTGCAATTTCACCAACCGAGACGTGAGTGCAGAGAACTTCATTTCGGGTAATCCGCACTTCTGTAAGGCCGCGCTTGCGGCCTACAGTGCTCAAGACTTCATCGATTTGGTCAACAGTCACGGTATTGCTTGGCACGAAAAGCATCGTGGCCAATTGTTTTGTGATGGCAGCAGCGACCAAATCATCCAGATGCTAAAGTCCACTTGTGACCAAGCGCATGTGCAGTGGCGTATGCCCTGTGAAGTTACCGAGATTCTTAAAACGCCGAATGGCTTCACGCTAAACACTACCGAAGGGCCCATCAAAACTCGCCGAGTGGTGATCGCCACCGGTGGCACAGCCGTGCCCCAGGTCGGTGCCACCGATTATGGGTTGCGTTTAGCCAAATTATTTGGTCTGCGCATTGTCGACCCGAGACCGGCGCTGGTGCCCCTGAAATTTGATCCCGAGGTTTGGCAACCCTTTGTTGCGCTCGCGGGCGTTTCGGTGGTGGCACGGGTGAGTGTGGCGGATCGGCCTCAGGCGACCCCTTTTGTTGAAGACATTCTTTTTACTCACCGTGGGCTTTCAGGTCCAGGGGTTTTGCAGATTTCGAGTTATTGGCAGCCCGGCCAGTCACTGTCTTTTGACCTGATGCCTGGCGTGCCCGTGGCCCAGACACTGATTGATCTTAAAGCCGGGGCGCGTCAGCAGCTCAGTAGCGCGCTGGCCGCCTTTTGGCCGAAACGGCTGGCTGAAAATTGGTTGGCAGAGTCCGGCAGACGAAAGCTCGCCGAGTGGTCCGACAAGGGATTGAAGGAACTGGCCGCCAAAATACAAGATTGGCGTGCTGTGCCCACAGGCACCGAAGGGTTCAAGAAAGCCGAAGTCATGCGCGGGGGCGTTGACACCAGTGAGCTGAATCAGCGCAGTATGGAGGCTCGCCGTGTGCCCGGACTGCACTTTATTGGCGAAGTGGTCGATGTCACCGGTTGGCTCGGCGGTTACAACTTCCAGTGGGCCTGGTCTTCAGGGGTGGCTTGTGGTCGATACATTGGCGAGTCGGGCACGACTTCCCCTTAAATAAACTAAGTTCCAAATGACCCCCTCCCATACAACCGTTGATTACAGATGAGGATTGCAACCCGCACTTGCAACCAACACTTGGTTATTTTTTGGTTGTACTGATTTTGTGTTCCGAGTATTCTAAGCACTGACTGTGAATTCCTCATGCGGGAGAGAGTGCTTTTTTAAGCACCGCCGAAGGCGCAATTCGCCCAGAATCGCTCAGGTAAACCATACCGCGTTAGGATCCGAATCAAACTTGTGTTGATTGGGCACATCACTCTGGAGAGACCTGCCTGGCGCAGGCGCCGAAGGTGCACACCGGCCATCTAGCCGGGCAACTCTCAGGCAAAAGGACAGAGGGGCGGATCGTTTGGCGTCAACACGTGGTTGATTCCTTTTGTTTCGAGCCGTCCGGAGAGTCCTTGTTATGTCAGCAGCTTTGCTCAGAACCCCGTTGTTTGATGCACATGTGAGTGCTGATGCACGCTTGGTCGATTTTGGTGGCTGGGAAATGCCCGTGAGCTATGGCTCTCAGATCGAAGAGCACCACGCCGTGCGGCAAGCCGCGGGCGTGTTTGACGTCTCACACATGCGTAGCGTTGACTTGGCGGGTGACGGCTGCCGAGATTTCTTGCGCCGATTGCTGGCCAACGACGTCGACAAATTAACTGAACCCGGTCGGGCCCTTTACAGTTGTATGCTCAATCCTGAGGGTGGGGTTATTGACGATTTGATCGTTTATTTTTTTGCCCCTGACTGCTGGCGTTTGGTGATCAACGCCGCCTGTGCTGATAAAGACATTGCTTGGATGCACCGTGTGCAACAAGCGGGTCATTTTGATGTTTCGATCATCCCCCGCATGGATCTGGCCATGCTGGCCATTCAAGGCCCTCAGGCCGCTGAGCGGTTGGGTCAAGTGCGTACCGATTGGCAGGCGAGCCTTCAATCGTTAAAGCCTTTCAGAGCCATTGAGCTTGGCGATGTTACGGTTGCTCGCACAGGCTATACCGGGGAAGACGGGTTTGAGGTCATGATTCCCGCGACAGATGTTGTTGCCTTGTGGGATGACCTGTTGGCGGCGGGTGTTAAGCCCTGTGGTCTGGGCGCCAGAGACACCTTGCGGCTTGAAGCTGGCATGAATCTCTACGGCCAAGACATGGATGCCTTGGTTTTACCCTCTCAGGCAGGCCTGACTTGGACCGTGTCGCTCAAAGACCAAGCGCGTGATTTCATCGGTCGCGCAGCGCTGACAGCATTTCCTGCGGCAGGCCAACTCATTGGGTTACAGCTCTTGGAAAAAGGCGTGATGCGCGCCCACATGGCTGTTTCAACCCCACATGGCGACGGTGAAATCACCAGCGGTACGATGTCACCCTCGCTCGGGGTGTCCATTGCGATGGCCCGACTGCCTGATGCGGTCGAGGTGGGATCGCAAGTTCATGTGAATATTCGCGGCAAGTCAGTTCCGGCTAAGGTTTGCACGCTACCGTTTGTGCGTTACGGCAAGCCCGTGGGCAATGTGGTTTTATCCTAACTTTTTTTTCGAAATACTGCTACAGCGGAGAGTTAAATGAGTATTCCTAGCGATCGTAAATACGCGGCCTCACACGAATGGATCAAAGCTGACGGTGATGTGATGGTGGTTGGCATCACTAACCCTGCACAAGACCAACTCGGTGACTTGGTGTTTGTGGGTGATGTGCGCGTTGGCGCGAAGCTGAAGTCTGGCGAAACCGCCGGTGTGGTTGAGTCGGTGAAGGCCGCTTCAGACATCTACGCGCCGGTGACTGGCGAAGTGGTGGCATTCAATGACGCCTTAAATGACAGCCCAGAAAAGATCAATGCTGATCCCTACGGCACTTGGATTTTTAAACTCAAACCTGATAATGCGACCGATTTGGACGCACTGCTGGATTCAGCGGCCTATCAGGCGATTGTGGATGCGAGCTAAATCATGACGACAACAACCGACACTGCTGGGGCTTTCATCCCTCGGCACATCGGCCCGAACGGGTCTGACCAACAGCGGATGCTTCAAAGCATCGGGGCTGCCAGCGTACAGGCATTGATGAGTGAGGTGGTCCCTGCCAATATTCATGTGTCGGGGTTGTTGGATTTACCAGAGCCGCTCGATGAGCCCAGTGTTCTTCAGGCCTTGAAAGCCGTCGCAGCTCAAAACCAAGTTTTGCGCAGCTACATCGGTCAGGGCTATTACGGCACCTACACACCCAACGTGATTCTGCGTAACATTTTGGAGAATCCTGCTTGGTATACGGCATACACACCGTACCAGCCTGAGATCGCCCAGGGTCGGCTAGAGGCGATCTTAAATTTTCAGACCATGGTTGCTGACCTCACGGGCTTGGACATTGCCAATGCTTCTTTGCTCGACGAAGGCACCGCCGCCGCTGAAGCCATGACTTTGGCTTGGCGTGTCGCACGCGATAAAGATCAGCCGTATTTTGTCTCGCAGTTTTGCCATCCCCAAACCATTGAAGTCATCAAAACACGCGCCGAAGGCTTGGGCATTGCCTTGATTCTTGGTGATGAGTCCGAAGGTATTCCTGCCTGCTTTGGGGCAATGTTGCAATACCCGCAAAGTTTGGGTGCGGTGGTGGACTATCGCGAATTAACCCAACAAGTGCACGACAATGGTGGTTTGGTGGCGTGTGCCACGGACCTCTTGGCACTGACCTTGATTGAGCCGCCAGGCGCTTGGGGTGCCGATATTGCCATTGGATCTGCCCAGCGGTTTGGTGTGCCATTTGGTTATGGCGGCCCACACGCTGCTTTCATGAGTTGCAAAGACGCTTACAAGCGCCACATGCCTGGTCGCTTGGTCGGTGTGTCGCGTGATGCCATGGGTAACCCAGCCTTGCGCTTGGCGCTTCAGACGCGTGAGCAACACATTCGCCGCGAAAAAGCCACCTCAAACATTTGCACGGCTCAGGTGTTGTTGGCTGTGATGGCCAGCATGTACGCGCTTTGGCACGGCCCTGAGGGCTTGAAGAAAATGGCCCTGCGGGTCCATGCCCACACCCAAGCACTGCGCCATGGACTCACGCAACTTGGGTTGAAAGTCGCCAACGACACCTTCTTTGACACATTGCAGGTTGCCACTGGTGCGCAGACCGCTGCGATCCATGCCGCGACGGTTAAGGCGGGTATCAACCTGCGCCAAGTCGATCACGACCACGTGGCGATTTCGTTTGACGAAACAGTCACTGAGACAGACGTGCAAGCGTTGTTAGACGTGTTGGGTCAGGCCGTTGGGAAATCTGTTGTTGCGCATTGGGTTCAGGCACCTGTGGCTGTGCCGGCAGGACTTTTACGCACATCGGCATGTCTGACGCATGAGGTGTTTTCCAGTATCCAGTCCGAGACTGATATGTTGCGTTACTTGCGTCGCTTGTCAGATAAAGACTTGGCGCTTGATCGCACCATGATCCCGCTCGGTTCGTGCACCATGAAGCTCAACGCCACAGTGGAAATGATTCCTGTGACTTGGCCTGAGTTTGCCAACATCCATCCTTTCGCGCCTCGTGATCAGACCGAAGGCTATCAGGTCATGATTGAGCGTTTATCACGTGACCTGTGCGAGATCACCGGTTACGACGCCATCAGCTTGCAGCCCAATTCGGGTGCCCAAGGTGAGTACGCTGGTTTGCTGGCGATCCGTGCTTACCACCGCGCCCGTGGGGACCATCAACGCAATGTGTGCTTGATTCCATCGTCTGCACATGGCACCAACCCTGCCTCCGCCAACATGGTGGGTATGGATGTGGTGGTGGTCGGTGCTGACGCGCAAGGTAACGTTGACATTGAAGATTTGAAGCAACGTATCGCCGAAGCCGGCGATCGATTGGCCGCCTTGATGGTGACCTATCCATCCACACACGGTGTTTTTGAAGAAGCGATCTCAGAAATCTGTGAGATGGTTCATGACGCTGGTGGTCAGGTTTACATGGATGGTGCCAACATGAACGCCATGGTGGGTGTGGCTCAACCGGGTAAGTTCGGGTCAGATGTTTCGCATTTGAACCTGCACAAAACCTTTTGCATTCCTCACGGTGGTGGCGGACCAGGCGTGGGTCCTGTGGGTGTTCGTGCCCATTTGGCCCCTTATTTGCCGGGTGCCGTTGATGCCAAAGGCCAACTGGCAGCAGACGCACCCGTTGGCCCCGTCAGTGCAGCACCGTTCGGTTCGGCCAGCATTTTGCCGATCTCATTTGTTTATATCTTGTTGATGGGTGCGCGCGGCTTGCGTCAGGCAACGGAAGTCGCCATTCTGAGCGCAAACTACGTGGCCAGTCGATTGGGTGAGTACTATCCGATTTTGTATCGGGGTCGTAACGGTCGCATTGCGCACGAGTGTATTTTGGATATCCGTGGGATCAAAGACGAGACTGGTATTTCAGCCGAAGATATCGCCAAGCGTTTGATTGACTATGGGTTCCATGCACCGACCATGTCGTTCCCGGTGGCGGGTACGCTGATGGTGGAACCCACCGAATCTGAAGGTTTGGCCGAGCTCGATCGATTTGTTGATGCGATGATTGCCATCCGTCAGGAAATCAACCAAGTGGCAAGTGGCCAATGTGATGCGACAGACAACGTGCTTAAAAACGCACCGCACACCGCACGCACGCTTTTGGCAAACGATTGGCACCACGACTACACCCGCGAGCAGGCGGCTTACCCTTTGCCTTCTTTGCTACAAAACAAGTACTGGCCGCCAGTGGCTCGAGTGGACAACGCGTGGGGTGATCGGCATTTGGTGTGCTCTTGCCCACCGGTGAGTGATTACGCCGTGGCTTCGTCTGCACCTGCACCACAAACCGCTTGATGTGGATTTAAGCAATCCGACGGTAAGTGACAAACGAGAAGGGCAAGCCATTTTCTGGGGCCTGTCCTTCTCGGGAGTATTCAACCCACTCGGATTGTGGCAGTGGTGCAAAGAAGGCGTCGCCATCGATGTCAGCATCAACTTCTGTGGCGATCACTTCGTGAACAAGGGGCAACGCTTGTGCGTAAAGTTGTGCCCCACCAATGATGAAGCCTTGGTCGGCGTGCCCAGCTGCCACAACGGCTTCTTCTAGTGAAGTAACCAACGTGGCGCCCGTGAAATCACCGACCCCTTGGCGGCTGATCACGATGTTGTGTCTGTTTGGCAGTGGGCGTCCAAGTGACTCCCAAGTTTTACGGCCCATGATGATAGGGTGCCCGCTCGTTTGGCGCTTGAAATGCGCCAAATCGCTCGGTAGGCGCCAAGGCAATTGGTTGTCTTTGCCAATCACACGGTTACGGCTGTAGGCGACGATGATACTGAGCGAAATCATACGGCGACTGGTGCCTTAATATGGGGGTGGAATTGGTAGTCCTCGATGACAAAGTCTTCGATTTCGTATTCAAATAGGCTGGCCGGCTTGCGCGCCAGTTTGAGTGTGGGGTAGGGGTAAGGCGTGCGTGCAAGTTGCTCAATGGCCTGCTCGACGTGGTTGTCATAAAGATGGCAATCGCCACCGGTCCAAATAAAATCACCCACGTCCAAGTCGCATTGTTGCGCCACCATGTGCGTTAGCAAGGCATAGCTGGCGATATTAAATGGCACCCCTAAGAAGATATCGGCACTGCGTTGGTAGAGCTGGCACGACAACTTGCCTTGGGCCACATAGAACTGAAATAACGCATGGCAAGGCGGTAGTGCCATGTTGGGTATTTCACCGACATTCCAAGCGCTGACTATCAAACGACGCGAGTCAGGGTTGGTTTTGATTTGTTGGATGAGCTGGCTGATCTGATCAATTGTTTGTCCATTGGGGGCAGGCCATGAACGCCACTGAACGCCATACACAGGACCCAGATCACCGTCAGGCCGCGCCCATTCATCCCAAATACTGACATTACGTTCCTGCAGCCATTTGACGTTTGATTCGCCCCTGAGAAACCACAAGAGCTCGACAAAAATGCTGCGCGTGTGCAGTCGCTTGGTCGTGATCAAAGGAAAGCCAGCTTTGAGGTCAAAGCGCATTTGGTGACCAAACACAGAGCGTGTGCCTGTGCCGGTACGGTCGTTTTTGGTGACACCGGTCTCAAAAACGTGACGTAAAAACGTTTCGTATTGATTCATGGAGACTCACTCACAACCGGTTCGGTCGATACGATATCCACGGACCACGTCATTTTGGTGGTGTGATGCAGCATGGCGGAAGCAGAACAATATTTTTCGTGCGACAACTCAACCGCTCGCTCAACGGCAACACGTGACAAATTTTTGCCGGTCACGGTGAAAGCGAAGTGAATGTTGGTAAAAACCTTGGGGTCGGTTTCGGCGCGTTCAGCAGTCAACTTGACATCGCAGCCCTGAACCGCATGGCGCCCCCGCTTGAGGATGAGAACCACATCGTAAGCGGTGCAGCCACCGGTGCCAGCCAGTAGTAATTCCATGGGGCGGGGTGCTAAGTTGTGCCCACCACCTTCAGGTGCACCATCCATGGCCGTGATGTGGCCGGTGCCGGTCTTTGCAATAAACAACATGCCGTCGGTGCCGCCCCATTGCACTGTGCATTCCATGAAATATCCTTTTTTACTTAATCGACATCATCAATCATAGCGTTACCGTCGCCTAAAATGTACTAACCTTTTAAGGATCATCATGGAGATCCCTCAATGACCGCTAGAACACAGTCAGTCACTGCCATTCGCCGTCGACAAGGTTTACTGGATCGGGTTGTGGGCGAAGTTGCGGTCGCTGTTCAAGTCCTATCCGGCGTGGCCACCGCTTCGCGTGCTTATCCGCCTGGGCGGCAGATTGAACAGGGAGAGGAAAGCATGCCCTCGCACGAGCAAAGGCATGCGGCTGGGTTGATGCGGGTTAACCACGTGGGCGAAATTTGCGCTCAAGCGCTTTACAGAGGCCAGGCCTTGTCTGATGTTCAAGATGAGACTCGGGCGTTATTGCGCGAAGCCGCTCACGAAGAGGTCGATCATTTGGTTTGGTGTTCGCAACGCCTAAAAGAGCTCAGCAGTCGCCCCAGTTTGCTGAACCCGATTTGGTATTTGGGTTCTTTCACGCTCGGTGCTTTGGCTAGCCGAGCGGGTGAGCGCTATAACTTGGGTTTTATGGCCGAAACCGAGCGGCAAGTTGAAGCCCATTTGGCGCAACACCTCAAAACACTGCCTGCTGGTGACGATCGCTCACGCCAAGTGGTGGTTCAGATGCGTGATGATGAGATTCGGCATCGTAAGACGGCACAACAACATGGTGCTGCGCCTTTGCCAGCTCCTATTCCCGCCATCATGACGTTTGTGTCTAAAGTTATGACCAAAAGTGCTTATCGAATTTGATGGTTAAGGGGGTGGCTGGTGCGCTCAGATCGGCCTCGTTTTGTGTTGCGATGCAGCAATTATTTTCGCTTTCATAGGAGAAAATTGTCAAAATTCCGTCTTGCATTGCACCATAATTTTGGTTATAGTTAGTTTATGCGTGATGACTATCTGTTCAGCTGCTGATAACACGGTTTCAAAAGTCTATTTTTTGCTAGGGTTTTACCAAGCAAAACTTGATGTTTTTTACCTCTCGGTGTCTACGTCTTACAACCCGAGTGGGGTGTTTCAGTTTAGTAACAAGATCGCAAGCCCGAAAGTCAACTCGGCAAGATTGTCTCCTCCACCCTCCTCCTTTGGTGGATTT
>CALBEY010000054.1 GCA_937888805.1 uncultured Burkholderiaceae bacterium
AAGCTCAAGAGTTTCCTTGAAGGGCAGTAGTTTGCCGGTTGAGACAAAGCGCAATGGCATTATTTAGAGAAAAAACCTTTCCCGCTATCGTGATCGCTGTTGGTTTGGTTGTGGCTGGTTGGTCGGTCGGCGAGGGCTTGAAGTCCTTCCGACAGGCTGACCGTTTTCTCACCATCAAGGGTTTGGCTGAGCAAGACGTCAAAAGCGACTTTGCAATCTGGACACTTTCTTTTAGACGCGCAGCAAACAATTACGACGAGGTCAGGCGCCAGTTGACTGACGATCGAGAGGCCGTGGTTTCGTTTTTATTGTCGCAAGGCTTCTCGCTAGCGGATATTGAGCGGCGACCTTTGCAGATCACAGACCTTTTGGCGCGGGATTTTGGTCAGCAAGACGTGGCGTTTCGCTACACCGGCCAAGCCGCCGTGACTGTGCGGTCAATGGATGTTGATGCGGTGGCCAAGGCGGCCACCAGCATTGATCCCTTGATCCAGCAAGGGGTTCAGATGTCACAAGAGGGTCCGATGGGTGGCTCACCACGGTATTTGTTACGCGGCTTTAACGACATAAAACCAGTATTGTTAGAACAAGCTGTCAAAAATGCCGCTGAACAGGCACAAAAGTTTGCTGCTGATGCTGGTGCGCATCTTGGGGATTTGCGCCGCGCCAACCAAGGTTCTATTCAAATCCTAGATGATGACGGTGGCGATGGATATTCCTCAGGCCAAACGATTGGTAAAAGATTGCGGGTTGTTAGCACATTTGTTTACTCACTCGATTAGTATGACTTTAGGGCTACCTAATTTTTGTCAGGACTTTACTCTTTTGTGTGAGAAACCATGTTTGGCAAGGCTTTAAAAAAATACCTGCCAGCGCCCGATAAAGTGTCGCAGCACAAAATGTTGCGCTGGATGGGGCCGACCCTCACCCGCCCAAGTCTGTGGCAGGCCAATCGACGTAGCATCGCGCTTGGCTTGTCGATTGGCGTCTTCATGGGATTGATCATTCCGCTGGCACAGATTCCCTTGGCAGCGGTAGTGGCGATTTTTTTGCGTGCCAACCTGCCCGTAGCGGTGGCCAGCACACTGGTGACCAACCCATTCACGTTTGCCCCCGTTTATTTTTCGGCCTATAAGCTTGGTGATTTTATTTTAAATGTCGGCAACCCAGCCATGACTGAGGAAATGATTGATTCTCAGGTGGCTCAAGTGACCCAGCTGACCGATGGCGGCGCACTTGGTTTGTTTGAGCGGATCGGTGATATCGGCGCGCCATTGTTTACGGGCTTGTTTATCTTGGCCAGTGTGACCTCTGTTTTGGTGTATTTTGCTGCCACCTTACTTTGGCGTTTGGGTGTTTTGTTACGCCACCGTAAGCGCCGACAGCGGCAAGCGGACTCTTAAGTCGGCAGGTTTATCACCACGTTTCCAATAGCGAGGCCTTGTTCGACAGCCTCATGTGCCTGGGCCACTTCAGATAGATTGAATCGTTGCCCAATAATGTGTTTCAGTTTTTCTTGATTGAGTTGCTGAGTCAATCCGACTAAAGCTGCTTTTCGTTCAGTTGGCGTCAAGTCATACACCAAAAAAAGCTTGAGCGTGACCGACAGATATAGCCAAGTTCTGAAGGTCAAGTTAACGAGGTTCATGCTGTTTGATCCGTAGCAAACCACCGTCCCATGTGCTGCCAAGGCCCCACCACAAACCAGCGTATCCATGCTTGACAGGTCCATATCAATAATGACGTCTGCCCCTTTGCCACCCGTCAATATCTTGACTTCTTCAGCGACATCAGCCGTTTTGTAGTGAATCAAATGGTCAGCACCAAGCGATTTGGCCACCTGTGCTTTGGCCTCGCTGCCCACAGTGCCAATCACAATAGCGCCTTCTTGCTTAGCCAATTGAACCGCGTAGGCGCCCACACCGTTGGCCGCACCGATGATAAGTATGGTGCGTTTGTCCAAATCGCCCGCGAGTTGCTTGGCCCAACGTACTGCCTCGTAGGCGGTGAGCGCGGGGATGCCAAGGCATGCGCCCTGCTCGAAGGTGATCGCCTGCGCTAAGGGCACGGCTTGCTCGCTCGGTAGTGCAATATGGGTCGCGCAGGTGCCCATGGGTCGTTGCCATTGACCATTCCAAAGCCAAACCCGTTCGCCTACTCGGTCAGTGGCTACACCAGCACCAACCGCTTCAATTACGCCAGCGCCATCGCTGTGCGGGATAAGGTTTGGCGCAATGAGTGGGCGAGCTGCCCGCGACTTAACGTCTGAGGGATTCACCCCTGAACTATGAATCCGCACCAAAACCTCACCGGCACCGGCTGTTGGGGTAGGCCAGTCACCCACTTTCAAAACGTCTTTGGCGGGGCCGTTACGATCGTACCAAGCTGCCTGCATTGTTGTATCTCCCGAAGAACTGCGGTGTTTTGTGTTTGGTGATTGTCGTGATTATATTTTGGGTTGGCTGGCGCGTTTCATAGCAAAACCGATAAAAACCAAGGCCCAGCCATGCAACAGCAGCTCAATAGCCAGTAATAGGCCAGGTACCCATAAGCTTGCTTGAGGCCAGTTGTTTAGGATCATCACACCCAAAACGATCGAGACAACACCCGACAATGCTGTCCACCAGACATTACCAAGCGAGGCATGCTGAAAGCTTGCGATTAATCGCATGGTGCCTGTTATTAAGAAGACTGCTGCTAACCAGATGGTGAGGCCCTGCAATGCGGCTGTCGGGGCTACCCACACGAAAATACCCAAGCCAATATAAAGCACGGCAATCAAGGATTGAATCAGAAAAGTCTTCCAACCTTGGGACTGAAAGGCATGTGCCGCCATGAAAACACCACTGACAAGCGCCAAGGCCCCCAAAAGTGAGATCGATGCGTATGAAAAGGCCACCTCAGCCACTACGCCCAGTATTCCAAACGCCACCATGATCACCCCTAGGACAATAAGCTTACCCGCGTGTTTGACGGCATTGCCGAGCAATTGCTTCTGTATTGGAGTAAGGGCCTCAAACGGGTCAAAAGGGGCGGTGGGTTTTTGCTTTTCGGTCAAGACGAATATCCTTTTGGTGCAAATAGTCTTTGCGACTTGTTATTGATTGTTTTTAAAACTTCAGGTTAACTCATGTCATGACCATTACACTGCCGCGCGACGATATCGAGCGTAGACTCTTGCACGACGAGGTGCATGCGCGTCCTGTTGGGGCGATTGAGCACCCCGCTGTTGTTTTTAGCTTGGCGGTTCTGAATAAAAATCACTCGCTTAAGCAAGAGCTTGAGCATTTGGCGCTGTTAGACCCAACCATGGCAGCGGAACTCCAAGCGGCCAGCACCTTTGTGCAGATGCGACTGCCGTGGGGTATTCTCAAGTGGGAACGGCACACCGAATTTACCCGCTACACGTTGAAACGCTCTTTGACGGATCACGTGATCGACGAGCCAGGCCAATCCTTTGGCGATTCTTTAATTGAAGCCAGGGTTGTGATTGATGCGTTTTACAAAAGCATTTCGCCTTGGTTAAGTGGCGTGCCCGGACGAACATTAGCGGCACTGGAGATTTTGGTCCTTAGCGCTGACGCGAATATTAATGTCAGTGATGCCATGGAGCTCGCTGGTCCCCCATGGTTTGGTCATGATGCCTTGTTTGCATCAATGTTGGGCAATCGCCAGCAATCTGTGGCTGTGACAGACTTCAAGATCAACGCTGATGGTGTTGAGCGCTTCTTGGTGCTCACGCAAAGTCAGAACAGTGCTTTGCGTGTTGGGCGAGTGGTCCAGCGTTTGTTGGAAATGGAAATCTACCGCATGGTGGCGCTTCGTGGGTTGCCCGTCGCGAAGTTTCTTTCCTCTGAGCTTGGCGAGGCAGAAAGGGCACTGGCTTCGATCACACACGATATTGAAGGCCGTTCGGTGGGTGACCACGTGTTGCTGGAACAGCTTGCAAAGCTTGCCGCAGCCGTTGAACGGGCTAACGCACAACACAACTTTCGGTTTTCTGCCACACGGGCCTACAACGAGATCTTTTTGCAACGCCTAGTCGAACTGCGTGAATCCCCTGTACAAGGTATTCAAACCTTAGGTGAGTTCATGCAGCGGCGTTTGAGCCCGGCCATTGCCACGGTGGCAGCAAGCGCCCAGCGGCTCGAATCGTTGTCGCAGCGCATCAGTCGGGCAGGTGATTTACTGCGCACCCGCGTTGACATTGCCACTGAGCAACAAAACCACCAATTGCTGGAGAAGCTCACCAAGGGTCAGGCTTTGCAATTGCGTTTGCAACAGACTGTTGAAGGCTTGTCGATTGCGGCAATCTCTTATTACGTGGTGAGTTTGGTTTATTACCTAGCCAAATCGTTTAAAGATTTGGGTTGGTTACCTGTGTCGCCTGAGACCGTCACTGGTTTGGCCATCACACCGATTGTTTTGGGGGTGTGGTACGCCATGCGACGCGTGCACCGGCTTATACATCGGGAGTAAATGATTCCGGGCAGCTTTGACGCAAAGCTGCCCGGCAGATAAAACCACTGCTGACAACTGCCTTCTAATGATGGCGTTATGACTGATCATGGCGGTGCGTCCATTTGCCAAGCCAACATCTTGGGCTTAGTGCGCCATGAAGCCAGATGTGGTGTCTAGCGAACCGTCTTACCTCAGCGCATTGAGCAATACGTCAGGCACCAATCTTGAGGGTTAAGTCGATGGATAAGAAATCAGTCCTGCACCAACCCATTGATAGCCAGTGTGACAAAGGCTAAATCAAAATTTGTTACCGTGTGTTAGCTGTTGTGGCTCTCGTTCTGCTCATTCAGATACTGGTCGTAGGGCAGGGCTATGGTTTACAAATGAGTTACTGTTTTTAAGCCTGCGCCTATTTTTGGGGCTCATTAGTTTTGGAATACCGCCATGAAAAAGTTTCTCCAGATTTGTATTCTTGTGATGTGTTCCCCAGCCGTGATGGCCAGCGAGGTGTGTCACCCGGATGTCGACATGTCACGACCCCAGTATGGCATTGGCTATGGCAGCTTGATGGAAGATGCTTCTAGAACCCGGACAGCACCAAACACCGGTGAAGCGCTACCCGCTTTGGTCCAGGGGTTTGAACGATCGTTCATCTCGAAGGGCAACCCTATTGGTTTTAGCACCACTTTTTTGGGTGTGACAGAGGTGGCAGAAGCGACGATTACGGCAGCGGTCTATCGCATTTTTAAAGCCGAAGACGTTGTGGCCACGGATGCTCGTGAAAGGAGCTACTGTCGCGTCAGTGTAGCGGCGGCTCAGATTCAATTGCTGGATGGCTCTCAGATCACAGCAAACGGTCAGTACTGGATATACGTGAACAAACCCGATCGACGCGCACCGGCGTCAGCGCAATTACCACTGGTTCAGTCTTACATCGATATTTTTATGACGGGTTGCCAGCAACTCAGTCAACGCGCGATTCAATTCGAGGGTGACTTTATGGTCGAGTGTCTTAAAACCACAAAGGGCTGGTCCGAGCACTGGGTCAATGATCGACTATATCCGCGACGACCCTTTATTTATCAGCCCAACGCGGGCCTTATTGATCGATTGCTGGATCGATACGTCCCCGAATTCAAGTCTGTGCGCATCGAATAGTCGTGCTAGAAATCGCGTATGCAGCGCTTAAGCAAAGTCAGGTCATTCAACACCACTCCGATAAGAGAATAGTGTTGTTGATCTTGGTCGTGTTTAAATAGTCGCCACAGGGATGCCCCAAGGATTGGTATAACCCTCGGCAACGTAGCCAGTGCACTTAGGTTTAAGCCATCCAATGACTACTGTCGGAATCCTAACTCATTTGCATGAAGGAACCACGCATGGCTGCTACTATTGATCATCACCGTGGACACGTCGCTATAGGCATTGCTGGGTTTGGTACGTATGCACCTAAGAAGCGGGTGTCGGCTCAAACCTTAGCAGAGCAAGCCAATATTCCGCTCGAAAGGCTAACACTTGGTATAGGCTTCGAACACATCCACGTTGCTGACGATACAGAGCATCCTTTTACGATGGGTTTGAGTGCCGCCAAGGAAGCTATCGCTGATGCGGGTATGCATGGCCACGAAATTGATCTGGTTATATTTGTTTCAGCGGGTGATTACGATTATCGCTTTTGGTGTCCATCAAGCGCCATCGTCAGGGAACTGGGCTGCAAGCATGCCTACTCTTTTGAAGTGCGTAACGGTTGCGCGGGTGGCAACCTTGCGTGCAATATTGTCGGGGGGCTCATGGACCGTGACCCTTCTATCAAAACAGCCTTAGTCATTTGTGCAGACACACTGAGCAAGGTCGTTTCGACTCAAATTCCTGCATGCCATCCTTTGCTTTATTTTGGGGACGGTGCAGCCGCCGTTGTTCTTAAGAAAAACCACCCGAGGTATCAATTTCTTAGCTTCGCCGAGCATACAGATGGTGAGTTAGCAGACTTGCTTCGCGTTGAAGCGGGTGGTACCCGTTTGCCTATTACACCAGGGTTTGATCAATGGGATAAAAACTATTCACAGGTTGATCCGGTCATATTTTCTGAGCTGGTCAATAAGGTCTATTTGAGTGAGTACGTCTCGGTCATAAAATTAGCGGTCAAACGCTCTGGCAACGCTCTTTCGGACATGCAGTTCATCGTTATGAATCAAATCAAAAAATCTCTGCGTGATGGCATTATGGATCAGATTGAGATGCCTGTTGACCATACGTTTGTCACGCTTTCTGAGTTTGGGCATATTGGCCCAGCTGATGCTTTTTTCTCTATGGCATTAGCCCATCGTCAAGGCCTACTCAAACAGGGTGATTTGGCCATTATTGCAACCAGTGGCTTAGGCTTTTCATGGGCGGCATCAATCATTCGGTGTTAAGTCTTTAATTTTGTTGATCATTTATTGACCAACAAAATCGAAGGGATGGTAACTATCGACTTTTCACAAGCTTGCAAAACGTCTCTTTTGTCAATTGGTTAATGTGTCAATGACCGACTATTTCCGCGACTACCCGTTCGCCAGCTCAACGCCGTTCTAATCGATCGATTGTTCATTCGATTCATTCCTGAACTCAAATCTGGGCGTATCAAGTAGGGTCCATCTAGGCACTCGCGCCGCGTCTTTGTAAAGTCGGTTAAACTTGAAGGTCCGCAAGATAAGCCAAGTGTCGTTGAAAAACGTGTTCAATGACACTCACATCGTGCCTGATTAAAACGCAGTGCAATGCCCCTCTAGCTCATGCTTGGTTAGAGCAGCGGACTCATAATCCGTTGGTGCCGTGTTCGACTCACGGGGGGGGCACCATTTACGCCCTATGTTGCTACCATTTGCTGTGTAGATTTACAGCAGTACACAGTCCTGCACAGTATTCGGACAGCAACGCATACCAAAAGACGCTGTGACACAGGGGTAGGGCTGTGAAAAAGCACAGCACGCCCACATCCAACAAAACAAAAACCACAACGCCGCGAACAAGCAAACCCACAGTCAAATTGCGTGACGGAGGGAGAGAGATTGGCTTGAGCAGGAGCGGCAACAGATGAATACACACATCACAGCAAAAACGCAGCTTACTTTGTTTATATTTCCAATCAGTAGCGTCCCAGCGTTTTTCATAGGAGAGAGAGCTGTTTAGGCTCTAAATCCGAGTCATTGAAGGGATCTGGTTTTTTAAGTAGTTGATTTATCGGCGTTTTTTCAAACATGTTCAGGCTCAAGATTTGTAGGATTTCATTAAGACTGTTGGGCAATTTCAAGCGCTTCTTGGCAATCGCAATCAGCACATAGGTGCAGACGCTTACAAAGATTTGTCATTCTTGCACCCTAGCCATCAGAATTGCCTACTGTATCGGGTAAGAGCCGTTGCACTGCGAGGCAAACAGGTATCAAGTCGGGAATGATTAAACGCGTGAATTGATCCAAGGCAGGGCGCATGGCTTGCATATTGTCCAGGGACGTAGGTAACGTGGGCAGCATCGCCATTGCCTCAGTTTGAGCCACATGGTAAGTGGCTTCACGAGTGGCCTGAATGGTTAGAGGAGCATACAAAGGTGCTAGCCAAAGTGGAAAATACTTAATCAAGATGGGCCAGCGGGCAAGTTCTAGGTAAAGGCTAGGGACGATTCCGCTCTGTGCTCCCTCGTGTCGCTTTGCCAGGGCTTGAATGGCATGCGCGAGCTCAGGCTCTAAATAATCGATGCGTGGTAAGGGTGGTAATGATGCAGCAATTGGTGGTGGGTCAGCAGGTATGAACACTGGCGATGAACCTTCAGCCCCTTCAAGCCTTAGTCGCAGGGCTGTCAGAGCGATGAGGTTCGTGCAATTGCCGCGCACGTAGTTGGTAATTAATTCGCGAAAGTCAGCGAGGTCAGGGTCGGATAAGCCAATAGAGCGCCAGGCATCAAGTGTCACAGGCTCAAGCAAGGGTAGATCGATGCTCTCCATCAAACGTTGGCGGGCCGCAATCATCTGTTGTGAGGCAATGATTGGGCGCACTGCAGGCCATGCCCAGTCAATCACACCGGGCAGCGCCGCAAAGTGACGCCAAATAAGATTGACGACCGCCAATCCTGAAGCGACTCGAATATCAGTGAAAACTTTAGCGATTTCAGGTGACGCATCAATCGGTTGTATTTGAGGAAAATCGGTCATGGTAGGTGTTTTTTTCAAGTTCGTGAGATTAGTATTAACGTGTTTGGTACGCGATTTTCAAATGTTAGGTACCTTGCCCCTAAGCCAAAGGTTTTCTTGATTTAATGCCATTTTTTACACGTCCTTGGTTACGATGCACCCATTATTCTTGTGTGCGTATTTTGATCTTGTGCAATTCCGCTGTGTGATACAAAGCTAGCCTCAATTTCAGTTGACCTGCGGGAATATAGCCGTTCAGAACAATCATATTTCGCAACGATTGTTTGGCTAACCCGCCAGCAAGTCATAGGTTGGCTGAAAATAACACAATAAAAATATGGTTTATGGCATCAATGTTGATCAAAAACGCCATCAACTTGAAACGAGGTGTGCGCTACTCAGCGATTCAGGCGTTGAGTGGTCATCTTGAATTTTTTAGTTTTAGTAAAACATTTGGATAAGTGTCGGGCCGTTATCCTTGGCAATCATGGCATTTTCTTCGCCGTATAGTCCAGCATCAGACCGTTCACGGATTAGCAAGTTAGGATCGTTTTTCGAGAACGCAGGGCAACCTATCGAGGATGTGAGTTTGGCATAATCAAAGTCTGGTCAGGCGGTGAAATCGAAATGCAGTGATTATTGTCATGATGTAGACCACATATACTGCGCTAGCACCTCGACATATCATTCGTTGGTTAGAGGTTTGAGTTTAATGTCTGACACGTGCATGATGGTCGACTGTAAATTAAAGTTGGTTAGGTGAGATAAAAATGGAAATTGATGGCAAGACCAAGTTGTATGCCATTGTGGCTGATCCCGTTGAGCAAGTTAAAACACCACAAACCATGAATGCGCTCATGCGTGAGCGTCAATTCAACGGCGTCTTGGTGCCGATGCATGTGTCGCCCACTGATTTGGCTGACTGGTTTCATGCGCTGCGATCGGTCAAAAATTTTGCTGGTTTGGTCGTGACAGTGCCCCATAAACAGGCAATTGCCCATCTCTGTGACGAAATCTCTGAAGCTGCGCATGTGATCGGTGCCGTAAATGTTGTGCGTCGGGAGTCCGATGGACGAATGATCGGAGACATTCTCGATGGCAAGGGATTTGTGTCGGGCCTACTTGCTAACGGTATCGATCCTAAGGGCAAGCGGGTGCTGTTAGCCGGCGCCGGTGGTGCAGCCAACGCCATTGCTTTTGCATTAGCCGAAGCTGGGGTAGGTTATTTGGGGATTCATAACCGAACCACTGAGAGGGTCCATGACATGATTGGGCGACTGCATCAGGTCTACCCTCATTTCAATGTTGAATCGGTGAGCAATAACCTGGCTGGTATTGACCTATTGATCAATGCCACATCGTTGGGTATGAAAGAAAACGATCCTTTGCCATTCGATATCGCGGGTATTAGCGCTGAACAGATCGTGGCAGAAATCATCATGAAACCCGAGACCACGGCACTATTGGCTCAAGCGCAGGCCAAAGGTTGCAAGGTTCAGTTTGGTTTACCCATGCTGCGATCCCAGGCCACCCTCATGGCGAAATTCATGGGTATTTCAGATTAATGGTGAATTATGTTTGACCACATCATCGTTGGTGGCGGCACTGCGGCTTGTGTTCTAGCCAATCGATTGACGGCCAATGGCCGGTTGCGCGTTTTGTTGCTGGAGGCGGGCGGTAAACCCAGAAACCCATGGATACGCATTCCAGCAGGATTTACCAAACTATTGGTCAATCCGACCTATAACTGGCGATTTGAAACCAAGCCAGAGGAAAATGTCTTGGGTCGCAGCATTGCCATACCAAGAGGGCGCGGATTGGGTGGGTCGAGTTTGATTAACGGCATGATTTATGTGCAGGGGCAGCGTGAAGATTACGATCAATGGTCGGCGTTGGGTGCAACCGGTTGGTCTGCCGACACGTTGTTGCCATATTTCATAAAGCTCGAGACCTACGCGTTCGCCCAAGGGATGCGGGGCACTGATGGTCCCATGCACATTGATCAGGTTCGCGAGCGCTACCCAATCGCTGGTGCAATGATTGAAGCCGCTAATGAGGCCGGGTTCCCCTATAACCCTGATTACAACGGCACTGAACAAGACGGGTTTGGCTATTACCAAGTGACTCAAAAAGAGGGTCAGCGTTGGAGCACCTATGACGGCTATTTAAAACCCGCCCTGGCTCGCCCCAATCTTGAGGTCACCACTGGTGCCATGGTGGTCAAGTTGGTGTTTGAGGGCAAGCGCTGCGTTGGGGTTACGTACCTTCGCGATGGCCATTTGACAACGGTCAGCGCCGCGCAATCGGTGATCTTAGCCGCCGGTGCAGTCCAGTCCCCGCAGCTGCTTGAGGCCTCAGGGGTGGGCGACCCCATGCGATTAAAAGAACTGGGTATTGACGTGGTGCATGCCAATTCGCAAGTGGGCGAAAACTACACGGATCATTTCGCAACCCGAATGAACTGGCGTGTGCGAGGCGCTAGCACCTTGAATGAAACCACTCGTGGTTGGCAACTGGTTCGTTCCGTCATTCAGTACGCACTGACTCGCCGCGGCGCACTGCGTCTGGGTACAGGCTTAGTCAATGGATTCGTGCGATCACAACCGTCAATGACAACCCCAGATGTGCAGTATTTTTTTATGCACGCCAGTTATGCCAACGCGGCAGTTCGGGCTTTGGATACCAAACCTGGCATGACCGTTGGCGTGACAGGTTTGCGCCCGAGCTCGCGAGGCAGTATCCATATCGAATCGGCTGATGTGAGGCAACCGCCAGCGATACGTCCCAACTTTTTGGCTACGACAGAAGATCAGCAGTGTTTGATCAATGGCATGAAGATCGTGCGTGACATCATGGGCCAACACGCGATCAAACGGTATATTGACTTCGAGATGAGTCCTGGCATTGCCATTGAGCGCGACGATGAGTGGCTGCACTTTGCACGCGATAATGGTCAGACCATCTACCACCCAATTGGCACTTGTCGAATGGGTAGTGATGAAAATGCGGTTGTTGATCCGGAATTACGTGTCTGCGGTGTGGCTGGTTTGCGCGTGGTTGATGCATCCGTCTTTCCCGCTATGGTGTCGGGCAACACCCAAGCTGCGGTGATGGCCGTTGCTGAGCGCGCCAGCGATTTGATTTTGGCAGACGATCATCGCTAAGGTTTGGCAATATTGCCTAACGATGTGTCAGCGCTTTGTCATCATCTTTCGACGCGCCTGATTTCGCTCAGATACTTGATGCGTCGCTTGAGTGAACATACCACCCACCCAAACATTTTCCCTAACCACTAAGGATTACTAGCCAGTCACAGCGCAATGGCATAGACTGGCACGAATTTGCGATTAACCGCCAACTCGATTCTCCATGTCCCATTCGCCAGCTCCCGCTGACCTAATCGACTCTCGCTATGCCTTATGGCGACTGATCATTTCGTTATTGGTCATGCTCATGGGCAGCAGCTGTATGTTTGCAGTGGCTGTGGTGCTGCCGCAGGTTCAGGCCGAATTCGGCATTTCCCGGTCTGAAGCATCACTGCCGTACACCTTGATGATGGTGGGGTTTGGTGTTGGGGGACTTTTCATGGGTCGGGTTGTCGACCGTTATGGGGTCTCAGTGGCACTCTTGATTGGCTCAGGCGGTATCTTGCTGGGGTTTCTGTGGTCTAGCGTCAGTGAAGGGATTGTGGGTTTTACGCTGGCACATGGTTTGTTTCTGGGATTGTTGGGTACTTCAGCCACCTTTGCGCCGCTAGTTGCCGACACCTCGCTTTGGTGGAACAAGCGGCGTGGTATTGCCGTGGCGGTCTGTGCCAGTGGCAATTATTTGGCTGGCGCGGTCTGGCCGAACATTGCCAACTGGGGCATTGACAGTGTCGGCTGGCGTGAAACGTACTTTTGGATGGGGATTGTTTGCAGCCTCAGCATGGCACTGTTGTCGCTTTTGTTACGACGACGCCCACCGCTATCTGTTTCCACGCCTTCAGCCTCTTCGGGTGTGGTCGCCTCGTCTCGTCCGTTTGGTTTAAGTACAGGGCATGTGCAAACTCTTTTGATTATTGCTGGACTCTCATGCTGCGTGGCCATGGCGATGCCTCAGGTGCATATTGTGGCTTATTGCGTTGACCTTGGGTTTGGGGCAGCCCGTGGCGCTGAAATGCTTTCCTTGATGTTGGGCTTTGGTGTGATGAGCCGGCTACTGTCTGGTGTTATTTGTGATCGCATCGGTGGTATTCGAACCTTGCTCTTGGGCTCACTTTTACAAGGCATTGCGCTTTTGATGTTTTTACCGTTTGACGGTTTGGTATCGCTCTATGTGATTTCTGCGGTGTTTGGTTTGTTTCAAGGCGGCATTGTGCCGTCCTATGCCATTATCATCCGGGAACACTTCCCACCCGCCGAAACGGGTCGACGAGTCGGTGCCGTGATCATGGCGACCATGCTGGGTATGGCCTTAGGCGGATGGCTCTCGGGCTACATCTTTGACCTGACAGGTTCTTATGATTTTGCTTTGCTCAACGGTGTGGCTTGGAACGCGGTCAACCTATCGATTGTGCTGTGGCTGTTGTGGCGGCTTAAAACCCGAGCGTCACCGCCTATGTCAGCGGTGTCGACCGGATAACCAACCGTTCAATAATGGTCTCATTTGATCCTGATTCACCAAGGCGATTTAGACAAGGCTTCATGAGCTGCAATTCGCCCAAATGCAAAACACTCCCCAATGTTGCCAGTGCCCTGATAAAGGTAACCAAATATCGAACCCATCTCGCCAGCGCTATAGAGTCGATTAATCGGTCTGCCGTCAGGGCGCAAGACTTCGGCCCGTTCGTTTCTACGAGGACCACCCTGTGTGTTGAGCATGCTTGGCACCAGTTCCATGGCGTAAAGCGATCCTTCAGCGATGGGGTGAAGTGATTTGGTACGCCCAAACTCAGCATCGTGACCGGCCAGTGCT
Organism: uncultured Burkholderiaceae bacterium; assembly: GCA_937888805.1. GTDB lineage: Bacteria > Pseudomonadota > Gammaproteobacteria > Burkholderiales > Burkholderiaceae_B > Algicoccus. Next base: position 13,584 of record CALBEY010000054.1, read on the forward strand.
GATCTATTCCACGTGTCGATTGATTTTGCCAGTGTCTTTTCGTCGATCGATAATTGAGCGGCCATCGTTTGAACGTCCGCAGCCTGCTTGATCCAGCCGCGCTCTATTTCCTTGCGGTTATCTTGACTCCAGTCGTAGCCAATCATGATGGGCGTCCAGCCGCGGTTAGGCTTGCTGTCATACAGAGGACCTGCATCAAGTAGGGTCTGATCAAAGATCATGTACATCGGTGTTCTAACGGGCATGGGTGCCCACTGATCACCCATGGGGATTTTGCCGTGCTTGTGTTTGTATTTCTCATTGATGAAACGCTTGCCATCAGATCCCACAACAATCATGCCGCCTGGTGGCTCATGCGAGAAGTGCAAAGGAATAATAGAAAACGTTGTTGGGTACTCGGGGGCTTTAAAAGCGATCGAAGGACCCGCATAGTTATTCATGTGCCAGAGGTCAGCGCCAGCTTGCATGGCCATACGAATGCCGTCGCCCTCGTTGTAGGGCGAACCTGATGTGTAGCAAAACGGCACCCCAGGCAGATAGTTTCGAATCATGTCTTGATTGTTTTCAAAGCCGCCACACGTCAGGATCACGGCTTTTTTGGCTTTGATGCGGATTGTTTGACCAGTCTGCTGGGCCACCACACCACCGATCGAGCCATCGGCCAGTTGAATCAACTCAGTCGCTGGTGTTTCGTAGAGGATTTCGATGTTTTTTCGTGACTTAACAGACTCTTCGAGAAATTCCCACGTTTTGGAGTAGCCCAAGATATCGCCGTGGTGATACTTGTGAACACATTCGGCGCCAGGCAGGTCAGGGTATTCAACGCCAGCGGGTGGTGGCTGATGTTCTTGCGGGTCTCCGCCAATACTGGCGAGCCACTCATTGTTTTTGCAGTTCTCTTCTGCCCAGACTTCAACCATGGTTTGAGGCACTTCGAACGGCCCACACAGGGCGTTGAGATAGGTTGCCGCTGCTTTCGGATCGCTTGGATTGAGATAACCCTGTGAAGCAACTCGAGTGTTGCCTCCGACGGCATGTGGTGGTGCTTTGTCTATTAAAAGAACACTTGCACCACCATCAGCAGCCGCGATGGCTGCAGCTGATCCAGCGCCACCAAACCCGACAATCACAATGTCGGCTTCTTTATTGAATTCAGTCACAGTAAATCACTCACTTAATGGGAAAGATTGGATATAGCGATTCTATGCCATGGCGCATCGATCAGGTGATTTCAATCACAGGATATTACCCCCGGAGTGAGGGTTTCGAGTCGTATCATGCCAGCCAAACAACCCAACACGGCAGCCATTGAGCCCTGCTGTTGTCAATGGGTGGTCAGTCATGCTTGTCTCATGGAAATTTTGTGATTGCCAAATTTTAAAAAAGAGCCTAATTTATTGAGATGCCCGATACCCATCAACGACCAATTGGCGAGCGCATTGATTGGTTATTCGACTTGGCTCGGCGTCATGGTCAGGTTTTCTGTGGCCCTGAGGCCACCTTGGCTCGTGCGCGCTATTTGAGCCGACACACCACTGCCATGGTGGCGCTTAAGTGCATGGACGGACGCATCAACATTCCAGTCGCCACGCAAACACCGACCGGAATCGTCATGCCATTCCGTAATTTGGGGGGTATCTTTGACTTGGGTTGGCCGCATTTGGGTGAGGTTTTACAGCACCACGTCATGGGCATGATCGATCAAGGCAGGTGCGTGCTGTTACTCATCACCTACCACTACTCCAAAGGCGATTCAAAGCGTGGCTGCGCTGGATTTCATTTCAACAAGCAGGCAGCACTTGACCATACATGGCAGATTCGCGAACAAGTGACCCATATTTTTGGGCAATCACATGAATCGGTCTACCCACTGGTTTGTGGTTTTGAAACAGACGAGGACGCCATCACATTGCATTCGCATGTGGGCGGTCCAACGCTGAACTTGAGTGACTTTGTTGGGGCTGATGAGAAAGTCATGGCTTTCGAGTTGGCCACACTGCTGCCTGACATGCCTGATGAAATGCGCATGGATCTGTTGCCTTTGCTGATGGGTAACCTCAGCCATGTTCAACAGGTTAGGCAACAAAATGAGCAGCAACTCAGGCTATTGGATATTGAGCACCGGGAATGGATGATTTGTTTGGGGCGTGGGTTTGACTGGTTACACACACCCAACCTTGCCCTGATTATCGGGCCATATAGTCCCAATTTGGCGCACCCCATTCAGACAGCGGCACAAATCATTGACGACAACATGCGCGCGGGCCGTATCCCGTCTGACGGGTTTTTATTGCTGGCTTCAGTGCCTTACGACCAGGTTGGCGTGGATCGCGCTCGGGCTGAGTTAAAGGCACGATTCTTGGCCCAGTTTGCCGGACAGGTGATTGGCGAACAGCTCCCCGCCTTGGCTGACAAAATGCACGTGCGCACCGCTGTGCTTGATTGGCGCTCGAGAAAATTAGAAGCCTTGCCAGAAAACTAGCCTTAGCCCCAGCCCCAACGCTAGCTCAGCACTGCAATCAAACAGCCTGAGGTGTTGCGGTTTGATCAAGATGACGCCCAGGCCTCGCGCCGGTGCTTT